>JBBIOE010000004.1:0-82799 GCA_037443525.1 Archangiaceae bacterium | reverse complement strand
GCTCAGGGCGGCCGCGCGGGCCTCACCCTCCGAGAGCTTCCCCTGGACCCAGGCGCGCGCGTCGGCGATGGCCTGCCTCGGCCGATCGTCGCCGGGACGCGCGCGCTCGAAGCGCGGCAGCACCCGCTCGGCGCAGGCCGCGGGCCAGGTGGCCAAGGTGCGCTGGGCTCCACGGTCGCGCGCGGCTTGGGCTTTGGACGGCATGCGGGCGCGACGGTAGGCCTGGGTGAGCGCACCCGACGGTCGAGATCGAACGTGAGCACCAGCTCGTGTCCCGGCGCCTGGGGGAGCCACCGCTGCGGCAGCCACACCCAGGCAAAGCGCGTGCGCGCCCTGAACGAGATCTGGCTTCGGGTGGCGACCACGTCGACCGGTCCCAGGGTCTCCACCGCGGCGCGAATCCGCCCAAAGAGCGCCCGCAGCTTCGGCCGGCCGGCGAAGAACGCCGCCACGCTCTGGGTGGCGCAGGAGTGTCGGGCGTGGCGCTGCACGAAGCGCTGACGGCAGCGGGGGCAGGTCCAGGCCGGCATGCGGCTCCTCTACTCCGGCGGCGACCGCCCGCCATGATCGCGCGGTCAGTCTCCGGGCCCGCACGCCGACCGAGCAGTGGTGGTCCCAGGCCGTCGGTTCACGTCCGACTCCCGCCATGCCTGACGTAGGCTCGCGCTCGCGTGGGCCTGCTGCCGAGCCGTTTCAAGATCGTGGCGCTGTGGTGCTGGTACCGCGGCGCGGGCTTTCGCGGCTACCAGCACCAGCGGGGCGAGCGGACGGTGCAGGGCGAGCTGATGCGCGCGTTCGCCGAGGCAGGTCTGGTGAGGAACCCGGTGGTCGCGGGCCGAACGGACCGGGGCGTGAGCGCTCGAATGCAGGTCTTGAGCGCGCGCATCGAGCGCGACGTGCCGCTCGAGACGCTGGCCAGCCGGCTCAACGCTTCGCTGCCTCCCGATCTCGGTGTCCACCTGGCGCGGGAGGTCGCGAGCGGCTTTCACGCAGCGTGGAGCGCGAGTTCGAAGGAGTACCGCTACGAGCTGACCGCGCCCAAGGCCGGAGACCTCACGCGCCTGCGCGACGCCGCCGCGCTCGTCCCCGGCACGCGCGACTTCCGCGTCTTCCACTTCAAGACCAGCGAGGTGCGGCCGCGCACGGTGGGCTCGATCGAGGTGGTGCCGGCCGGCACCGGGGTCACCCTGCGCTTCCTCGGGGACGGCTTCGCGCGCCACATGGTGCGAATGCTCGTCGGGGGACTGACCGCCGTGGCGCGCGGCGACGTGACGCAGGAGACGTTCCGCGCCGGGCTCGAGGAGCAGCGGCTCTTTCACTGCCCCACCGCGCCCGCCGAGCCGTTGACGCTGTGGAGCGTGGGCTATCCGAAGGAGCTCGATCCCTTCACCGACGCCGAGCGCGCTGGGTTCTCGTGGCCTCGACCAGAGTGACTCAGCCGCCGAGCGCGTCGAGCAGCCACTTCGCCTCGAGGGTCCGGTCGGCGAAGGAGACCTGCTCCACGTCGGCGCGGTCGACCAGCGCTGCCCACTCGGCCGGCGCCACCGGGCCCACGACGCGGGCGCGGGTCGGAGGTTCGGCGTCGAGCCCTTCGAGCGCCTGCTTCGCCGACTGGTCCTGGTAGACCGGTACCTGCTCGGCGGCGGCGGCGAGCCAATCGGCGTTCAGCGCCGCGCCTTTGGGGACGACGACGGCGACGCGGCGCTGCAGGTTCTCTCCGCGGTGCGCGAGCACGCGCGAGACGTAAGACGGCGTACCCCGATCGAGCGCGCGGCGGAGGTGAGCGAAGAGGTCCAGCGGGAACTCCTCTCGCGCCACGAGGACGACGTCGAGGGTGGCGTACGGATCGAGCGCCAGCCGCGCGGCGATGACCCGCCCCATCACGTCGCGAGCGGCGAAGAGATCGCGCCCCTCGAACCAGAGGGCGACGTGCTGGGCTCCGGGCACCGGCGCGGCGATGGAGTCGTCGAGGTCGACCCGCACGACGTCCGGCATCGCGGCGTTGCCGGAGCGCTCCACCAGATGCGGCCGGGGCATCTCGTCGAGCCGGCGATCGAGCCGGCGTTCGGCCTCACGGAGCGTCCCCTGCAACCCCTCGCGGCTCATCGTCGCGGTCGACAGCACCCGGTACGGCGGCGAGGGGTCGAACACCACGCCGTCCGCGGCCGCGGTCGCGCGCATCGCGGTGCCTGGCAGGAGCGACAACCCGAACACCTGCGCCTCGTCGGCGAGGCCGTTGGCGTACAGGTAGTCGATGCCCCGGAGCACGTCGTCGCTCGTATCTCCCGGCAGGCCGACGATCAGATCGACGAGCAGCTCGATGCCCGCGTCGTGGAGCATGCGCGCGGCCTCGGCGACCTTGGCCGGGTTTCCTCCCCGCTTCACGCGCTTGAGCGTCTTCGGGTTCACCGACTGGAGGCCGAGCTCGAGCTTGGTGAAGCCCGCGCGGCCGAGCTTCTTGGCGTGCTCGGGCTTCAGCCCCTCGGGGCGAACCTCCGCGAAGAAGGCGAGGCTCCGCGACGCGTTCACCTCGACGAGCGCGTCGAGCAGACCGTCGAAGTCGGGCCGGTGGTTGAAGGTGGGGTCGAGGAAGACCACCTCCCGGGCGCCGGCGTCGCGCAGGGACGCCACCAGCCGGACGCTGTCCCTCACCTCCAGCGAGCGCAGCACGGCGCTGCTCCGCGGGTAGAAGCAGAAGGTGCAGCTCGAGCGGCACCCGCGCACCGTCTCCAGGTACGTCGAGCGCCGCGGGTCCACCGGCACCAGCCCCTGGGTGTAGGGCGAAGGGTACCGGGTGAGCGGGAAGTTGGTGGTCGGCGGCGGAGCGAAGGGACCGAGGCCGGCCGCCGTTCGCACCGCGACGCCAGGGACACCAGCGACCTCGCGCCCGTCGAGCAGGCGGCCCATCACCTCGACGAAGGTGTCCTCGGCCTCGCCGGTCACCGCCACGTCGAAGCCCTCGAGCCCGAGCACGAAGGGGTTGTCGGGCGAGACCTCGGGGCCGCCGACGAGCACGGTGGTCCGCGGAGAGCGGCGCTTCACCTCGCGGGCGAGGTGCAGGCTGCGCTCGACGTTCCAGAGGTAGAGCGAGAAGCCAACGAAGTCGGGCTCGTCCTGAGCGAGGCGGTCGGCGAGCGCGGTGTCACCGGCGACGTCGGTCAGCTCCGGAGAGACGACCTCGAGCTCGAGGCGCGAGGTGAGCCCGTGCACGCGCGCGGCCACGCCGAGGCAGCCGGCCGCGAGCGGGACGTTGCCCGTCGCCGCCAGCGCCGCGGGCGGAGGGACCGGCAGCTGGACGAGGCGGCAGCGCTTCACGTCGGCACACGATGCCACGGCCGGCGGTCGAGCGGGCAGAAGCCCTTCGCGCCAGCAGACCGTTCTGAGCCTGTCGGCGGAGGAGCGAGGAGGACGTCCCCGCACGCGTTGCAGCGGACGCGGGCGTCCCGGCCGGAGCACCTCCTCATTCGGAGTAAGCCCGCCGAGGGTGCCGGACCAGGGCGAGCCCCGCTGGCCCGTCGGTCGGCAGGCGGCCTCGCGGCTGGCGTTACCCCAGCGCCATGAAGCTCGAGGACCGAGTGGGATGATGGCTCAGGCGCAGATCTCCGACCACGCGGCCATCGGCGACGGCCGGTCGGTGGCGCTGGTCTCCAAGGACGGCAGCGTCGACTGGCTCTGCTGGCCCCGCTTCGACAGCCCGTCGGTGTTCGCCGCCCTGCTCGACGGCGAGCGCGGCGGCGCCTGGCGCGTCGCCCCGGCCGGCGCCTTCGGGACCACCCGCCGCTACCTCGACGGGACCAACGTGCTCGAGACGACCTTCCACACCGCCACCGGCACGGCCGTGCTCACGGACGCGATGACCTACGGAGGCGGGGTCACGCTGAGGCCCGCGCACGAGCTGCTCCGGCGCGTCGCCTGCACGGGCGGCTCCCTGCTCGTCGACGCGCGCTTCGAGCCCCGTCCCGACTATGGCCGCGTCGCGGGGCGGGTGCGGGCCGGCGGAGTGCTCGGGGCGAAGGTGGAGGGCCTGAGGGGTGAGCTCACGCTGCGCTCGGGGGTCGACCACGTCGCCTCGAGCGATGGCGCGCTCACCGCGCGGTTCTGCCTGCGCGCCGGCGAGCACGCCGACTTCTCGCTCTGCTGGGACGACGAGGCGCCCGCCGTGCTCTTGCCCCTGGGCGACGCGGCGCGGGCCCGCCTCGACGCGACGGTGTCCGCCTGGCGCGCCTGGGCCGGCGCGATGCGCTACCGCGGCGAGTTCGAGGGCCAGGTGCGGCGAAGCGCCTTGGTGATGAAGCTGTTGTCGTGCGCGCCGTCGGGGGCTCTGCTCGCCGCGCCCACCACCTCGCTCCCCGAGCGCGTGGGCGGCGACCTAAACTGGGACTACCGCTACTGCTGGCTGCGCGACGCGGCCTTCGCCACCCGCGCCTACTTCGCGCTCGGCTACCTCGAGGAGGGGCGCGCCTTCTGCGAGTGGCTGCTCAACGCGACGCGCCTGACGCTGCCCCAGGTGCGCGTGGTCTACGACGAATACGGTCAGCCGCTGCCGAGGGAGCGCGCGCTCTGGCACCTCTCCGGCTACTGGGGGTCGCGGCCGGTGCGGGTGGGCAACGCGGCGAGCGAGCAACTGCAGCTCGACACCTACGGCGAGGTGATCGACGCGCTCTTCCAGCTCTTGATGGGCGCGGGCCGCATCGACCGGACGATGCAGAAGCTGTTGCGCGAGCTGGGGCACTTCGTGGCGGAGCACTGGCGCGAGCCCGACCGCGGCATCTGGGAGGTGCGGGGCGCGCCCAAGCACTACACGCACTCGCGGGTGCTGTGCTGGACGGCGCTCGACCGCCTCGTTCGACTTTCCGAGGCGGGGCTGCTCGAGCGGCTTCCAGTGCAGCGCCTCGCCGCCGAGCGCGACGCCATTCGCGAGGAGGTCGAGGCGCGCGGGTTCGACGAGGCGCTGTTCAGCTACACGCAGGCCTACGGCGAGCAGACCGTCGACGCGTCGCTCCTGCTGCTGCCCTGGTATGGGTACGCCGCGCCGGACTCCCCGCGCATGGCCGGAACGTGGCGGCGGCTGCGCGAGCGGCTCGAGCCCGAGCCAGGGCTCATCTACCGCAACGAGGAGAGCTTCCCAGCGGGCGAGGGCGCGTTCGGCATCTGCGCCTTCTGGGCGGCGGAGTTCCTCGCGCGCGGCGGCGGGAGCCGGGACGAGGCGCGGGCGCTCTTCCAGCACGCGCTCGAGAGCGCCAACGAGCTCGGCCTCTTCGCCGAGGAGTGCGCGCCGGGGTCGAGGAGCGCGCTCGGCAACTACCCACAGGCGTACACGCACGTCGGGCTCATCAACGCCGCCTGTGCGCTTTCGGAGGCCCGCGCATGAATGGGCTGAGCTGGCTGGTGTGGGGCTTCGCCGGGAGCGTGGTGCTCACGGTGGTGATGGCGGCCGGCCAGGGGCTGGGGCTGACGCGCATGAGCATTCCCTACCTGCTCGGCACGTGGGTGAGCGCCGATCGAGATCGCGCCCGCGTGGTGGGCATCTTCCTGCACCTGATGAACGGGTGGCTCTTCTCGCTGGTGTACGTCGCCGCGTTCCACGTCTGGGGCGGGTCGGCGTGGTGGAAGGGCGCGCTCATCGGGCTCGTGCACGCGAGCTTCGTCCTGTCGGTGGCGCTGCCGGCGCTGCCCGGCCTGCACCCGAGGATGGCGAGCGAGACGGAAGGCCCGACCCCGGTGCGCCTGCTCGAGCCGCCGGGCTTCCTGGCGCTGCACTACGGCGTACAGACGCCGGTGGCGGTGATGGTCGGGCACCTGGCGTTCGGCATCATCCTGGGAACGTTCTACCGGCCGCTGGGTTGAAGGGCCGGGGGCCAGGAGCCCGCTTCCAAAGCCTGCGACGCCCCAGGTCGGCACCCTTCGACGGAAGCCCGTCCTGAGCGGGGTCGAAGGGCTCAGAGCTGCGTCGAGGACCCGCTCCGAATCGAACTGAGTTTCAGGAGCGACCGGCCCTCGACTTCGCTCGGGCTGAACGGCGTCAGAGTTTCGACCGCTCCTCTCAAACGGTGGATCGAGGCGCGTCGCGCCCGCGGTCAGCGAGCCGTAGCCACCGCGACGCGGGGCACGAGCCTCGCCGCCGGCGCCTTCACCACCGCCACGACCTTCCCGCCCGGCGCGAGCGAGAGCCGCCCTGCGCTCTGCTTCGTCACCAGCGCCACGAGGCGAAACCCGCAGTCGAGCACCACGCGCACCAGCGGCCCCTCGGGCGCGAGCGAGACGATGGTCCCCGCGAGCTGGTTCCGCGCGCTCAAGTCCGCGTCCGCCGCGCGCTCGAGCAGGACCTCCTCGGCGCGAATGCACAGCCACGCCTCGCCCTCGAGGTGCCCGGGATCGACGGTCACCAGCCGCGCCGAGCCGACCTCCACCACCGCGAGCTCGCCGTCATGCCCCACCAGCCGCGCGGGAGCGACGTTCTCGGTACCGACGACGTGCGCCACCACCGCGTCCGCCGGCGCGCTGAACACCTCGCTCACCTTCCCCACCTGGCGAATCCGCCCCTCGGCCAGCACCGCCAGGGTGTCGCCCAGCACCATCGCCTCGACGCGATCGTGCGTCACGACGATCGCCGGCACTCCCGCCGACACCAGCGACGAGCGCAGCTCGGCCCGGAGCGCGTCCCGCGTCGGCGCGTCGAGGGCGGAGAGCGGCTCGTCGAGGAGCAGGAGCCGGGGTCGCGGCGCCAGGGCGCGGGCGAGCGCGACGCGCTGCTGCTCCCCTCCGGAGAGCTGCGCCGGCCGCCGGCCCAAGAGCCCCTCCACGCGCACCAGCCGCGCCACCTCGAGGGCGCGCCGCGCTCGGGCCGGCGCCGGGAGCGAGGCCAGCCCGTACTCCAGGTTCGCGGCGACGGTGAGGTGCGGAAACAAGGCGTAGTCCTGCGCGAGGAAGCCCACCCGCCGCCCCTGAGGAGGCACGAAGCGCGCGCCGTCGCTCCACACGTCGTCGCCCAAGGCGATGCGCCCGGCGTCAGGCCGCTCCAGGCCCGCGAGGCACCGCAGCACCGTCGTCTTCCCCGAGCCGGAGGGGCCGAAGAGCACCACGACGCCCCCGTCCGCCCAGCGGTGGGTCAGCCCCGCGCGCACCGTCGCGCCGCTCGGGAACCTCCGCTCGAGCTCGAAGGAGAGCGTGCTCACCGGCCCCCCGGCGCGCGCTTGAGCAGCGAGGTGACGATCAGCACCACGAAGGACACCGACAAGAGCACCAGCGACGTGGAGAGCGCCCGCGCGTAGTCGAGCTGCTCCACCGCGTCGAAGAGCGACACCGAGAGCGTGCGCGTCTGCCCGGGGATGTTGCCGCCGACCATCAGCACCACGCCGAACTCGCCGAGCGCATGAGCGAAGGCCAGCACCGCGCCCGACACCACCCCGGGGAGCGCCAGCGGCAGGGTGACGCGGAGGAACGTGCGCAGCGGCGATGCGCCGAGGCAGTACGACGCCTCCACCAGCCCGCGATCGACCGCGCCGAGCGCCGCGGTGAACGGCTGCACCGCGAAGGGTAAGCCGTAGAGCACCGACGCGAACAAGAGCCCCTCGAAGCTGAACGCCAGCGGCTTACCGAACACCGCCACCCACGCCTGCCCAAGCGGGCTCTTCGGCCCCATCGCCACGAGCAGGTAGAAGCCGAGCACCGTCGGCGGCAACACCAGCGGCAGAGAGACGATGGCCTCCACCGCCGCCTTGAACCGCCACCGGCTCGCGGCGAGCCACTGCGCCAGCGGCAGGCCCACGACGAGCAACACGAGCGTCGTCAGCGTCGCCAGCACGAACGACAACCTCAGGGCCTCGAGGTCCACGCCTACTTCGCCGCCGGCAGCCCGTAGCCGCTCTTCTCGAGGATGGCCCGCCCCTCTTCGCCGAGCAGCGTCGCCACGAAGGCGCGCGCGAGCGCCGGCTCCTTGGCCCGCCCGAGCACCACGCCCGCTTGCGCGAGGGGCTGATACGACGCGGCGGGCACGAGCAGATGCCGCCCCTCCTGGCTGAGCGGGGGCGCCAGCGCGAGCGACAGGGGCAAGAACGCCGCCTGCGCGTTGCCGCTCAAGGCGAACTGCGCCGCCTGGCCGACGTTCTGACCGAGCACCAGCTTCGGCCGCGCCGCCTCGAGGAGCTTCGCCGACGCCAGCGCCTGCTCCGCCGCCGCGCCGTAGGGCGCGACCGCCGGGTTGCCGATGGCCACCTTCTGCACCGCGGGCGCGAGCACGGTCTTCAGGCCCTCCTTCTCGAGGACGACGGCGAGGCTGTTCGGCACCCACAGCACCAGCTTCCCCACCGCGTAGACGAAGGGCGGCCCGGCGGTGAGGTGAGCGTCGGCGAGCGCCTTGGGACTCTTCACGTCGGCGGAGAGGAAGACGTCGTACGGCGCCTCGTTGGCGAGCTGGGTGGCGAAGACGCCCGACGCGCCGTAGCTCAACTGCACCTCGGCCTCGGGGTGGGCGGTGGTGAAGGCCTGCACCACGGGCTCCAGCGCGCCCTTCAGGTTCGCCGCCGCGGCGACCGTCAGGGTCTTCTTCGGCGCGGCCGCCTGCGCGGCGAGACAGGTCACCGAGAGGAGGAGGGCGAGGGTGCGCACGAGCGCCTCATACTTCGTCTCCCTCCGGCCCGACACCTCCGGCGCGCCGCACTTCCTGCGTGGACCGGCCGGAACCTCGCCGAATCCCTTGGGGCATACGCGATGCAGCCCTCCCCGTGGAGGTGCTCCATGCGGCGCCGGCTCTTCGCGAAGTGGGTGTTGGCGTGCAGCGTGGGTGAGGTCTTCGGCTTCGGGCTGGCGGCGTGGACGGTGGCGCTGCTCCTGGTCGGCGGGACGCCCGACGCCTTCGGCCAGCGGCTCTCCATTCTCGTGGTCGTGCTGTCGGTCGGCGCCCTGGAAGGCACGATGCTCGGGGCCCTGCAGTGGAGCGTGCTGAGGAGGGTCGCGCCCACGCTCTCGGGGAACGCCTGGGTCGGCGTCACCGCGGTGATGGCGTTGCTCGGGTGGCTGGGCGGCATGCTCGTCCCGCTGTTCGGCGCGGGCACCTACGACCTCCCGGTGAGGCCGCCGTCGGCGCTCTTGGTGCTCGGCTTCGCGGCGCTCTTCGGCGTGGCCGCCGGGGCGTTGATCGGCCTGGCGCAGGGGCTGGTGCTGCGACCTCACGTGGCGCGTTGGACCTCGTGGATCTGGACCAACGCCCTGGGCTGGGGCCTGGGCCTGCCCTTCACCTTCCTTTCCGCGCGCACCGCGCCCCAGACGCCGCTCGACGCCGCGGTCTCCGGCGCGTGGGCCGGCCTCGCGATGGGCGTCTGTGTCGGCGTCGTCACCAGCCTCGCGCTCCTGCGCTTCACCCGCGAGGAGCCCCCCGCGCGACGCCAGCCACCCCGGGAGCCCTGGTCGCTGGCGGCGGCGATGCAGCTCGACGCGGCCGGCGGGCGCCTCGAGGGCACGCTCGGCCCCTCGGCGCCGGCGCCGGAATCAGCGCAGGAGGCGCGCTTCGGCCAGGTCATCTCCCTCGACGGGCCGTTCTCGGACCGGCCGCCCTTCCATCAGAAGTGAGCCGCGAGGAGCCCGCGCAGCTCGTCGAGCGCGGGATGCGGCAGGCGGTGCTGCTCCGCGAGCCGAATGGTCTCGTCGAGGAGCAGGCGGGTCTGCGCGCCCACTTTGGTGAAGTGCACCCGCAGGTAGGTCTCGAGTGGGAAGGGCACGAGCTTCGGCCCGAGCGCCAGCACCAGGCGGAAGAAGGTCGGGCGAGCGAGCGCTCGCTGAGGCCAGAGCGAGCGGTGGTGGACCGCCTCGGCGACGGCCAGGAACTCCCGCGCGGCCGCGGCGCCGACGTCGAGGAGCTTCCCCGAGCGCAGCGTGGCGAAGGACCAGCCCGACGCCTCGAGCGCCATGATGAACGGCTGCAAGACGGCCTCGCCGCCGGCCGCGAGCGGCACCACGTCCTTCACCATGCGCGCGGGGAAGCCGCCGTGCTCGAGCGCCGCCACCAACGGCTCGACCCGCGACGCGGGCCCGGCGAACGGGGCGGCGGCCAGGGGTGGGAACCAGTAGCGCACGCCCGGCGGCACCATCGTCTCGCCCGGCAGGGGGGCCTGCCACGAGATGAGGGTGATGAGGCCGATCACGAGCCGCGAAGCGCCCACCCGCTCGGCGAGCCGCCGCGTCACCTCGAGCCCGGGCTGCAGGCTGACGATGGTGGCCCGCGGCGCCGCGGTCGCGAGCGCGTCGAGCCAGCCGCCCTCGAGGGCCGGCGTCGCCACGCAGAGCCAGACCGAATCGAAGGCGCCGGCCCTCACCTCGTCGGCCGTGGTCACCAGGTCGAAGTCCTTCCAGCGCACCGGCCCGGTCCGCTCGTTCAGCGGATCGACCGTCACCCCACCCTCCAGCTCCGCCACGTGGGCGGGCTTCACGAAGAAGGTCACCCTGGCGCCGCCGAGCTGGAGGTGCCGCCCGTAGGCCTGTCCCACCGCTCCCGCGCCGACCACCAGGACGTGCATCGGGGCATCATGGCCCACGTCGATTCCTCAGTCGTGCCGCTCGGATGGCGCTTTCGCTGGCGCCCGGAGGGAGGAGACCGCACATTCTGGGCCTTCGACCTGGAGTCTTCGGTGAGCGACGAACGAGACGATGGATTGACGCGGAGGCAGACCTTGGTGGCGGGTGCGGCGAGCGCGGCGGCGTTGAGCGGGCTCTCGGCGGAGGCCGGCCCGGCGGGCAGCGCGAAGGTCAAGGCCCACCCGGAGCGGCTGCCGGTGGTCTACCTGCCCCACGGCGGCGGCCCGTGGCCCTTCGTGGATCTCGGCTTCGGCGACAAGGCCGAGCTCGACGGCCTGGCGACGTACCTCAGGGAGATTCGCGTGGTGCCGAAGACGCCGCCCAAGGCGCTCCTGGTCGTCTCGGCGCACTGGGAAGAGGCGGTGCCGACGCTGATGACGAGCGCGCGGCCGCCGATGCTCTACGACTATTACGGCTTCCCTCCGGAGTCCTACGAGATCACCTGGCCCGCCCCCGGCGACCCGAAGCTCGCCACCCGGGTACAGGCGCTGCTCGCCGCCGCCGGCTTCCAGAGCGGCACCAACCCGACCCGCGGGTTCGATCACGGCACCTTCGTGCCCCTGAAGCTGACCTACCCCCAGGCCGAGGTTCCGACGCTGCAGCTCTCGCTGAAGCAGGGGCTCGACCCGAAGGAGCACCTGGCGCTGGGCCGGGCGCTCTCGCCCCTGCGCGACGAGGGCGTGTTCATCATCGGCAGCGGGCTGTCGTTCCACAACCTGCGCGCCTTCGGCCCGGGCGCGGCGCCGGCGTCGGTGCAGTTCGACACCTGGCTGCGCGAGGCCGTCACCCAGGAGCCCACGGAGCGCGATCGCCGGCTCTCCGAGTGGGCGAAGGCGCCCGCCGCCCGCCTCTGCCACCCGCGCGAGGAGCACCTGATGCCGCTGATGGTCATCGCCGGCGCGGCGGCGACGGATCGCGGCGTGACCGCGTACAACGGCACGCTGATGGGCGTGACGCACTCCGGGTTCCAGTTCGGCTGAGCGGCGGGGCATTCCCGAGGGAACTGGGTACACTCCCCGCCCCGTGAGCGAGACCAGCCTGCCCGTCATCTTCTCCACGGTCCCCGAGGGCGCCCGGAAGGCGTTCGGCGCGCGGCTGACGCCGAAGCTGTTCGCCGAGCTCAAAGCGGTGGGGATGGACTTCGAGGGCTCCCAGGCCGCCTACCCGATGGAGACGTTCCTCTCCGCGATGCAGGTGCTGGCCCGCGGGCTCGTGCCCGGGGCGCCCGCCTCGGAGCAGTACCGCCTGCTCGGCCGGGAGTTCATGAAGGGCTACGTGCAGACCGCGCTCGGCTTCGCGATCTTCTCCATGGCGAAGCTCATCGGCCCGAAGCGCACGCTGACCAAATTGAGCAAGGGCTTCCGCACCACCGGCAACTACCTCGAGTGCGACGTGCAGGACATCGGCCCCAACGAGGTGCACGTCGCGACGCGCATCAAGCCCGAGTTCAAGGACCGCCTGACCGACGCCGTGCCGGTCACCTCGCAGTACCGCCTCGGCGTCTTCGAGGGCACGCTCGAGCAGCTCGGCGTCACAGGACGCGTGGAGATGAGCCGCGTCGGCGAGGGCGGGCTCGAAGCGCACTTCCGCATCTCCTGGACCTGAGTCCCCGAAGACTCCCTGTCCGTACCGACCGACGGCGGGTTAGTTTGCCCGTCCTTCATGCGCGCGGTTCCTCTCGTCCTTCTCCTCGCTGCCTGCGTCGATCCGCAGGGCGGCGCCATGCAGAATCAATCCCTCGGCCGGGCCACCGGCTGGTTCACGAAGGCCAGCTCCGACAAGGTGCTCTGCTCGCTGCACGCCATCGGCAGCACGACCATCGACCTCTCGTTCTACCTGGGCCCCGACACCACCAACGATCTCGCCACGCTGAGCCTGTGGCCGCTGTCGAAGAAGGGTCAGCGCTTCCAGCAGGTCGGCGGCTTCATGTACGGGTCGGGCGACGTCATCGCGGCGCCCATCGAGATCGAACGCGGCGCCGCCATCGTCGACCCGCGCTTCGAGGGCGACGTGAAGGCCTCGGCCATCGCCAGCCACACCAGCTACTACTTCCCCCTCACCGTGCACCGGCTGCGCGTCACCGCTGGCCATCTCTGTAACGTCGATCCGACCACCAACGTCGTCGCCAAGGACGACTGCATCGACGTGCCCGAGGACACCGGCCTCGAGGGGGCGCGCTTCTGGTGCGAGGTGGCCGTGAACGCCGACCCGAAGTGGAGCGAATAGATGCGCGCGCTCCTCATCGCCTCGTGCGCCTTCGCCTCCGCCTGCTCTCCGTGGCCTGGGCCGAACGACTCGTCGCGCTGGCCGCGGCCCCAGGGTCTGGGCACCTTCATCACCGAGGGCGCGCCGCTGCGCGACACCACGCTCGACGTCATCGCCAAGAACGAGCGCGTGTACGTGCTGCAGGTGCTCGCCCCGGGCTACGCCGTCGACCTGACCCGCGCCACCGAGCGGAGCACGACGCTGTTCGAGGTCGACCCGGCGTCGAGCGCGGTCACCGCCCTGCCGGCGGCGCCCATCGACGTGACGGCGCTGTGGCCTTCGGACGAGGCGCGCGGCTTCCTCGCGCAGGGCGGCAAGAGCCTCGCCTCGTTCGACGGGGCCAACTGGTCGACGCTGCCCGATCTTCCGGCGGCGAACCCCGACCTCGTCTACCGCGCCGACGGCGAACGCGTCTTCGCGCGAGCGGGCGGAAAGGTGTACGTGCTCTCGAACGGCGCCTGGCGCGACCTGGCGACGAACGTCTCCCGGCAGCCGGGGGCGATGGTGCTGGGGCCGTGGTCGGCGGCCGGGGTCCGCGTGGTGTGGATCGAGGCCGGCACCACGCAGCACCAGGCCTGCACCCAGACCATCGACACCGCGACGCTCTGGCCCAGCGACGCCGCCGTGTGCAAGGACGCGCTGTCGCTCGACGCGTTCACCGGCGACGCCATCAACGGCACCGTCGACGATTTCCAGGTGCCCTTCGCCAACGGCCCGCGCTCGATGCTGGTGTGGCGCTTCGCCGCCGGCGCGTGGAGCCGCGGCAGCTACGTCGGCGCCGCCCGCTCTCGCGCCACGCCTCACTCCAAGGACCTGTGCGTCGACGCTCCGAAGGACGACTCGAAGGCCAGCGTCGCCGCGCTGGTGCGGGTCAGCGAGGGCAAGGCCGCCGAGACCCTCTTCCTGCCGTCGTTCGCGCTGTACGGCTGCGAGGGCGAGGAGCGAACCTGCGCGCGCAACCTCGACTTGGTCCTCCAGAACGTCAGCCGCGACTGCACCGCGGCCTGGTTCCTCGCCGACAACTTCGTCGACGCCACCCGCAAGGTGTACCTGAAGAAGGTGGACCTGCCCGCGAAGGACGGCGTGACCTGCTCGACGGCCTGCCCGGCGGGACAGCTGTGCGCCGCGGCCAGCGCCACCGAGGGCGCCTGCGTCATCGACCCGGCGATCGATTCGACGAGCTCGGCGACGCCGGCGTCGCTCGTGCTCCAGGTCGCGGGCGCCAATGGGCTGCGCCCGCCTTTGCTCAGCTTCAGCTCCCCTTCGACCGGCGCGCCGCTCGACGGCTTCACCACCCAGCTCGACTCGAGCCAGCGCACGCTGGTGAGCGCGCCCCCCAACACGCCGGTCGTCATGACCGTGCACCTCGCTGGCCACGCAGACCGCTCGTTCAGCTTCACCACGCCCAACGAGAACACCCAGGCGGACCTCGGCACGCTGTACCTCGTCCGGGGAACTCGGCTGGGCCAGACCCCGGCGGGACGAGTCACCCCGTCCCTGTCGGCGGTCGTCCTCGGAGATGGCGGCGCCTCGCTGGTGTTGCCGCTTCGGCAGGACGACGGCGGCGTCGCGCTGACGCAGGTGCTCGACGCCAGCGACGGCGGGGTGACGAGCCGCGCGCTCACCGCGACCGACGCTCAGGCCACCGCCCCCGCAATCTCACCCGACCAGCGCTGGCTGCTCTGGAGCGACGGCGCCGGGCTCGAGGTGCTCGACCTGACGACGCGGCAACGCACTACCGTGGCGAGCACCCTCACCGACCCGTGGCTGTTGCCGAACGCGGTGTTCTCGGCCGACGGCACCACCGTCGCCATTCCGCGCGGCAGCCTGGCCGGAGCCGCGACGTCGGTCATCGCGCTCGCGGCGACCCCCACCGAGCGCTACGGCGCCAGCACCCAGGGCGCGGCCTCGGTGCAGCTCAGCCGCGACGGCGCGATGCTCTTGCGGCACCTGCCCTCGGGCTGGGAGCTGACGAGCGTGGCGGGCTCGTACCAGGTGTCGGGCCAGCAGCAGGCGTTCCTCTCCGGCGACGGCTCACGCGTCTACTCCGCGAGCGGCAACGTGGGCGCGCTGACGCTGTGGAGCCAGCCCGCGACGATGGGCGCCACGGCGACCCAGGTGGCGACGGGCGTGGGCGCGGTGACGGTGGACCCCGACGGCGCCGACGCGTTGTTCTCGACCCTGGTCGCCGGCAAGACGACGGTGTCTCGCGTGGCGGGCGCGACGGGCGCCGTGAGCGTCGTGCAGGCGGGCCTCGAGGGGTCGGCCAACGCGCTCACCCGGGGAGCGCTGTGGGTGCAGGCGCTCTCGGCGACGGTGGTCTTCTTCCCGTTCAACACCTCGGTGGGCCGCGCCTTCGCCGGCAACCACTGGTTCACCTTCGACGAGCGGGGGCAGTTGCTCGACGCGAAAGACGGGCTCCTGGTGACGGCGGCGGGCTCGCTGACCCTGCCGCGGGGTCCGGGCGTCTTCACCGCCGAGTCGTCTCGGCGGGTGGCGTCGTTGTCGCTGTCCATCGAGACGCTCAACGGCAACACCCCGGTGTCTTCCAAGCCGTTCGCCCCGGGGCCTCCGGGCCCGCCGGTCACCATCGACGCGCGCTTCACGGTCTTGCCGACGTTCGGCCAGCCGTACGCCCAGCAGTCGTACCTTGCGCCGTGCGGCCTCTTCTCGGTGCCGGTGAAGACCTTCACCGTCGCGCCCAGCGGAGGAGCCGTCACCTTCACCGACGCGGCCGCCGAGGTGTACTGCGTGAAGTGAAGCGGGGGGCGAGGCTCACCGCTCTCCCGCGCGAGACAGGGCCTCGACGAGCGTCGCGGTGAAGCGCTCGACAGCACCGGCGTCGAGCGGCGGCTCGAGCGATCCGACCAGCGATGCTTCGGGGAGCACGAAGCGCTCCATCAGCGCCGAGAGCTGGCGATCGCGCGCGCCGAGGAGCACCACCTTCGCCTTCGAGCGCAGGGCCTCCACCAGCGTGGGCCCGTGCCCTTCACCGCCGGCCTCGAGCTTGTTGAGCCCGTCGATGACCAGCACCTCAACGCGCGCCGCGTCCTCGGCCGCCCACCGCCGCGCGGCGTTGAACCCCTCGTCGAGGAAGTCCTGGGTGCAGCTCGAGCCCTCGGCCGGCCGGGGGCGCTCCTGGGAGATGCGGGCGCGCTCGCCCGTGCCCAGGCGCACCACGTCGTAGTGCTTCCGGCCGCTCTCCTCGACGACCCTCGCCTGCACGAAGCCGCCGACGGTGACGCCGGCCGAGCTCAACCGCGCCGCCACGTCGGAGAGCGCCGCCGCGATGGCGTCGGTGTCTTTGCCCGAGATAAGTGCCCAGTGCGCCATGCGGAACAGCTCCCACTCCAATCGACCCGTGCTGTCAATCGCGACACCGGCGATGTCCCGCCCAGCCAGTCGGCTCGGTGCAGTCGATGCATCTCGGGCGGTCATGCTCCGGCTCGCGATCATGCTCGCCGCTCTCGCTTCGGTTCGTGCAGGTGCGAACGAACCGTCACCGGCCGACGCGGGCACGCGCATCGGTCTCGGGCTCGAGCAACCCGCGGTTCCGAGCGAACCGATCGCCAACCTCGCGGAGGGGTCCACTCGCACGGCCAGCCAGGCCACCCTCAAGCTCGGCGGCTACGTCGAGATTCCCTACCAGTGGAACTTCAACCAGCCGTCCAACTTCATCACCAACTACCGGGGCTTCGACAATCGCCACAACATGCTCACCGTGGAGAACGCCGTGCTCGACGCGCTGGGCACGTCGGGGCCGGTGAGCGCGCACCTGGTCCTGCAGTTCGGCCACGCGCCCGAGACGTACTACCTCGCCGAGCCGGTCTCGATGGGCACCGCGGCCTCGGGCACGACGGGCCCGAGCGTGTGGAAGTTCCTCCAGCAGGCCAACCTGGCCTACGTGGCACCGCTGGGACGGGGGCTCACCTTCGACACCGGCCTCTTCCTCTCGCCGATCGGTCCGGAAGGGCTGGCGATCAAAGACCAGTGGAACTGGTCTCGCTCCGACCTCTTCTTCGGGCTGCCCTTCTACCACGCGGGCGTTCGGGCCACGTACCCGCTCACCGAGCGCCTCAGCGCGTCGCTCCAGCTCTACAACGGCTGGAACAGCGTGGTGGACAACAACCCCGAGCTCTCCCCCGCCGTCCAAGTCACCTACAACGTGGCGGACCACCTGACGGTCAACGCGCTGTACTTCGGCGGCGTCGAGCGGAACGTCGGAGCTCCCGAGGGCCGCCCGTGGCGGCACCTCTTCGACGGCTACGTGATGATCGCCCCGCTGCCGTGGCTCTCGCTCTTGGCGCACGCGGACGCGGGCTTCGAGCCGAACCACTTCGGCACGTCGGGGTGGGCGGCCGGCGCGCTGTACTTCCGAGTGCACCCGGCCGACTGGTGCTACCTGGCCGCGCGAGGCGACTACTTCCGCGAGTTCGTCGCCAGCAACGAGCTCGGCTCGGCGGCGCCGATCTTCTGGGCGGGCTCCCGATGGATCGCCTCGGGCACCGTCACCGCCGACTTCCGACCGCACGACAACCTCTCGGTGCGCCTCGAGCTCCGCCACGACCAGGCCGAGAAGGAGCTCTTCTTCTCCGGCCAGGTGCACCTGGGCCCCGACGGAGTGGCGCTCCCCAGCGCGCGCACGCAGGACACCCTGACGGTGGGCGCGGTGGCGTGGTTCTGACGCGGGCTCCGAGAAGGGCCTTCAGCGCGCCGGGCGCGGCACGTTCTGGACCTCGGTGAGCAGCGCCGCCAGGGCATTGAGCGCGGCGACCGTCACCTTCCGCTTCTCGTGCACCGAGATGTCGAAGGACGTGACGTTGGTGTTGAGCCGGGAGAGCCGAACGACCTCGGCGACGAGGTGTTGGTAGCGCGCCCAGGCTTCCCAGCCCTCGGCGGCGCGGGCGCGAGCGGCGCCGGGAGCGTTCTTCTTCGCAGTGGCGAACGCGAGCTCCACCGTCTTGCCGAGGGCGTGCATCTGCTCCTCGAGGCGGCTCATCTCGGCGTCGTCGGGAGACTTGATGTGCGTCGGCAGGAGCGCCTGGATCTTCAAGGCCGAGACCGAGGCCGCCGAGAGCTCGCGCAAGACCTTGGGATCGGTGGTGGCGGCCTCCACGGCCTGGAGCGCGTCGACGAGCTGGTCCACGGCGAGGGCGCAGTCGCCCGAGTGGAGCCGGCTCGCCTTGAGGTTGGTGTTGGCCACCGCCAGCGTGAGGAGCTTCGCGTCGACGGCCTGCAGATCGCTCCAGGCGACGTCGAACTCCGCGAGCTTCGAGAGCTCGGATGGCCGCCCGTCGAGCTCGATGAGGCGGTGGAGCTCCAGCCGGGCGCGCTCGACCTCGCCCGATGCCCTCTTCGACTCGTTGGCGAAGGTGGTGGATTCCTCGTCGGTGATGGCGAGCACCGCGCTCTTCTCCGCCTCCACCGACTGCAGGAGGTCGCGCTGCATGCCGCTGACGAGCTCGATCTTCTTCGCCTCCCGCGCCAGCGGCGGCGTTTGATCGCACGCCGCCAGAGTCGCGGCGAACCCAGCTGTCACCCTCAGGAGAGACGTCCTCATGGCTTCTCCACTCTGCAAGCCTTGCACCCTGAGGCGCTCGCTCCAGCCCAACGGAGACAGCCGGACGACGTGTGACGTGCCAGGCCCGGGCATCTGCATTCTGCAAGCTGGCTCGCTCCAGACCCTGCAGAGTGCATGACGGCTCGAGCGGCGCGGACGCGCAACCGGCCCAAACCGCAAATCGGACGCGGTCGGACTCGGTGGGACGCTCTTTTGCAGACACACCCCGCCCATGAGCCAACATCTTGCGCACGTCTCCCAAACACTGCGTCGCACCCTCGTCGGGCTGGCGTTCTCGGCAGGAACCACCGCGCTCGCCCAGGCCCCCGAGGCCATGCCTGCGCCTTCCACCGTAGCCACGGTCGCCCCGCCCGTCGAAGGCGCGCCCGCCGAGCCGTTCGCTTTCGCCGACTTCTCCTGGGTGCCGGGCAACGCCGGCGCGTCGGAGAAGCCGCTCTCCTTCGGCCCCTTCACCGGCGAGCTCCGCGTCGACACCGCGTACCACTACAGCCTGGCCAACCCGGTCGACGACACCATCTCGGGCTCGAGCGAGGTCTTCCGCCACGGCGAAGTCCAGGTCACCCAGCTCGGCATCGGCGGTGACTTCAACTCCAAGAACGTGCAGGCGCGGCTGATGACCCAGTTCGGCCTGTACTCGGTCACCACGCCCCGGAACGACGCGAGCCCGGCGCGCGGTCAGTGGGATCTCGCCAACGCCTACCGCTACATCTCCGAGGCCTACGGCGGCTATCACTGGAACGCGCTGCACGGCATCAACCTGCAGGCCGGCATCTTCATGTCGTACATCGGCCTGTGGAGCTACTACAACGCCGACAACTGGACCTACCAACCGTCGTACGTGTCCTCGAACACGCCCTGGTTCTTCAACGGCGTGCGCGCGCAGATCTTCGTCACCGACCGCTTGAAGATCGAGCCGTGGATCATCAACGGCTGGCAGTCGTACGGCCGCTTCAACGACGTGCCCGGCTTCGGCGGGCAGATCCTCTGGCGGCCCACCGGCTCGGTCGCCATCGTCTCCAACAACTACGTCGGCAAGGACTGGCTCGGGCTGGGGAAGCGGATCCGCATCCACACCGACGACAGCGTGATGGTGAAGTACCTCGACACCCCCGAGGGGTTCGTGAGCAAGGCCGCGGCGTCGGTCACCTTCGACGCGGGCTGCGAGTGGGGTGACGGCGCGGCCTGCAACGGGCAGTACTTCCTCGGCTTCATGGCCTACAACCGCCTCTGGTTCGACCACAACCGCTTCGGCTTCACGGTCGGCGGCGGAGCCATCAACAACCCGGGGCGCTACCTGGTGCTCGTTCCGCCCATCAACGGCGCCACGGCGTTCTCCGGCGCCCCGGCCTACTTCACCCAGAACGTCGGCGACCAGTTCACCGCGTGGGACCTGCAGATCGCCGCTGACTACGCGCCGCGCGAGTTCATGACCTTCCGAGCCGAGTTCAACCACCGGGAGGCGAGCATTCCGTACTTCGCCGGCCATGGTGGCGTGACGCCCCCGGGTGGAAACACGATCGGCGCTCCCGGCTCGGCCGTCGACGGCTGGGCGCCCGACCTCGTGAAGGACGAGAACCGCTTCACGCTCGCCATGCTCGTGAAGATGTGAGCCGCGCCGCGGAGCCCGCCATGCTCGATCTCCTCTTCGTCCTCGCCACGCTCGGTTTCTTCGCGCTCACGTTGAGCTACGTGCGCGCCTGCGACCGGCTCTGAAGGAGCCCCCATGACGCTCGACTACTGGCTCGGAGCGATCCTCTCGATCCTCCTCACCGGCTACCTCGTCTACGCGCTGGTGCGCGCCGAGAAGTTCTAGGAGCACGCCAATGACCACCATCGGGTGGGTTCAGATTCTCGTCTTCGCGGCCGTGGTGCTCGCCACCACCGTGCCGCTGGGCGCGTACATGTTCGCGGTGTTCGAGGGAGAGAAGAAGCCGCTGCCCAGCGTGTTCGGCCCCGTGGAGCGCTTCCTCTGCCGCCTCTGCGGCGTCGACCCGACGCGCGAGCACACCTGGCAGGAGTACAGCGTCGCGCTCGTCGCCTTCAGCGCGCTGGGCCTGCTGGTGACCTACGCGATCCAACGGCAGCAGGGCGTCTTGCCGCTGAACCCCCAAGGCCTCGCCGGCATCGAGCCGTACCTGGCCTTCAACACCGCCGCGAGCTTCACCACCAACACCAACTGGCAGTCGTACTCCGGCGAGTCGACCATGAGCTACCTGACCCAGATGGCCGGGCTCGCGTGGCACAACTTCACCTCCGCGGCCGCCGGCATCGGCGTGGCCCTGGCCATCGCGCGCGGCCTCACCCGCCGCCCGGGACCGGAGGGCGCCAAGACGCTCGGCAACTTCTGGCTCGACGTGGTGCGCTCGCTTCTCTACGTGCTCCTGCCGCTGTCGGTGCTGTTCGCGCTCCTGCTCGTCTCCCAGGGCGTGGTTCAGACGCTGGCGCCGTACCAGGAGATCACCACGCTCGAGGGCGTGAAGCAGGTGCTGGCGCTGGGGCCCGTGGCGTCGCAGGAGGCCATCAAGGAGCTCGGCACCAACGGCGGCGGCTTCTTCAACGCCAACAGCGCCCACCCCTTCGAGTCGCCGACGCCCTTCACCAACTTCGTGGAGCTGTGGCTCATCTTCGCCATCCCCGCGGCGCTCACCTCCACCTACGGCCGGATGGCGCGGGACACTCGCCAAGGCTGGTCGATCTTCGCCGCCATGGCGCTGCTCTTCTTCGCGGGCGTCTTCATCGCCTACAAGTTCGAGGCGCAGGGCAACCCGATCATGGCCGGCCTGGCCGTGGACCAGTCCCTGGGCAACATGGAGGGCAAGGAGACGCGCTTCGGCATCTCGGCCTCCACGCTCTTCGCCACCGTCACCACCGACGCGTCGTGCGGCGCGGTCAACTCGATGCACGACAGCTACACGCCCATCGGCGGCCTGGTGCCGCTGCTCAACATCCAGCTCGGAGAGATCATCTTCGGCGGCGTCGGCGCGGGCCTCTACGGAATGCTCATCTTCGTGCTGCTCTCGGTCTTCATCGCCGGGCTGATGGTGGGCCGCACGCCGGAGTACCTGGGCAAGAAGATCGAGGCCAAGGAGATGAAGCTCGCGATGCTCTACGTGCTCATCTTTCCGCTCATCATCCTCGGGCTGGCGGCGTGGAGCGCGGTGATGCCCTACGGGGTCTCGAGCCTCAACAACGCGGGGCCGCACGGGCTGACGGAGCTCCTCTACGCGTACACCAGCGGCACGGGGAACAACGGCTCGGCCTTCGCCGGCCTCAACGCCAACACGCCCTGGTGGAACACCACCCTGGCCTTCGCGATGCTCGCGGGCCGCTTCCTGATGATCATCCCGGTGCTGGCCATCGCCGGCTCCATGGTGGGCAAGAAGACCGTCCCGCCCGGGCCCGGCACCTTCCCCACCAACGAGCCGCTCTTCACCGTGCTCCTGGTCGGCGTGGTGCTCATCGTCGGCGCGCTCACCTTCTTCCCGGCGCTGAGCCTGGGCCCCATCGTCGAGCACCTGCTCGCGAACGCGGGGAGGACCTTCTGATGTCGACCTCCAAGCAGATCTCCCTCGTCGATCGCGCCATCGTCGCGCAGGCCGCGAGGGACAGCCTCGGCAAGCTGAACCCGGTGCTGGTGGCGAAGAACCCGGTGATGTTCGTGGTGGAGGTGGGCAGCGCGCTCACCACGCTGTTGTGGGCGCGCGACCTGTTCTCCGGGACCCACGACGTGCCGCTGTGGTTCACCGGCTCGGTCACGGTGTGGCTGTGGTTCACCGTGCTGTTCGCCAACTTCGCCGAGGCCATCGCGGAGGGGCGCGGCAAGGCCCAGGCCGACAGCTTGCGGAAGATGCGCAAGGAGACCTCCGCGCGGCGCGTGGTCGACGGCAAAGAGGAGACGGTGCCGGCGTCGTCGCTCAAGAAGGGCGACGTGGTGGTGGTCGAGGCCGGCATGCTCATCCCCGGCGACGGAGAGATCATCGAGGGCATCGCCTCGGTCGACGAGTCGGCCATCACCGGCGAGTCGGCGCCCGTCATTCGCGAGAGCGGCGGCGACCGCTCGGCGGTCACCGGCGGAACCAAGGTGCTCTCCGATCGCATCGTGGTGCGCATCGTCGCCAACCCCGGCGAGTCCTTCCTCGACCGGATGATCGCCCTGGTGGAGGGCGCGGCGCGGCAGAAGACCCCCAACGAGCTCGCGCTCCACATCCTGCTCGTGGGGCTGACGCTGGTCTTCCTCTTCGCCTGCGTGACGCTGGTGCCGCTGGCCGCCTACTCGGGCGTGAAGCTCTCGGCGACGGCCATCGTGGCGCTCCTGGTGTGCCTCATCCCCACCACCATCGGCGGGCTGCTCTCGGCCATCGGCATCGCCGGCATGGACCGTTTGCTGCGCAAGAACGTCATCGCCATGAGCGGGCGCGCGGTGGAGGCGGCCGGCGACGTCGACACGCTGCTCCTCGACAAGACCGGCACCATCACCCTGGGCAACCGCATGGCGACCGAGCTGCTGCCCATGCCGGGCGTCACCGCCGAGGAGCTCGCCGACGCCGCCCAGCTCGCCAGCCTCGCCGACGAGACGCCGGAGGGCCGCTCCATCGTGGTGCTGGCCAAGGAGCGCTACAAGCTGCGCGGCCGCGACGTGAAGGAGCTCGGCGCCCACTTCATCCCCTTCACCGCGCAGACGCGCATGAGCGGCTGCGATCTCCCCGGGCGCTCCATTCGCAAGGGCGCGGTGGAGGCGGTGCGCGAGTACGTGAAGGGCCTCGGCGGCTCCGTGCCCGGCGACCTCGACGGCGTCGCCCACGGCATCGCGGACAAGGGCGGCACGCCGCTCGCGGTCGCCGACGGCAAGCGCCTGCTCGGCGTGGTGCAGCTCAAGGACGTGGTGAAGGGCGGCATCAAGGAGCGCTTCGAGCGCTTCCGCGCCATGGGCATTCGCACGGTGATGATCACCGGCGACAACCCGCGCACCGCCGCCGCCATCGCGCAAGAGGCCGGCGTCGACGACTTCCTCGCCGAGGCCACGCCCGAGACCAAGATGCGCCTCATCAAGGAGGAGCAGGCCAAGGGCAAGCTGGTGGCCATGACGGGCGACGGCACCAACGACGCTCCGGCGCTCGCCCAGGCCGACGTCGGCGTGGCCATGAACACCGGCACCCAGGCGGCGAAGGAGGCCGGCAACATGGTGGACCTGGACTCCAACCCCACCAAGCTGCTCGAGGTGGTGGAGGTGGGGAAGCAGCTCCTCATGACCCGCGGCACGCTGACCACCTTCTCCATCGCCAACGACGTGGCGAAGTACTTCGCCATCCTGCCCGCGCTCTTCATGGGCATGTTCCCGGAGATCGCCCCGCTCAACGTGATGCGGCTCGCCTCGCCGAACAGCGCCATCCTCGCGGCGGTCATCTTCAACGCGCTCATCATCATCGCGCTCATCCCCCTGGCGCTGCGGGGCGTGCGCTACCGGCCGCTCGGCGCGGCGGCGCTCTTGCGGCGCTCGCTGCTCATCTACGGCGCCGGGGGCCTCGTCACGCCCTTCGTCGGCATCAAGCTCATCGACCTGCTCCTGCAGGGTGTCGGCCTGACCTGAGGAACCCATGGGAACGACTCTCGCCATCGCGCTGCGCACCACCCTCGTCACCCTCGTGCTCACCGGCTTCGCGTACCCCTTCGCCGTCACCGGGCTCGCTCAGCTGTTGTTCTCGTCGAAGGCCAACGGGAGCATCGTCACCGACGAGCGCGGCCAGCCCGCGGGCTCCGAGCTCGTCGCCCAGGGCTTCACCACGCCCGCCTACTTTCAGCCCCGGCCCTCGGCGGCCGGCGCCGGGTACGATCCCCTGGCGTCGGGCGGCTCCAACCTCGGCCCCACCTCGCGGAAGCTGAAGGAGCGCGTCACCGGCGACCTCGCTCGGCTGGCGAAGGAGAACCCCAAGGCTCCGGCGACCGTGCCCGCGGAGCTCGTCACCACCTCTGCGAGTGGCCTCGACCCGCACCTCTCTCCCGAGGCGATGCGCTGGCAGGTGCCCCGCGTGGCGGAGGCCCGGGGCGTGGCGCCGGAGCGCGTGCAGGCCGTCGTCGACGCGCACCTCGAGGGGCGAGACCTCGGCTTCCTCGGCGAGCCTCGCGTCAACGTGCTCTTGGTGAACCTGGCCCTCGATCGCCAGTTCGGGCGGCCGAGCCCGACCCGATGAGCTACGACCTCCTCTGCCCATGACGGAACCGCGCGCCCGGCCAGAAGATTTCCTCGAGCTGGTCCAGCGCGCGCGCACCGGGCGCCTCAAGCTCTACATCGGCTTCGCCGCCGGCGTGGGCAAGACGTACCAGATGCTCGAGGAGGCGCACGGCTTGCGGAAGCGCGGCGTCGACGTGGTGCTCGGCCTGGTGGAGACCCACGGCCGCGCCGAGACCGAGGCCTTGGTGAAGGATCTGGAGCTCGTGCCCCGCAAGCGCATCGAGTACCGCGGCGTCTTCGTGGAGGAGATGGACCTCGACCGGGTGCTGTCGCGCAAGCCCGACGTGGTCATCGTCGACGAGCTCGCGCACACCAACGCGCCGGGCAGCAAGCACAAGAAGCGCTACCAGGACGTGCTCGAGCTCCTCGACGCCGGCGTCAACGTCATCGGCGCGTTCAACATCCAGCACCTCGAGTCCTTGAACGATCTGGTGGAGCGGGTCACCGGCGTGGCGGTCCGCGAGACCATCCCCGACTCGTTCCTCAAGCGCGCCGACCAGGTGGTGAACCTCGATCTCGCCGTGGAGGACCTGCAGGAGCGGCTCAAGTCGGGGCGCATCTACGCGGAGGACAAGATCCCCTGGGCGCTGGAGCATTTCTTCCAGCCGCAGAACCTGTCCACCTTGCGCGAGCTGGCCCTGCGCGAGGTGGCGGAGAGCCTGGAGCGCGCGAGCGAGGCGCGGGCCAAGAAGCAGGACGCGCAGCCGAACCGCTCCGGCTACGGGCGCGTGATGGTGTGCATGTCGTCGTACCCGCCCTACGCCGCGACGCTGCTCCGCCGCGGCTCGCGCACCGCCGGCCGCCTCAACACCGACTGGTTCGTGGTCTACGTGGAGACCCCCGACGAGGCGCCCAACCGCATCGACTCCGAGGCGCAGCGCCACCTGCTCGCCAACATCGAGCGGGCCCGCGAGCTCGGCGCCGAGGTGGTGCGGCTCCAGGGCCAGGACCCCGTGACGGCCCTCATCGACTTCGCCCGCTCCCACGGCGTGGGCACCATCATCATCGGCCGCTCCCACCAGCCCTGGTGGCGCCAGGTCCTGGGCCGCTCGGTGCCCCTGCGCCTGGTGCGCGAGGCCGAAGGCTTCGATCTGCACATCGTCTCCATGCGCGAGCCCGAGGAGCGGCCGTGAAGCTGCGCTCCAAGCTGTTGCTCGCCCAGGTGCCGCTGGTGCTGGCGCTGCTCGTCGTGGGCTTCGCCGGCAGCACCATCACCACCTCGCTCGGGCGCGACGCTCAGCGCATCTTGAAGGACAACTACCGCAGCGTCCTCGCCGGCGAGCGCATGAAGGAGTCGCTCGAGCGCATGGACAGCGGCGCCGTCTTCTCGGTGGCGGGCGAGCGGGCCCGGGGCCGCGCGCAGGCCGAGGAGCACCTCCTGAAGTTCGAGGAGGAGCTGAAGGTGCAGGAGGGCAACATCACCGAGCCGGGCGAGCGAGACGCGACCGAGACGCTCCGGCGACACTGGCAGGCGTACCGCGCCGGGCTCGAGCACCTCCTCACCCAAGGAGAGCCGCCCACCCGGGACGACTACTTCACGAGGCTCTTGCCCGCCTTCGAGCGCACCAAGGCCGCTACCGAGGTCATCCTCGCCATCAACCAGGACGCGATGGTGCGCAAGAGCGAGGAGGCCGGCCGCACCGCGCGCCGCTTCGACTCTCTGCTCCTCTCCATCATCGCCGCCGGTTGCCTGCTCGGGCTCGTCGCCTCGTCCACCCTCACCTCCCGCCTCCTGCGGCCCCTGGGCGTGCTGGGGCAGACGGCGCGGCGCATCGGCGAGGGCGACCTGGTGGCGCGCGCGGTCGTCACGGGGAAGGACGAGATCGCCCAGCTCTCGAGAGAGCTCAACACCATGGCCGATCACCTGCAGCAGTACCGCAAGAGCACGCTGGGCGAGCTGCTCGAGGCGCAGCAGGCGTCGCAAGCGGCCATCGACAGCCTGCCCGACCCGGTGCTGGTGCTGGCGACCGACGGCGCGCTCCTGCACCTCAACGTCGCCGCCGAGGCCCTGCTCAAGGTGAGCCTCGACGCCGGCGGCGCGAACGCGCTGGCCCAGCTCGACCCGGTCGCCCGCGAGGTGGTGGAGCGGGTGCGCCAGCACGTGGTGAAAGGCAAGGGCAGCTACGTGCCGAAGGGGCTCGAGGAGGCGTTCCGCCTCGCGACCGCCGACGGCGAGCGCCACCTGTTGCCCCGCGCGTCGCCGGTCTACGCGGAGGGCGGCGCCATCGTCGGCACCACGGTGGTGCTGCAGGACGTGACCCGGCTGCGGCGCTTCGACGAGCTGAAGAACGACCTGGTGGCCACGGTCGCGCACGAGTTCCGCACGCCCCTCACGTCGCTGCAGATGGCCATTCACCTGTGTGCCGAGCAGGTGGTGGGCCCGCTCACCGACAAGCAGGCCGAGCTGCTCTTCGCCGCCCGGGAGGACTGTGGCCGCCTGCAGGGCATGGTGGAGGAGCTGCTCGACCTCTCGCGCATCCAGGCGGGCCGCGTGGAGCTGCACCGCGAGCCGATGGAGCTCGAGTCCCTGGTGAAGAAGTCCCTGGAGACGCACGCGGGGGTCGCGGCGCAGCGCCAGGTGTCCTTGCGCGCGGAGGTGCTGCCCGACTCGGGCTCGGTCGACGTGGACCCCGAGCGGCTGCAGCTCGTCTTCGCCAACCTGCTCGGCAACGCCATTCGCCACAGCCCCGAGGGCGCGGCGGTGGTGGTGCGCGGCGCCATCGCCGACGGCGCCGCCCGCTTCGAGGTGGTGGACGAAGGCCCCGGCATCGCCAAGGAGTACCAGCAGGCCATCTTCGAGAAGTTCTTCCGCGTGCCCGGGTCGCCGACCGGCTCCGCGGGCCTGGGGCTCTTCATCGCCAAGGAGCTCGTGCAGGCCCACGGCGGCGCCATCGGCGTCACGAGCGAGCCGGGAACGGGCAGCACGTTCTGGTTCACCCTGCCGCTGCACGCCCCGCCGCCCCGCCCGACCGCGCCCTGAGCGAAGTCGAGTCTCTCGTTCACCCTGAGCGGCGTCGAAGGGTGCCGAACTTCAGCCCCCCTGCTCCTGCTTCTTCTTCTTCCGCCACAGCGTCGTCGCGTCGACGCCGAGGATCCGCGCGGCCTCCTCTTGCGACCCCGCGCGCGCGGTCACCTGCGCGATGTGCTCGCGTTCGATCTGCTCGAGCGTGAAGTCGCCCCCGAGGCGGGGAAGGCCGCTGGGGCGCGCGGCCATGCGCTCCGGCAGGGCCTCGGGCGTGAGGGTGCGTGCCGGCCACAGAATCACCGCCCGCTCGATGGTGTTGCGCAGCTCGCGCACGTTGCCCGGCCAGGAGTGCGCGAGCAGCGCCTGCTCGAAGGCCGGCGTCAGCTCGAGCGGCTGCCGCCCCGCCGCCTTGGCGAAGAAGGCCACGAAGCGGCGCGCCAGCGGGACGACGTCCTCCGGGCGCTCGCGGAGCGCGGGCACCGTCACCTCCACCACGTTGATGCGGAAGAGCAGGTCCTCCCGGAAGCGGCCGGCCCTCACGTCGGCCTCCAGGTCTCGGTTGGTGGCGGCCACCAGCCGCACGTTCGCCCGGCGCGTCTTGTTCTCGCCCACGCGCTCGAACTGGTGCTCCTGCAGGAAGCGCAACAGCTTGGCCTGGAGCCCCGGTGAGATCTCGCCGATCTCGTCGAGGAAGAGCGTGCCGCCCTCGGCCGCCTCGACGCGGCCCTCCTGATCTCTCACCGCTCCGGTGAAGGCGCCCTTGGCGTGGCCGAAGAGCTCGCTGGCCAAGAGCTCGTCGGTGAGCGTTGGGCAGTTCACCGTGACGAAGGGGAAGCGCGCCCGCGGGCTCTGCGCGTGGACGGCTCGGGCCAGCACGGTCTTGCCGGTGCCGCTCTCGCCGCGCAGCAGCACCGGCGCCTCGGCCGCGGCGGCACGCGCCAGGGTCTCGAGCACCGCGCGCAGCTCCGGCGACGCGGTCGACAGGTCGACGTCGGGCACCTCCTGCTGAAGCGTGCTCTCGAGCTCCGCCACCCGCTGCGCGACGGCCTTCTGCGCCGCCGCCTTCTCCACCACGTGCTGAATCTGGGCGGGCGTGAAGGGCTTGGGCAGGTAGTCGACGGCGCCGCGCTTGACGGCCTCCACCGCGGTGTCGAACGTGGCGTAGGCGGTGATGACGATGACGGCCAGCCCGGGCCGCGCGGCGAGGAGCTGGGGCAGCAGGTCCATTCCGTTGGTCTCACCGAGCCGCAGGTCGAGGAAGGCGAGGTCGGCCGGGCCGCGCTCCAGCGCGAGCAGGGCCTCGGCCCCGGTGGCCACCGCCGTCACCGTGCAGCCGAGCTGCTCCAGGCACACCCCGAGCGTGGTGCGAATGTTCTTCTCGTCGTCGACGACGAGGGCGCGCAACCCGGCGAGGGCGGTCGAGACGCGGCGGGCCATGCGGCTCTCATGGTGCACCGGCCCCTCGGCGTCAACCGGGTGGGGCGCACGTTCCGGCCCCGGCGGTTGCAGCCCCCCGCCCCTCGCCGGTACACCGTGGCCATGGGCACGGTGCTCGGCCGCTACAACCTGGTCCGCAAGCTCGCGGTGGGCGGCATGGGCGAGGTGTGGCTCGCGCGCACGGCCCCCCGTCCCGGCGTCCCCGAGGCGGTGGTGGTGAAGAAGCTCCTCTCGCACCTCAAGAGCGACGAGGAGTTCGTGAACATGTTCTTCGACGAGGCACGCATCGCCTCGGTGCTCGAGCACCCGAACATCGCGCGCATCTACGATCTCGGCGACGAGGACGGCGAGTACTTCATCGCCATGGAGTTCGTGCACGGCATGCCGCTGTCCGAGCTGATGGTGCGCGCCGCGGAGGCTGGCCAGAGCGTGCCCGCCGCCCTCGCCTGCCGCATCGTCGCCGACGCCGCCGGAGCCCTCGACTTCGCCCACCACGCCAGGAGCCCCTCCGGCGCGCCGCTCGATCTCATCCACCGCGACGTCTCGCCGCAGAACATCCTGGTGAGCTTCGAGGGCGAGGTGAAGCTCATCGACTTCGGCGTGGCCAAGGCCGCCAACAAGCTCACCCGCACCGCGACCGGCATCATCAAGGGCAAGTACGCCTACATGTCGCCCGAGCAGGCCTACGACGAGGACCTCGACGCGCGCAGCGATCTCTTCGGCCTCGGGGTGGTGCTCTGGGAGACCCTGTGCGCGGGGCGGCTGTTCAAGAAGAAGACCGACACCGAGACGCTGCAGGCGGTGGTGGACCAGGAGATCGTGCCGCCGTCGAAGATCGATCGCCGCATCCCCAAGGCCCTGGACGCGCTGGTGCTGAAGGCCCTCCAGCGCGAGCGCGAGGCCCGCTTCCAGCGCGGCGACGAGCTCAAGGCGGCCCTCGACGCGTTCCTCAAGAGGCAGCGGCTGCCGGCCACCGCCGTACACCTCGCGGCGTGGGTGAAGGAGCTGTGCCCTTTGGAGTCGCGCCTGCCGCCGGAGCTGGAGGAGGAGACCGATCCCTCCGCCGACCGCCTCACGGTGCCCAAGCGGGGCAAGAAGCTCGAGACCACGGTGCTCGACCCGGCCGAGCTCGAGCTGCGCATCAAGGGCACCGCTGAGGGCGACACCCTTCGGGGCACGCTCTTCAACGCGCTCATCGCGGCGGTGATCCGCTCGGTGGGGCCGGCGAGCGAGTCGCAGGTGCGCAAGGCCGCGCTCGACATGCGGCAGTACGTCGACTCCCTCGACTACGCCACCAGCGACTTCCTGCGCATGCTCTGGAAGTCGGTGGAGCTGCTCGCGCCCAAGTGCCGCTCCGTCGACGCCGCCTTCGAGCAGCTCGGCCGCTACACCATGGACGCCCTCCTGCGCTCGCCCTTCGGGAAGGACCTCGAGGCCATCGGCAAGACGGGCCCTTCGGGGCTCTTCAGGCCGCTGGTCGGCGTGCTCAACGACATGGTGCGGCCAGGGACGCGCGCGGTGGCCGAGTCCGAGCCCGGCCGGGTGCGGCTGGTCTTCAAGGACGACGTGCTGCCGATTCAGCTCTACATGGGGCTCATCGCGTCGCTGGTGCACACGCTGCACGGCGCCACGCTCGAGGCCAGCTGGGACCGGCCGGCGGCGCAGCGGGTGGAGCTCGAGCTCACCTGGAGGTGACGCTCAGCGCGGCTTGCGTTGCGCGGGCTTCGGCGCCGCGACGGCCACCGCCGCGGGCACCCGGGCCCGAGCGCCCACCGGCGCGTTGAGGTGGTGCGCGAGCTGCTGGTCCATGCCGAGGATGTGCTCGCGCAGCCACTTCATCACCACCTTGTGCACCTTGATGGAGAGCCAGGGCGTCTCGCCGGTCGCCTCGTACTCGGCCTTGATCTCCAAAAACTGCTGCACGAAGCGATCGTGCGCCGTCTTGTGAATGGTGAAGAAGGGGAAGGCGTGGGCCTTCATCTCCCGCTCCTCGCAGCCGAAGTGCTCGACCACGTACTCGCCGAGGAAGCCGAGCATTCGCGAGACCTCCTCGCGCTCTCCCTTGCGCATGGCGGCGTCGAGCCGGCCGATGCGGGCGAAGAGCTCCTGGTGCTGTTGATCGATCTGCGGCACTCCGACGGCGAAGCGAGGGTCCCAGTCCATGCCTCGAGGAGAGCGCGCCCGACCCGCGCCCGACCTTGTTGGGCATCAAACGACATCGACCCACCGGCCAACCGGTCCGGGTCTCAGCGAACCGCGAGGTCCATGACGCGACTCGCCGCGGGACACGCCGTCGCCGAGGGGACGACGCGTGTTGTGTCGGGAGAAGAAGATTCCACGAACCGCCGCGAGGAGTTCCGCGCCCATACGCCAGGTCGGCTCGCGCGCGACGGCAGTGGTGACCGACCGGCGCACCCGCGGACCCGCACTTCGCCATTCTCGAAGCTCAAAGCGCCGATGAGGTCTCCTGCGGGCGAGGAGGCCACGCCGGCCGAGCCCCGCGCGGAAAGGCCGACGTCAGCGGCCGCCGTCGGGCGAGACCAGGGTCAGGTTGACGGTGGCCTGCGCGTGCTGCGCGCCGGTGGTCCAGGTGGCGATGATGCGCACCGAGCGCGCGGCGCAGCCGGGGTCGGACGCGAGGTAGCACTGGTACTTGGTGAGCGCGACGCCGTCGCCGCCGAGCGTGACCGTGCCGCCGCCCGCGATCTGCCCGGCGATCGCGTCGAGCGAGACCGTGCCGCTGCCGGGCGAGCCGTCCGGGGCGGTGGCCGTCATGGTGAGCGTCGCCGCCTGGCCGTCGGTGGTGATGAAGAGCGGCGTCGCGCCGATGTTGAGCAGCGGCTCGCCGGGCGGCCGCGCGCCGGAGCAGCCGCTCGCCAGCGCGCCCAGCACCACCAGAGTGAAGAGCGAAGTCGCGCGCATGGTCACAGGCTCGCCAGGGCCACGCGGTAGAGAGCCCGGTACCCCATGCGCGGCGCGGTCTCGAAGCGCTCGGCGTGGAAGCACTGCTCGAGGAGCAGCTTGCCCTCCTCGGTCCCGTGCAGGCTCAACAGGGCCTTCTCCAGCTCGGCCACCAGGGTCGCGGGCGCGTTCATCGCCACCGCCACGCCGTCGTTCGGCGCCTCGTCGGTGAAGAACAGCACGCGGAACTCGCCCTCCCTGCCGGGGAGGACCTCCCCGATGCCGGTGCGGTCGCCGAGGCCGGCCTTGACCGAGGGCGCGAAGACGCTGGTGACGTCGGCCTTCCGGTCGAGCACCGCCTCGAGCGCGGCCTTGTAGCTGCCGACGAAGTCCTGCTTCCCGAAGGCCTTCGAGGGGTCGAGGCCCTTCTCGCGCACCGACGCCAGCGCCAACAGGTAGCCGCCCACGGAGTCGCGATCGCTCCAGGCGGCCGGCGTGCCGGAGAGCGTCTCCAGGGTGAGCGGCGAGTCCTTCCGGCAGACGAGCGCCGCGCGGTAGGTCGAGGCGCCGTTGCGCACGCCGCGCACCAGGACGCGCACGCCCATGGCCTCGATGCGCGCGCAGACGAAGGGCGGCGCCCAGGCGGCGTCGACGCGGCCGGAGAGGAGATCGCGCGCCAGCTGCTCGTAGGTCGGTGCGACGACGAGCTCGATGTCCTTGCCCAGCGCCCCGCGCAGGTAGAACTGCAGGCGGGCGGCGCGGCGATCGATGTCCGGACCGAGCGACGAGGGCAGCGCGAAGCGCGCGGTGGCGCGCGGCGGCCTCTGGGGAGCGGGAGTGGCGGCCACGTCAGCCCCCCTTCTTCATGGCGGCGATCTCGTCGTCGGCGAGGCCGAACGTCGCCTGCAGAAGGTCGAGCACGTGCTGCTCCTGCGGGCGAACCGCGCCGTGCGACATCGCCACCTTCAGGGCCAGCTCGAAGGCCTTCACCCGCTGCCCGTGGCTGGTGAGGCCGTGCGCCAGCACCGCCAGCCGCTGCGGCAGCCCCTGCAGCGCCAGGGTGGACACGGCGTCGGAGAGCGCCAGCTCGGCGTGCTCCAGCGACACGCCCTTGAAGATGGGGTCGCCCGCCATCTCCTCGAGCATGGCCTTGAGCTCCTTCTGGTGCACCACGCCGTCGGCCGTCGCCACCAGCACCATCGTCTCGGCGAGCAGGCGCTCCAAGGGCTCGCCCACCGCCTCGGCCAGCGGGTGCCCGAGCTCGACGCACTCGAAGACGCTGGCCACCTCGTCCTCGGAGATGCCCAGCGCGGCCTGCAGGCTCTTGAGGAGCCCCAGCTCCTCCTTCACCGCCTTGCGGTCGGCCAGCGCCACCGCCGTCGCCAGGCCGAAGGCCAGAAGGCGGGTGCGGTGGTCCGGCAGCCGCTCGCGCAGGCTCTTCATCACCGTCTCCAGCTCGGCGGTGGACGAGAGCCGCTTGGCCGACGACTGCACCAGCGCCGCCAGCTCGTCGGGGCCGGTGCCCTCGAACTCCGGGCGCTCCAGCACCTTGGCGATGACGGTGCGAATCTCGGCCGGCTGCATCTGCCCGTCGGCGCTCGCGGCGAGCAGCATGGCGTCGAGCAGGGCGTCGTTGCGCGCGGCGCGGGCCTTGACGATGGCATCACGAGGCATGGGGTTCTCCTCGAACCGAGAGCTGAACGAGCGACGGCGGCTTTGCGACCGGCGCGGCGCCCACCTCGGGCGGCGTCTCCGTCGGCACCGCGAAGAGCTTGGGGTCGAGCAGGTGGCTGACGTGCAGGTTGCCCATCGCCGAGAGGAGCGAGTTGCGCACGGTCGGGTTCTCCCGCTCCAGCTCGTCGACCAGGCGCGCGACCCGCTTGCGCTTCAGGTTCTCCTGCGAGCCGCAGAGATCGCAGGGAATGATGGGGAAGCTCATCAGCTCGGCGAAGCGGGCGATCTCCTTCTCGGCGGCGAGCGCCAGGGGCCTGATCACCGTGTTGCGCCCGTCGGTGGAGTAGAGCTTCGGCGGCATGGTGGCCGTCGTGCCCGCGTAGAGCATGTTGAGCAGCAGGGTGTGAATGAGATCGTCGCGGTGGTGGCCGAGCGCGATCTTGGTGCAGCCGAGCTCCACCGCCGCCGAGTAGAGGATGCCGCGGCGCAGGCGGCTGCAGAGCGAGCACTGGGTCTGCCCCGGCTTCAGCTTCTCCTGGACGATGGAGTAGGTGTCCTCGGAGAGGAGCTGGTACTCGTAGCCCTCGGCCTTCAGCCACGCCTCGAGCTTCGCCTTGGGGAAGCCCGGGTGCCCCTGGTCGAGGTTCACCGCCAGGAGGCTGAACTTCACCGGCGCGCGCTGCTGCAAGAGCCGCAGCAGGTGCAGCATGGTGTAGGAGTCTTTGCCCCCGGAGATGGCGACCATCACGCGGTCGCCGTCTTCGATCATCGACCAGTCGTGCACGGCCTTGCCCGTCGCCGACAGGAGGCTCTTCTCCAGCTTGGCGAGCTCGTTCACGTGCGTCACCTTAGGTCCACCCCCTACGCCGGCAGACGGCGGGCGTATAGCCCACATTCCCGGGCTTTTTGCTAGAGGGTCGACGGTGTCGATCCCAACCGGGGCGCTCGACGTCACCACCCCCTCCCAGGTGGCGGCCGTCGCCGAAGCGCTCGAGCCCATCACCGAGCTGTCCGTGGACGTCGAAGCCGACTCCATGCACCACTTCCATTCCCGCCTCTGCTTCGTGCAGGTGGGGACGGACACCGACATCTTCCTCCTCGACACGCTGGCGGAGGGCGTCCGCGCCGACACGCTCTCGAGGGTGTTCTCCGACGAGACGAAGACCAAGTTCTTCCATGCGTCCGGAGGCGACCTGCAGTTCCTCGCCGAGGCGGGGGTGCGCGTCCGGGGGCTGTTCGACACCCACCGCGCGGCGACCCTGCTCGGGTGGCCCAAGCTCGGCCTCGCCGATCTGGTGAAGGAGATCTGCGGCCAGACGCTGAAGAAGGAGCACCAGCAGTCGGACTTCTCGCTGCGCCCGCTGCCCGCGGACATGCGCGAGTACATCGCCGACGACGTGCGCTACCTGAACGTGGTGGGCCGCCGGGTGCGCCTGGCCTGCGCGGAGGCGGGCATCCTCGAAGAGGTGACGCTGGACTGCGATCGCATGTGCGACGAGGCGACGGTGCGGCCCGATCTCGCCAGCTCCTACCGGCCCAAGCTGCCGCGCGCTGGGCTCTCGGCCGCCGACGCGCTGCTCGCCGAGCACATCGCCCAGGCGCTCCACCGGTTCCGGCTGAGCTGGGCCGAGGCCGCCGACGTGCCCATGGGCCGCATGCTCTCCAACGCCGCCGTGGTCGCCATCGCCACCCGGCGGCCGGAGACGGTGCGGGAGCTGTCGCGGCTGGAGGGCGTGCGCGGGCCGTTCGTGCGCCAGTACGGAGACCAGACGCTGGCCACCCTGCGCGAGCTGGAGGCGAAGAAGGCCGCGCTCCAGCCGCTCGAGGAGCGGGTGGCGCGCGATCCCCGCCGCCGCAAGCGCGAGGAGGCCCTGCTCGACTGGCGCAAGAGGGTCGCCACCCAGCGCAAGGTGACGCCGTCGGTGGTGCTGCCGAACGCGCTGCTCGAGGCGCTCGCCGACGCGCCGCCCGAGTCCGTCGACGTGCTCGCCAAGATGCCCTACTTCGGGAAGCGGCGGCTCGAGCTTCACGGGAGCGACATCATTCAGGTGCTCGCGCCGCTTCGGTGAGCCGTGACGCCCGCTCACTCCGAGCCGCCGCCGTTCAGGCTGAGCTCGTCGAAGCCTGCCGACGTCCGAGCCCCCGCTGCTCGGCACCGTTCGACGGGCTCCGGGCTGAGGATTCGTCACCTCTCGACACGTCACCGTTCAGCCCGAGCGAAGTCGAGGGCCCGCTGGGTCCGCACCTGGTCGGCCGGCCCCTCGACGCAGCCTGTCCTGAGCGAAGCCGAAGGGCTCGGGGCGAACGGATCTGTGCCGGATGTGACGAATCCTCAGGGTTCCCGGTGAACCGGCAAGCGCCCCGTGGGGCACCCCGCCCGTGACCAACCTCGTCCTCCTCGTCGGCTGCTTCCTGTTGGGCGCGCTGGCCCGGCGCTTCCTCGCGCTGCCCGCGGAGACGCCGAAGGTGCTGGGCGCGTGGTTGGTGTGGGTGTCGCTGCCGGCGCTCATCGTGCGCGTGGTGCACCGGGTGCCGCTGGAGCCGGTGCTGGCCTTCAACGCCTCGGTGCTGTGGCTGGAGTTCGCGCTCGCGGCCGGCCTGGCGTGGCTGGCGGTGAAGCGCGGGTGGGCCAGCGCGGGCGTGGCGGGCGCGACGGCCCTGTGCTGCGGCCTCGGGAACACCTCCTTCGTGGGGCTGCCCCTGCTCGAGGCGCTCGGCGGGCCCGAGACCCAGGGGCCCACCGCGCTCACCGATCAGCTCGGCAGCTTCGGGGCGGTGTCGGCGCTGGCGGTGCCCTTCGCGGCGAAGCTCGCGGGGAAGAACGCGTCGGCGCTCTCGGTGCTCAAGAAGATGCTCGCCTTCCCGCCGCTGGTGGCGCTCTTCGTGGCGCTGGCGCTCAGGCCGCTCGCCTTCCCCGCGCCGGTGGAGAGCGTGCTCACCCGCCTCGGCGACATGCTGAGCCCCTTGGCGCTGGCCTCGGTGGGCTTCCAGCTCGACCTCCGCGCGCTGGAGGGCCAGGCGCGGCCCTTGGCGGTAGGGCTCGCGTACAAGCTCCTGGTCGCGCCGGCGGTGGCCTTCGCCTTGGTGCTGCTGCTGCGCCCAAGCTTCGGGCTGTGGGAGAAGGTGGCGGTGGCCGAGGCCGCGATGGCGCCGATGGTGGTGGGCAGCGTGCTGGCGACGGAGCACGGCTTCGAGCCGAAGCTGGCGGCAGCCTTCGTGGCGCTCGGCGTGCCGCTGGGGTTCCTCACCGTGCCGGCCTGGTGGTGCCTGTGCGGGGTGATGGGTTGATGGGCTGGCGCCAACGCCTCGATCGGCGGTGGGCATCGAGGGCGATCGCGGATTCCTTCCTCCCGATTGAAAGGTACGGGTACGGTCGGGCCATCAGGGGCAATCGGTGGTTCTCGGGCGCCGATCGAAAGGCCAGGGCGCGACTCATGAGGTCTGCGGTCATCCGGCGGCTGGCGTTCACCGCGCTGTTCTTCTCGCTGGCGAGCGGGCTCGCCGCGTGCGGCGGCCTGGTCAAGAGCTGCACCATGGTCGCCGCCAGCGGGCTGAACGTGACCGTGGTCGACGACGCGACCGGGCAGCCGATCTGCGATGCCACCGTGACCGCCGCCGACGGAAGCTTCACCGAGACGCTGGAGGAGACTGGGTGCAGCTTCGGCGGCGCCAGAGAGCGCCCCGGCACCTACACGGTCAGCGCCGCCAAGGCGGGCTACACGACGGCCAGCCAGAGCGGCGTCGTGGTGACGGCCGACGAGTGTCACGTCCGCCCCGTGACGGTGACGCTGCGGCTCGCCCGCTGATGGTGGTGGCCGCTTGGCCGATCGCGCCCGCCTCCGCTCCGGGCTGAGCTCGTCGAAGCCCGACCTCGGCGAACCGGCACGACGCAGGAGTGCTTCGACGGGCTCCGCGAGCGGGTTCGCTCGACGCGCGCGACCGCCGCCAGGACTTCGAGCGCGGCGCGGCGACGTGGCGCTCGCGACGCCTCGGCGCGTGGTATCCACTCCGGGCTTCTTCCCTCGCGGAGCCCCCGTGTCCGACCTCGCCCGCCTCGCCGGCGTCACCCGCCTCCACCTCTCCGGCCGAGGCCCTTCGAAGGCCTTCGTCTTCGATCCCCACCGCCTCGCCCTGCCCTGCTGGGCCGAGGCGCTGGAGGGCCGGCGCGCGGTGCTGGTCACCCTCGACCGGCACCTCGATCTCGTCCCGCCCGTCGCGCGGCCCCGGCCCGGCCTCTCGGTGCAGGAGCTCGATACCTTCGCGCGCCTGGAGCTCGACGTGCGCAACGTCGACTTCATCCTCGCGGCGATGGAGGCCGGCCTCATCTCCCACGCCATCGTCATCGCCCGCGCCCGCCCGCAGGGCTGCCTCGAGGGCACGCGGTGGACCGACTCACGCGGCGGCGTGCACGAGCTCATCGTCGTCCCCACCGTCGACGTCCTCTCGCAGGACTTCGGCACGCCGCGCGCGTCGCCCGAGGGCAAGACCGCCGCCGAGTGGCTCGCCTCGGCAGAGGCCGTGCTCCTCGACCTCGACGTGGACTGCTTCACCACGCCCTCCGACGCCGACCCCACCACCGTCATCCCCTGGCCTCCGGGCGTGATCCGCGATCACCTCCTCCCGCGCGGCAGCGAGGCCTTCTGGTCCGCCGTGCTCGCGAAGTGCGCGGGCCTCACCATCGCGCGGGAAGCGGGCCACACCGGCGGGCTCGTCGAGAACGGCCGGCTCTTCGAGGCCCTCGCCCACGTACTCTTCGTCGACCTCCTGGGCACCGACCTCCCTTGATGAGCCTCAACCGCGTGGCGGCGCTGTCGCGATCGGCGACGACACCGTTGCGCGAGGCGCTGCGCATCGGCGACTGCTCCCTCTGAGGTCGCCGCGCTTCGGCGCTGGCACCCCGCGTGCTTTGCGAAGGGCGGCCGTCGAGCCTCCTCGGCGACAGCGTTGACCCACATCAACCCGGCTACGTCTGGAACACTCCCAGAACACTCGGAGGGAACACATGCGGAAGACCTTCATCGCACTCGGCCTCGGCGCGTCGGTGGCGCTCGTGGGCTGCACTCGCCCCGACGTGGTCCCCAAGAGCTCCGGCTCGGTGGCGCTCTCGCCCGACGACGCCCTGCTCTTCGTCGCCGACGCCGATCACGACGTGCTCACGGTCATCGACCTGAAGACGCGCGCGGTGCTGGCGCAGACGCCGGTGGGCAAGTCGCCCGAGCGCGTGGCGGTGGCGCCGAACGGCGACGTCTACGTCACCTCCAAGGGCGCGCGCACCGTGAGCCGCCTCTCGCCCGACGGCCGCCACGTCGAGGCCACGGCCACCGTGGGCGCGGAGCCGGTCGGCCTCACGCTCTCCCGCGACGGGCAGGAGCTGTTGGTCGCGAACTCCATGTCCGGCACCGTGTCCCGCCTCGACGCGAAGACCCTCTCCGTGAAGACCGAGCTGAAGGTCGGCGGCCAGCCGTGGTCCTTGTCGCCGCTCGCCGACGGGAAGACCGTGTACGTCACCGACTTCGCCGGCGGCAGCGTGAAGGTGCTGAGCCTCGAGTCCGGCGCGGTCACCAGCACCGTCACCCTCGAGCAGTCGCCCGCCTCGGAGTGCGCCTGGGGCATCGCGCCCGCTCGTGAGCCGGCGCAGGCCACCGACGTCATCCTTTCCCCCGACGGCGAGCGCGCCTACGTCGCCCACGTGCAGAGCCGCACCGGCGTGCTCGACTCGACGCACCCCACCAACACGCGCATGGCGACCTCGCTGGCCTTCGCCGTCGCGCCCGCGCTGAGCACCCTCGACACCACGACGCACATGCACAAGATGGAGCCGTCGAACCGCACCATGCCGATGGACCCGAGCGCGCCCCAGGCCACCGGCGCCACCGACTTCCCGCCGACCATCCTCACCACCAACATGACCGCGGACTGCCAGAACATCGGCCGCCCGCCGGGCATGGACTCGCCGTCGTCGCTGGTGGCGGACGCGCTCGGTGAGTGGATCTTCGTCGCCGACCACAACTCGAACGCGGTGGCGGTGGTCTCGTCGACGCGGCGGCAGGACGACCGCTTCTTGGACCCGGAGCGCGGCATCGCCGGCCTGGTCCGCGTCGGCGCGCGCCCCACCGGCATCGCGGTCGCCGGAGACCTGAAGCACGCCTACGTCCACAACGCGCTCGACGGCACCATCTCGATCATCGAGAACTCGAGCGGGCGGCTGGTCGTCTCGGCCACCATTCCCTTCGCCAATTCGGGCCTCGCCCCCGACGTGGAGCGCGGCCGGCGCCTCTTCTACTCGGCCGTCGATCCGCGCGTGACCGAGCCTCAGCTCGGCGGCGTCTCCTGCTCGAGCTGCCACCCCAACGGCCGCACCGACGCGCTCTCGTGGACCCTGCCCTCCACCCCGAACCCCACCGGCTCGTGGAACCAGTGGCCGCCGGCGAACACGCCGACGCGCAACACCCCCGCGCTGTGGGGCGTGACCAAGACCGCGCCCTACCACTGGGACGGCACGGCCCAGGACCTCTCGGCCTTCTCCACCACCATGGTGCGGCAGATGGGCGGCGTGGGCGTGTCGTCGAACGACCTCTCCGACCTGAACGCCTACATGGCCACGCTCTCGCCGCCGGACAACCCGAACGCCGGCGCCCTCGCTCCGGGCCTCGTCGCGCGCGGCCAGGCGCTCTTCGCCGAGCGCTGCCAGAGCTGCCACGCGGGTGAGCAACTCACCGACAACCGGTCGCACCAGGTCGTCGCCAGCGACGTCTCCAAGCTCGACACGCCGTCGTTGCGTGGCGTGTTCGCCACCGCGCCATACCTGCACGACGGCTCGGCGAAGGCGCTCCGCGACGTGGTGCGCCCGTCCCGGCCGACGGTGACGGAGCACGACACCCGCGGCCTGCCCGAGCAAGACCTCTCGGCGCTCGAGGCCTTCCTGCAGGCGCAGTAGCGGCCGGGCGCGGGGCGGGTTAACCAGGGCGCTTTCCCCCGCCCTGGAGAGCCGATGAGCCCGCCCCGCACCGACTGGAACGAGACCGTTGCCCCCGACGAACCGGCGTTGCTCGACCGCCTCGCGAAGCAACTGGGCGAGCTGCAGCAGGCGAAGGGGGCCGGCGAGCGCACGCTGCACGCGAAGTCGCACGGCGGCCTCCGCGCCACCCTCACGGTGAAGGACGACCTGCCCGCGCACGCCAAGCAGGGCCTGTTCGCGAAGGGCGGCACCTACCAAGCCTACGTTCGGCTCTCGAACGGCTCGGCCAAGCACGAGGACGATCGGAAGCCGGACCTGCGCGGCCTCGCCCTCAAGGTGCTGGGCGTTTCGGGGAAGAAGCTCCTCTTCGACCACCCGACGCAGGACTTCCTCTTCGTCGACGTGCCCAAGCTGCCCTTCCAGACGCCGGAGGAGTTCGTCACCTTCATCAAAGCCGCGCAGTCGCCCGCGACGCTGCCCTTCGTGCTGGTGGCCAGGCTCGGCTTCCGCGCGTTCGGGTTATTGGGCGCGCTGGCGAAGTCGGTGAAGGGCGGGCCGCCGTCGCTGCTCGATCTCCAGTACCACACGGTCGGCGCGGTCACCTTCGGGCCGTACGCGGCGCGGCTGCACCTCGTGCCGGTGCACGCGAAGACGACGGAGCCGAAGGGCACGGGGCCCAAGTACCTCGCTGACGAGGTCGCGCATCGGGTGAAGGCCGGCGGCATCGCCTTCGACCTGACGGCGCAGTTCCACGAGGGCGCGGGCGAGTCCATCGAGGACGCGACGACCACCTGGGCGTCTCAGCCGGTGACGCTCGGCCGCCTGGAGCTGGTGGCGCAGGATCTCGGCAGCGCTGAAGGGCAGAAGCTGCAGCGCTTCGTCACCGAGGCGTCGTTCGACCCGTGGCACGCGCTGGAGGCCCACCGGCCGCTCGGCGTCAGCATGCGCGCGCGGAAGCCGGCCTACCTGGTGAGCACCACCTCGCGGAAGGCGGGGAAGGAGCCGGACGGCAGCGAGTGGGCGAGCTTCGGGTGACCGGCGGGTCAGTCCATCGGGAGGTCGACCCAGAACGTCGTCCCCTCGACCGCGGAGCTGGTGAAGCCGACCCTACCGCCCAGGTAGCGCTCGACGAGGAGCTTCACCGCGAAGGTGCCCTGGCCGCGCGCGTTGCCGCCCTTGGTGCTGAAGAAGCGCTGGAAGATGCGGGGCGCGACGGCGGCGGGGATCGCCTCCTGATTCCAGACGCTGAAGCGGGCGCTGCTCGACCCGATGACCATGGAGACCCGAACGGTGCCGCCCGGCCGTGAGGCCTCGACCGCGTTGAGCACCAGGTTGGTGAGCACGCGCTGCACGAGCGACCGGTCGGTCACCAGCGTCCCGGCGCCAGGGGAGCCGTGGAAGTCCAGCGCGCGGCCCTCGGCGGCGGGGTGACGTGCGAAGAGCTTGGAAAGATCGAGCCGGAGCTCGTCCAGGCTGACGGACTCGAGCCGAAGGGAGATGGTGCTCGCCCCGGAGCGCGCCAGGGCTTTGTGCAGCTGCACCTCGCGGGTGAGCCGCATCGTCAGCGTCCGGACGTCCTCGGCGAGCTCCGCGACGAGCTCGCCCTCACACATCGCCGTGGCCGTCGCCACGAGCGCCATGAGCACGTTGTTGAGGTCATGAAAGAACGAGTCCTCCAGCGCCTTCCGCCGCTTCTCCGCGGTGCGGTCGACGAAGTGCAGCACGAGGAAGTCGCGTGTCCCCAGGCGAACCGGCGTAGCGTGAACCTGAAAGACGAGGTCGAGCGCTTCGCCCTCCGTAGCGCGGCAGCTCAGCGCGCACTCGCGTTCGCTCGGCTGACCGCTCTTGAGCGCGACGAGCATCGCGACCGCGGCCCCGCAGCTCGCGCACGCGCGGCCGGTGCCGCAACCGCCGGGCCCCAGGCCGCTGAACGCGCAGTGAACGGCCTCGCCCGGGCGCAGTCCGAGGACCGCCTCGGGTCGGCAGTGTCCGGTGAAGGCGAGGAAGCTGGTGTTCAGGGCCACGATCTGCCGCTGCCCGTTGACGACCGCGATCGCCCCCGGCTGGTGCTCGATCAGCGCGTCGACGATGGGGTTGGAGGCGAGGGCAGCGATGCTCGCCTCGAGCTCTCCCGGCTCGGCCCGCTCCCCGGGCAGGTAGTCCGTCGCGTGCGCCTCGGCGTGTGGCACCCGACGAGCGTACGAGCCACACGCTGCGGGCGCATTGCCGGAGGCCAAGCGGGCGCTCAGAGCGGGAAGTCCAAGAAGCCGGGCCGCAGCTCGGTGACGTTGCCGTAGCTGGCGTTGATGCGCTCGAGCGACGGGTGCTCTCCGCCGACGACGAAGCCCAGGTCGACGCGGATCACCTCGTTGTTGAAGTGCGGCAGCAAGAGCCGCAGGCCAAACCCGAGGGTGTGGGTGAGCTGGGGCATCACGTCGTACGCCGCGCCGACGTCGTAGAAGGCCACCAGCGCGAGCCACTGCGAGAGGATCTCGAAGGGCCTCAGCCGCCACTCCAGGTTGGAGACGATGACGTTCCGCCCGCTGAAGGCCTCGGGCAGGGTGCCGCGCAGGCCGTTGGAGCCGCCGAGGAAGAGCACCCGGTGGTCGAGGTCGTTCCGCATCAGGTCGACGAGCAGGCGCCACGCCACGCGGCCGCCCTCGAACTTGGGGGAGAACTCGCGCAGCTCGAAGACGAGGCGCTGGTTCGCGAGCGTGTCGCCGGGGCGGAAGCGGGTCGACCCGGCCACCGCGAGGGAGAGCAGGTTGTCCTTCGCCAGGAAGCGGTAACGCGCCGCCGCCGCGGCCTCGACGAACTGCGACGGCGCCAGGAAGGTCGGCATCGCCGCGCGCACCGCCGCGTAGAGCCGCGGGCCCACCTGCCAGTCCTCCGACAGCTGGTACGACTCGAGGTCGTGCAGCACCCGGTAGTCGGCCTTGAAGAAGAGGAGCGCAGCGGTGGCGTAGGTCGCGCTCTCGGTGCGCGGCAGCGCGTGCGCGACGAGGTACTGCCCGCCTTCCGAGTCGGCGCCCACCTCGGGCGTGGGCGTGTACTGGTGGGCGTACCAGCCGAGCGCGCCGGTGAGCTGGGTCTTCCACTTCGCGCCGAACGAGCGCGTGCCGGAGAGCTCCACGTCGCCCTCGCGCACGTCGTACTCGTAGGGCACGGTGCCGCCGCTGGGCAGGTCGAGCTGCCACTCGCGCGCCCCGCGGAAGAGGCGCTTGCGCTTCACGTTCCAGACGCCGCTCAGGAGGGCGGCCCAGGTCTGCTGCAGCGAGTAGAGCGGTCGGCCGAAGCTGGCGGTGCCGGTGCTGCCCTCGACGGCGCCGGAGCGACGGCTGAAGATCAGCGCGGCCTCCTCGCCGAAGTAGAGCTCGCGTCCGAACAGCCGCCGGTCGATGAAGCTCTGGCCGAGGGAGATGGTGTCGAGGCGCATGGTGAAGTCGAGCGCCAGGTACTGGTTGCGCCCGAGGAAGTTCATCTCCGTGGGCCGCAGGCGCAGGTACTGGAGCAAGGAGCCGATGAGGGTGAACTCGCTGTTGAGGCGCAGGCTCCAGCGGTCCTTGGTGACGACCAGCAGCCCGACGCCGCCGGCGGTGCCCTTCACCGCCACGACGCGCGCGACGGCGATGATGTACTGCTTGCGGAGGTTCCTCTCGGACTCCTCGATGAGGGCCGGGTCCCAGGTGTCGCCGGGCGCGAGCAGCACCTCGTGCGCGAGGATCGTCTCGCGGGTGCGCACGTGGAAGACGTTGAGCTCGGTGGGGATGGGGTCCGAGGGCGCGAACACGTTCTCCGCGGCGAAGAGGATCTCCTCGATGCGGCGACCGTTCGGCGCGGGCTCGAGCTCGCGGCCTGTGGTGCGGAGCGCCCACTCGACCAGGCGGTCCTCGTAGACGGTCTCGGCCGGCGCCGGCGCGGCGGGAGCTTGCGCGAGCACCAGACCGGCGAGGAGCGAAAGCACCCGGGCGAGCTTACGCGGTCAGGCGGCGGGCGCCCGTTCGTCGGCGGCGCGAGCGCTCTCGTAGCTCAAGTCGGCAGAGCACCGGAAAACGGTACACCGGCCCCCAGAAGGGCGCGCGGAGACCTGCTACCGCGTCAGGACGAGCGGGTGTGGGGCGGAGGCACAGGTTGCGGATGCACCTGACGGGGTCGCACTGGTTCCGTTGGGGAAGCGCGTTTCCCTCAAAGCCTCCTTGTCCGCGCGGTGCGGGTTCGACTCCCGCCGAGAGCTTCAGCGTCGCGTCGGCACGGGCACCCCGCCCGGCGGGCGCCACTCGAGGTAGCCGCCGTGGGCGTCGAGGTGGAAGGTGACCGGCGCGGTGGCGGAGAGGCCCTCGGCGGTGGCGGTGAAGATCGCAGCCAACTCCGCCCCCGCCTCCGTTCGCGCTGAGCCCGTCGAAGTGCGCCGACCTTCCCTCACCGCGTCCCACGCCTCCCGCCACCCGGCGAGCACCGTCGCCAGCGCGCTCTGGGGAGCGAGGTTCCGCCGGTAGTCGCTGGGGAGCCAGTCGCGGAAGAGCGTCGGCGAGAAGCCGCGGGCGAAGTCGGTGTGGAACACCAGGCGCTCGCGGACCGGCCCGGGCGTGAGCACGTACCAGGTCGAGACGTGGCCCTCGGTGTCGGAGCTCCCCTCCAGCGCGAGCCCCTCGGGCGCCAGCGCCGCCGCGAGCGCCGCGTGCACCGCCGGCACCTCCTCCGCGCGATAGGAGCGCAGCACGTTGGCGACACGGATGACGTCGAAGCGACCGATCCGAGCGAGCTCGTCGAAGCCGCCCAACTCGAAGCGGAGCTCGGGGGCTTCCCGCCGCGCCACCTCCACCCGCGCGGCGTCGCGCTCGAGACCGAGCACCTCGGCCATGAGCCCCGCTCCCCTCAGCGCCGCCTGAAGCTCGACCACCGTCGACGGCGACTCCCCGAAGCCGACGTCCGCGACCCGAAGCGGCGCCCGACCCCCAGCCACCTGCCGCACGAGCCACGCATCCCACGCCGTCAGGCGCCCCACCCGCGTGCGCGCCCGGGCAGGTCGGTCAGGAATCGATTTCGTCACGCTGACTCCATGGCCGCACGCTCATCGTGTCATCACACCATGAGGCGGCTAACGATTCGCCATGACCCCGTCGAGCTCGAGGAAGGGTCGAAGGCTCGTAGACACCTCCTGCCCATTCGGCGCCCCGCGCGGCCTCTCCACGGGCGTACACTTCCGGCTCCATGGACGACCGCGCGCTCGACGACTGCCTCCGCCGCCTCCGCGACGACCCCACCAGCGTCGCGCTGCTCGATGAGCTCGTCCTGCTCTGCCGCGACGCGCGCCGCGAGGACGACGCCATTCAACCCCTCTGGCACGGGGCCAACGCCCTGGTGCGGAACAAGGAGGGCCGCGACGCGCTCAAGCTCCTCAAGCACCTCGTGGTCCTCGCCCCCGACGACTCGCGCAACCTCGCCTGGCTCGCCGGCGAGTGCGCCAAGACCGCCTTCGCGCCCGAGCTCGCCCCCCTCGTCCAGCGCGCGCTCTCCCAGATCGAGTACCGCGCCGGCCACATCAAGGGCGTGGAGTGGCTGCTCTCCTTCGCTTCCCTCCCCCTCTCCGGCGACGCCCGCCCCGACACCCTCGGGAAGATCTTCCTCGAGAAGAACGACACCAAGTCGCTCCAGGACGCCGCCGCGCTCTTCGAGTCCGGAGGCTTCGCCGCGCACGCCGCGCGCTTCCTCTCCGACGCCGCCGAGCGCTTCACCGAGGACGGCTTCTTCATGAAGGCCGTGAACCTGCTCAAGCACGCCACCAGGCTCGCGCCCGATCGCGTCGACTTCGAGGTCCGCCTCGGCGACCTCCACGAGGCGCTCGGCCTCTTCCCCGAGGCCCAGACCTACTTCCACGCCGCCGCCGCCCGCTACGAGAGGCTCGGCGACCGCATGCACCTCGAAGAGGTCAAGAAGCGCCTGGTCTCCCTCGAGAAGAACTGACGTCGAAAGCGCCCGCCGCCGGGGTTACGTTCCCGGGCATGAAAGACCAGTACGCGGGCGATCAGAACGACTACGTGAAGTTCGGACTCCTCCGTTCGCTCTGCGGCGCCGAGCTCAAGCCCTTCATCTCGTGGATGCACACCGGAGACGACGAGGGCACCGACGGCCGCCGCCTCGGCTACCTCGACGACAAAGGCACCTGGCGCCACCACGACCCGCGGCTGTTCGACGCGCTCGAGGCGGTGGTGAAGAAGAACGAGCGCACCGTTCAGGCCCTGGAGAAGGCCGTGCCCATCCCCAGCGCGACCTTCTCCCACGCGCCCGTGCCGCAGATCGCCACCCACCGGATGAAGTGGCTCCGCGAGCAGCTCATCCTCGCCGACGGCCACGAGCTCGTGTTCTTCGACCCGGACAACGGCATCGAGGTGGAGAGCACGCCCTTCGGCACCGCCGGCGCCTCGAAGTTCGTCTACTGGGACGAGATCGAAGCCGCCGTGCAGGAGGGGCACTCGGTCCTCATCTACCAGCACTACCCGCGGGTGAGCCGAGAGGCCTTCGCGACCGGACTCGCCGCGAAGCTGCAGGAGTACACGAACTGCCACGAGGCGTTCGCCTTCCACACCAAGCACGTGCTCTTCCTGCTGGCGGCGCAGAAGGACCACGCCCGCGCCCTGCGGCAGGGCATCGACGAGGTGATGGCCCGCTGGGCTCCCGCCATCTGGCTCCACGCCGCGGGGCCGGCTCCGAGCGCGCCTCGGCGCTAGCGAATCGTCACTTCGAGCGGCAGCGACGCGGTGGGCGTGGGCCCGTCCGGCCCCAAGAGCCTCGCGGAGAGCGTGAACGAGCCGTCGAGCTGCAAGCCGTCGCGATCCTCGAGGCTCAGCGTCGCGGTGAAGACCTTGGACTCGCCCGGCCCGAGCGTGAGCTGCGTCGGGGCCTGGGTGCAGAAGCGGCCGTCCGACAAGCGCCGCACCACCTCGCCCGTCACCGACGCCACGTCCACGTCGAACTGGCACGCGGTGCCGAAGCGCCAGGTGAGCGTCTGGTCGGTGGAGTTCGACACCGTGAACGCCACCGCCGCCGTCGCGGTCTTGGCGTTCGAGGGGCACGGCACGGTCGCGCACTGCGCGGTGTTGGGCACGTTGGTGTAGCTCGGCTGATCGAGCGACACCGCGCCCCGCACGGTGCCCGTCGTCAGCGGCCACAGGGTCCCGGCCACCACCGCCGACGCCAAGACGAAGCGCTCGCCCTTCCCCGAGCGGAAACCCACCAGCCCCACGTTGGCGGCGAAGGTGAGCTCGGTGAAGGCCGGCGCCGCGCACTCCGCTCCGGCCCCGTCGACGAGCCCGACCGCCAACACCCGGGTGTCGCCGAAGGTGCCGGCCTTGCCCGTCACCACCGTCCCCGTGCCCGCGCGACGGAGCGCCAGCCCCGCGCACCCCTCGCCCAGCTGCCAGGGCGTGGTCGCGAAGCCGAAGCGCAAGAAGGGCTCCCAGCGGCGCTTGCCGTCGTTCCACAGCAGGAGCGTGTTGGGCGCCGTCTTCGAGCTCGCCACCCAGCGGGAGGTGTCGAAGAGCCCCTCCAGCCGCGCCACGAGGCCGCTGGCGCCGGTGATGCTCACGATGCGGCTCGTGCCCGGCGCCTCGAAGGTCCAGCGGTTTCCGGCCGCGAGGGGGAACCACACGCTCTCGTCGTTGGCGGTGGTGAGCGAGTCGGAGGCCGCCACCAGGCCGTCGGTGTCGTCGCTCACCGCGCCGGCGTCGGGCGCGTCAGGGCCGCAGGCGGCGAGCGAACCGAGGGCCCAGAGGATGAGGACGAAGCGGCGCATGTCGGGGCGAGGAACCTGCTGAGTTAGGTCCGCCCCCGGGAGAGCGTCAAGGGGCCGGAGTGGGGCACGTAGGGCCGAAGTGCGAGGTACGACGTTCGGCACCCTTCGGCTGCGTTCAGGGTGAACGGTGGTCAGCGCGTGGCCACGAAGCTCGCCGGCACCGCCGGGCCGCACCAGAAGCCCCAGCCCTCGGGGAGCTCGCTGCACATGGGCGAGGTGCCGACCTCGAGGTTCTCGGTGCTGAGCGCCTCGGAGACGAGCGTCTCGCTCCAGGCCGCGTTCGACGCGTCGGCGCCGCCGTGGGCGCGCGGCACCGAGGGCGTCAGGCGCGACAGGCCGAACACCAGGAGCAACGACGCCGCCAGGCTCACCAGCACCCGGCGGGTGCGCCGCGGGTCGGCCGCGCTCCTCGAGGGGAGCGCCACGCCCTCCCACAGGTGCCGCACCTCGTCGCGCGAGGCCCGCTGGCGGAACAGCGTCGCCTCCGACTCCAGCCAGTTCAGCTCGTGACGGCAGCGCGCGCACTGGGCGGCGTGGGCCCGGAGCTCGAGCGACTGCGCCGGCACCAGCTCACCGCGAGTCAGCGCGTCGAGGAGGGCGGTCTTCCCACAGGCGCTCATGGGTGGCCTCCGAGGTGAGGGAGCAGGTGCTGGCGCAAGACGAGGCGCGCGCGGTGGATCTCGTTCTTCACCATCGGCAGCGTCCACCCCATGGCCAGGGCGATCTCGTCGTAGGAGAGCCCGTGATCGAGCCGCATCAGGAGCGCCGCGCGGCGGTTCGGTGAGAGCAGGGCCAGGCCCTCCTCCAGGTGCGCCTCGAGCTCCTTGTCGAGCAGCACCGACTCCGGGTCCGGCGAGGGGATGACCGCGTCGGGCACCGCGGGGTCGTCGTCGTCCTCGAGCGGGGCGTGCACCTTCGAGCGCCGCGCCTCGTAGGCCACGTTGCGCGCGATGCCCAAGATCCAGGGGCGGAAGCGATCGCGCTCGAGGAGCTTCGGCAGCTGCACGTGGGCGCGGGTGAAGGTCTCCTGGGTGGCGTCGTCGGCCTGGGCGTCGTTGCGGAGCAGGTCGTGGAGGAAGCGGTGCACCAGCACCACGTGCCGCTCGAACAAGGCCTTGAACGCCGCCGACTCGCCCGCTTGCGCGCGTTGCACCAACGCCGCGTCGGGCGTCTCGGGCGTGATGGCCGGGCGGAGGAGACGAAGCATCAGCTACGACCATGCGCCGGGCGGCGCGGAAGTTTCAACCGCTCGAAAAACCCGAGCGCCGTCGCGAGCTTAGCCGCCGAGGAAGCGGCCCATCTCTGCGATGGCGTCCCGGGCTGGCTCGACCCCGTACGGCGCCAAAAGGTGCCAGTTGTGCACCATGTCCTCGTACGGCCGCTCGTCGACCGCGACGCCGCAGGAGCGGGCGCGCTGGCAGAACGCCTGGACCTCGTCGAAGAGCATCTCCGCGGTGCCGTACTGCACCAGCATCGGCGGCAGCCCGGTGAGCTCGGCGCGCACGATGGAGAGCTCCGGCGAGGAGGCGTCGGCGCCGTGGCGGTAGGTCTCGCTCCACTCCACGAAGTCCGCCACCTCCGCCCAGTCGAAGGGCTCGTGGGCCCTTCGGCTCGGCGGCTCGTCGCGCAGCTCCGACCACGGGCAGACCAGGCCCAGCCGTGCCGGCATCGAGAGCCCCTTCTCGCGAAGCCGCAGGCACGTCGCCACGGCCAAGAGCCCGCCCGAGGAGTCGCCGGCCAGCACCAGCGGCCGCCCTTCTCCCTGAAGCGCCTCAACCACCCGGAAGCAGTCGTCGTGACCGGCGGGGTACGGGTGCTCGGGCGCGAGCCGGTACTCCGGCACCACCACCTCGAGGCCGGACGCGAGCGCCAGGCGAACGATCAGCTCGGCGTGGGTGCGGAAGCTGCCGGCCTGCATCGAGCCGCCGTGGAAGTAGACGAGCAGCGGCGCCCCGGCGCGCGGGCTGGGCTGGGTGAGGCGCACGCAGGGGACGTTGGCGATGGTCTGGTCGCGCCGCTTCAGCGCGCGCAGCCGCGGGGCGCCGGCGAGGAAGTCCTGCCACCTCCGCCGCGCGGCCAAAGGCTTCGTGCGCAGCCGCTTGGCGTCGGCCTTGAGGCAGCGGGTCAGCACCTCGACGGTGAGCGTCCAGGTGGGCCGCAGGCGACGCCCGGTGAGCCGCCGCCAGAGCGCCGCGGCCGACTCGCGAATCGCGATGCCCCAGAAGGCGAAGAGGTCGCCCAACATCCGCTACAAATCCACCTGCATGCCGAGCTCGACCACGCGGCCTGGTGGAATGCCGAAGTAGGACGTCGCGGGGAGCGCGTTCCGGGACACGAAGGCGAACAGCCCCTTGCGCCACCGCATCATCCCCGAGCCGCCGCTGGTGAGCAGCGTCTCGCGGCCGAGGAAGTAGCTGGTGGTGGCCGGCTCGCAGGTCAGGCCCTTCGCCTTCGCCCGCTTGAGGATCTGCGGCACGTTCGGCGTCTCCATGAAGCCGGTGTGCCAGATCACCCGGTAGAAGCCGTGCGCGAGGGCCTCCAGCGAGAATAGCTCCTCGAGGGGCACCGTGGGCACGTCCTTGGGGAGGATCGACAACAGCACCACCTGCTTGTGCAGCACCTGGTTGTGCTTGAGGTGGTGCAGGAGCACCGGCGGAGTGCCGTTGGGGTTGCCGGACATGAACACCGCCGTCCCGCGCACGCGGTGCACCGGCGTGAGGTTCAGGTCGTCGAGCAGGGCCGACAGCGGCATCATCGACTGGCTGAAGCGCTTGGCGAGCTCGAAGCGGCCGCGCTTCCAGGTCGTCATCAGCGTGTACATCAGCACGCCGACCACGATGGGGAACCAGCCGCCCTCGAGGAACTTGAGCAGGTTCGCGCCGAAGAACGGCAGGTCGAAGGCGAGGAAGAGGACGAGCAGCGGCAGCGACCTCGACAGCGCCCAGCCCCAGTTCCGGGTGAGGACGAAGTAGTAGACGATGCTGGTGATGCCCATGGTGCCGGTGACGGCGATGCCGTAGGCGGCCGCCAGCGCGCTCGACTCGCGGAACACCAGCACCAGCGCGATGCACGACGCCATCAGCGCCTGGTTCACCTCGGGGATGTAGATCTGCCCCTCGTGGTACTTCGAGGTGTGCACGATGGTCACGCGCGGCAGGTAGCCGAGCTGCACCGCCTGGCGCGTGAGCGAGAAGGCCCCGGAGATGAGCGCCTGCGACGCGATGACCGTGGCCACGGTGGCGAGCAGCACCATCGGCCACAGGAGGGCGCGGGGGACGAGCTCGTAGAACGGGTTCTCCACCCAGCCCCGGGTGAGCAACAGCGCGCCCTGCCCGAAGTAGTTCAAGAGCAGCGACGGGAAGACCAGCGCGTACCAGGCGACGCGAACGGGGCGCCGGCCGAAGTGGCCCATGTCGGCGTAGAGCGCCTCGCCGCCGGTGATGCACAGCACCACCGAGCCCAGCACCACGAAGGCGTGCAGCGGGTCGTGCTCGAAGAGCTTCACGCCCCACATCGGGTTCACCGCCCCGAGAATCTGCGGGTGCTGCGTGATGGCCCACCCGCCGAGCCCGGCGATGGCCGCGAACCAGACCAGCATCACCGGCCCGAAGATTCGCCCGATGCCGCCGGTGCCGCGCTTCTGCATCATGAACAGGCCGAAGAGGATGACGGCGGTGAGGGGCACCACCACGCGATCGAGGGTGTGGGTGGCGACGCCCATGCCCTCCACCGCCGAGAGCACCGAGATGGCGGGCGTGATGATGCCGTCGCCGTAGAGCAGCGACGCGCCGAACAGGGCCGAGAGCACCACCACCAGCCGCCCCCGCGAGCCCTCCTTGGTCGGCACCAGGGCCAGGAGCGCGAAGATGCCGCCCTCGCCCTTGTTGTCGGCCTTCATGATGTAGCCGAGGTACTTCACGGTCACGACCATGATGAGCGACCACACCACCAGGGAGAGGACGCCGAAGACGTTCTCCGGCGACACGATCAAGGCGTGAGGCGCGGCGACGACCTTCCCGTCCACCACCTTCCCGGCGAAGCAGGTGCCCAGGGCGTAGAGCGGGCTGGTGCCGATGTCTCCGAAGACGATGCCCAGCGCGCCCAGCGTCAGGCCCCAGAGGGCGCCGTGGGTGGGGTGCTCCGGCGGCCGCACCATGGGGACCGGCCCGGTGCCAGGCGTCAGGGCCGGCGGAGGCGCGGAGGGCGTCGCCCCGGCCGGCGGAGGGGGCCCGACCGCGCCCTGAGCGGCAGGGCCAGCGCTGGCTGAAGCCGAAGGAGTCGTTGGGACCGCCGGCGAGGGGATGTTCGATCCGCCCGGAGCAGAACCGGCCGCCGCGACTGCCCCGGCCGATGCCGGAGTGCCCGCTGCCGCGCCCTGGGACGACGGCGGGGGGGCGTCGGCGGAACCCGGTTCAGAAGCCCCGGGTGGGGGGTCGGACGAAGCCATGGATCGGCGCTCTTAGCCCCCTCCGACCCCTCGGGGAATGCCCCTTCGCAGACATGCGTCAGCCAAATGGGCGCAGTCTGGAGGCCGCCAGAAGGAGCCTCCGGCAGGAAACATGCGTTGTTCCGCCTGGTTACGTTCCAAGTCCTTGGACGGGCGCTCAGCCGGAGTGAAGACATCGCCGGACCGAGCGGGAACGGCGAAGCGCGAGCCGCCCAAGGAGCGGTCCCGAAGGCGCAGTTCGTGCTGCGTCGAGGGGTTGCGACGCCGGCCGGCGACGCGCCTCGGCGTTCTCCGCGACGGGAGGCGGTCTCTTCACAGGCGCTCAGGGCACGCAGGCGCCGCTGACGCAGGTGAGGCCGACGGGGCACGGCACCGGCCCGCAGGCGGCGCAGCCACCGTCCAGGGCGCAGACCCCGGTGCCGTTGCAGAGCGTGCCCGGCGGCGAGGTGCCGCTCCCGTCTTCACAGGTGGGGCCCCCACTGCCGCACTGGAGCTTGCCGGGGACGCAGGCGGTGGGGTTGGTCGCGCAGGCCTGACCGCTGACGCACGCCACGCAGCCGCCGTCGCCGGCGCAGACCTTTGAGCCGCCGCCGCAGAGAAGCCCCGCCGGAGCGGGCCTGGCGTCCTTGCACCTCGGGCCCTTGGCGCAGCTCATCACCCCGGTGAAGCAGGGCGCCCCGAGGTTGGAGGTGCAGCTCGCGCCCTCGACGCAGGCGGCGCACTGCCCCGCGCCGTCGCACACGTGGCCGGCGCCGCAGGGCACCCCGGCGTCTGCGTTGCCCGCCGTCACGCAGGTGGGGCCGAGGCTGCACTGGAGCACTCCGGTCACGCAGGGCGCGCCGGGGTTGGTCTGGCAGGCGGTGCCGGTGGCGCAGGGCGTACACCCGCCGTCCCCGTCGCAGACCCGGTTGGAGCCGCAGGCCTTGCCGGCGGCCGCGGCGAGGTCGTCGACGCAGGTCGGGGTGTCTTGGGTGCAGGCGGTCCGTCCGGCGCGGCAGGCGGCGTGGGGGTTCGAGCTGCACGGCAGCCCCGAGGTGCAGGAGGCGCAGGTGCCGCCGTGGCACTCGCGCCCCGGAGGGCACTGCACGCCGAGGCAGGTCACGTCGGTGCAGCCGCCGTCGAGGCAGATGAAGTTGGGCGAGCACGCCTGGGCGCCGCAGGCCTCGAGGTGGCAGGCGCCCTCGAAGCAGCTCTCGCCGACGGGGCAGACGACGCCGACGCAGGCGCGCTGGCGGCAGCCGGTGGAGACGCAGACCTGATCGGGCCCGCACGTCGCGTCGGGGCAGGTCTTCGCGATGCACGCCCCCGCGGCGCAGCCTTCGTTGGCCGCGCACTGGTGCCGGCAGGCGCCGCAGTTCAGGTCGTCCAGGGTGCCGTCGACGCAGACGCCGGCGCAGAGGAGCTGCCCCGCCGGGCACCGCCCGCCGTCGGGCCCTTCCTGGATGAGCGAGCCGTAGCACCCTGCCGCGAGGCCGAGGGCGAGGGCCGCGCCGAGGGAAAGGCGCCGGCCGTCGCTCATGGGGTCAAACGCTCCGGAGCGCGGGCGGGCCGGGGCTCGAGCTCGAGGCTCAGGCCGAAGGTGAGCACCGCCACGTCGCGGGTGGTGAACTCGGGCTCGTTGGCGAGGCGCGGAATGTAGAGGGCGTGGACCGAGGGGCCGGCGAGGACGGGGACGTCGTGGCCCAGGCGAATCAAGAGCCCCGCGCCCGCGAGCACCTCGGGGCGGTTGGAGGGCCCGGTGCGCACGTAGCCGCCGAGCAGCTCGAAGAAGGGCACCAGCGTGGCGCCCTTCGAGGGCCGCTTCACCCGGAGGCCCAAAGAGAGCGTGAGCGCCGAGCCGGGCTGGGCGAGCGGGCTGGAGTCGGCGGCGTCGAGGAAGGTGTAGCCGAGGCCGGCCTCCAGCTCGAGCGAGGGGACGAGCTCGAAGGCCGCCGTCGCCGAACCGGAGATGCCGAGGCCGTAGTAGCTCGTCTGGGGCGCCGTCACCGGGAGCGCCGCGGCGTCTTCGAGCCTCAGGCTCCAGTCGGCGCGGGCCAGCGAGGCCGAGCACAGCGCGACGACGGTGAGGGTGCGAACCACGGGGCTCCTCGCAAGGAAGGCGGCGGCCGTGACGTTAAGGGACAGGGGGAGCGAAATCCACGTTCCGCTCATTCGGTGGCGGAAGCCAAGAGGCGCGCGAGGCGCTCGGGCTCCACGCGCAGCATCAGCACCTTCTCGCGGGTGTAGGTGACCGCGCCGGGCGCGGCGCCCTTCGGCTTCTTGACGAACTTGACCAGGGTGGAGGCCACCTCGGCGCGCGGCTCGCCCTTGGCGTCGGAGTGGTGCACGGCGAGGTGCGCGGCGTCGAGCAGCACCTCCTGCTGGAGCGCTTGGCCCTTCTCCAGCGGCACCACCACGTGCGCCCCGGGGACGCCGCGGGCGTGCAGCCAGGCGTGGTGGGGCCTGGCGGTGCCGAAGGTGAGCGCGTCGTTGTGCGCGGAGCCCCTTCCGACCCAGATGCGCTGGCCGCCGTGGCCTTGGTACTCGCGGTAGGGCTTTGGCGCGGCCCCCCGTTTGCCCCGAGCGGAGTCGAGGGGCCGTGCGCCCAGCGCCGATCCGGCGGGCCCTCGACTCCGCTCGGGCTGAACGGTTCGTGAGTCCGGCTGGCCTCCCGCCTCCACCCTGGCGAGCTCGGCCTCCAGCGCCGCCTTCTCCTGATCGAGCTGGGCTAGGCGCTGGGCGGCGAGCTGCTGGCCGCGGGCGAGGCGGCGGGCCTGGTGGAAGCGGTGCTCCACCTCCTCCTGCGGCGTGCGCTTGGGGTCCAGGGGGACGACGCGCTCGAGGGTCGAGCCGTCGGCGAGGTACTCGGTCACGGTGATGGAGCGCTCGCCGCGCACGAGCCGGTGGAGGTTCTGCTTGAGCAGCTCGCCCTCGGCCCGCAGCAGCGGCGCCCGCTCGGCGCGCGCGGCGTCGGCTTGGACCTTCTCGCGGGTCTTGGCGAGCTTCTTGAGCTTGGCGACGAAGGGCGCCCGTTGAGCGGAGCGCTGGGTGGCCTCCTCAGCGGCGCCGAAGAGCGTCTCCGCCGCATGGAGGAGCCTCAAGAAGACGAAGTCGCCGGCGAGGCGGCTTGCGGACGGGGGCTCGGGCGACTCCTCGAGCGGGGTCCAGGTAGCGCCGGGGCGCAGGCCGCTGCGCGCCGGCGAGGAGAGCGCCAGCACCCTGGCCTCGCGGGTGAGGAGCAACAGCATCGGCTCGCCGCTCACCTCGAGGGCGAGGGTGAAGGACTTGTCGGCGCGGGAGAGGTGCAGGAGCAGGGTCTTCCGGGCCTCGACGGCTTCGGCGTCCACCAGGCGGGCGCCGACGAGCTCCCGGCGCAAGACGGCCTGCCACGCCGGCGGCCGCTCCGGGTTCGGGGGGCGGTGCTCGACGGCCGACACGCGGGCCACCTTCGGCTCGGCAGAGACGAGGAGCAGCGCGCTCTTGCCCGGCACGCGCAGCTCGAGGAAGACCCGCGCGGGGGTGGGCGCGTAGACCTTCTGCACCACCGCGCCGGCGAGCTCGCGCTCCAGCTCCCGCGCGATGAGGACGAGCTCGGCCGCGCGCAAGGACATGGGGCCGCTCATACCACCGACCGAGGGGTAGCGAAGCCGCGACGCCTTGCGTACAAGGCCCGAATGGCGTCCCACGAGATCACCCTCGACTTCGAGCGCGCGGACCGCATCGGCTTCGACGAGGCCATCTTCTGCCAGGGCAAGACGGTCGAGCACCTCGCCCACATCCTCGAGCAGGCGCGGGCGAAGAAGGCGCGCTTCCTCCTCACCCGGCTCTCCGCGGAGCAGCACGCCGCGCTCCCGGCCGCCGACCGCCAGGCCCTCGACTACGAGCCCGTCTCCCGCACCGCCTACCTGGGGGCGCCGTTGGATCCGAAGGGCCCGGCGCGGGTGGCCATCGTCTCCGCCGGCACCTCCGACGCCTTCGTCTCCCGCGAGGTCGAGCGCACCCTGCGCTTCTCTGGCCACGCCGCGACGGTGGTGGCCGACGTGGGGGTGGCGGGCCTGCACCGGCTCACCGGGCGCATCGAGGAGATCCGCGCCCACCCGGTGGTGGTGGCGGTGGCGGGCATGGACGCGGCGCTGGCCACCGTACTCGGCGGCCTCTACGGCGGCGCCCTCATCGCGGTGCCCACCTCCACCGGCTATGGCGTGGCGGCCGGCGGCACCACCGCGCTCCACGCCATGCTGGCCTCCTGCGCGCCCGGGGTGGCGGTGGTGAACATCGACAACGGCTACGGCGCGGCCTGCGCGGCGATGCGCGTGTTGCGCGGGCTCTCCTGAGTCTTCACGGCGCGGTCACGCGCGGGGCCGAAACGGTGGCGACTTTCACTCAACATCGGTAGACCGACTGGGTTCCGATGTCCCCGACGCTCTCCTTTCCCGAAAACTTCGTCTTCGGCGTCGCCACCTCGTCGTACCAGGTCGAAGGCGGCATCGAGAACGACTGGGCCGAGTGGGAGCGCCAGGGGAAGCTCAAGGACCCCAAGGTGCGCTGCGGAGACGGCTGCGGCCACTGGGACAAGTTCTACGACGACATCCAGCTCATTCAGGCGCTGGGGGCGACCGCGTACCGGCTCTCCATCGAGTGGGCGCGCGTGGAGCCCAAGCGCGGGACCTGGGATGACCGGGCGCTGGCGGGCTACCGGGAGCGGCTGCTGGCGCTGAAGAAGGCCGGCATTCGGCCGGTGGTCACGCTGCACCACTTCACCCACCCCCAGTGGTTCCACGACCAGACGCCCTGGCACGAGCCCAGCTCGCTCGAGAGCTGGACGCGCTACGCGAAGAAGTGCGCCGAGCTGCTCGAGGGCACCGGCGCGGCGGTCGTCACCTTCAACGAGCCGAACATCTTCATCCTCTCCGGCTACCTGGGCGCGGCGTTCCCGCCCGGCATCATGGACGGCGGCAAGGCCTTCGCCGCCACCACCAACATCGTCCGCGCCCACGTCATCGCCCGGCAGGCCCTGCTCGAACGCTGGGGCGGGCGGCCCTTGGACATCGGCCTCGCGCAGCACGTGACGGTCTTCGCGCCGCACCGCAAGTGGTGGCCCTTCGATCAGGCGCTCACCCGCCTCGGCGAGACCATCTTCAACCACGGCTTCATCGAGGCCCTGCACACCGGCAAGGTGGCGATGAACTTCCCCGGCCTCATCGCGGGGCGCGACCGCATCGACGGCGCGGAGAAGTCGATGAGCTTTTTGGGCATCAACTACTACACGCGCACCCACGTGCAGTTCCTCGCGGGGCCCCCCTTCGCCACCTTCGGCTTCCGGGACGCGCATTCCCGCGGCCTCACCGACATCGGCTGGGAGTACTACCCGGAAGGCTTCGGCTGGGTGCTCAAGCAGATGAAGCGCTACGGCCTGCCGGTGTGGGTGACCGAGAACGGGCTCGACGATCGCACCGGCAAGCGGCGTCCCAAGTTCATCTACGACCACCTGAAGGAGCTGTTGCTCGCGCGCGCCGAGGGCGTCGACGTGACGACGTACCTGCACTGGTCGTTGATGGACAACTTCGAGTGGCTCGAGGGCTGGGGGCCGCGCTTCGGGCTGTACGAGGTGGACCTGAAGACGCAGGCGAGGAGGCCCACGCCGGCGGTGTCGTACTTCCGGAAGATCACCAAGAGCCGGGAGCTGGTGCCGCCCGACGAGAAGGAGCCGGAGGCGAAGTGAGGCAGCTCTTGCCCGACGAGCCGGTGGTGGAGGCGGAGAAGAAGCCGCTGCTCGAGCGCGTCGGCGTCTCCTACTTCCGGTCCCGCTCGGAGAAGAGCGCCGCGGTCACCGCCATCGACGCCGTCCACTTCCTGAACCCCGAGGAGCGCGCGGGGATGCGGCGGGTGGAGCGCGGGGCCATCGTGCGCTCCTGCGTGGCGGGGGCCTTGTCGGGCGCGGCCTCGGCGGTGGCGGAGGTCTACGCGAACACGCTGCTCCCCGAGAGCGCTGGCCCGTTGAGCCACGAGAGCCTGAAGTTCTGGCTCATCGTCGGCGGCGTGACGCTGGTGGCGTCGGTCTTGGAGATCGCCTTCCTCTACTGGGACACCTTGCGCAGCGTGCACGAGCTGGCGCGGGTGGCGGGGCTCGAGCTCTTCGGCAAGGACCGCTCGAAGTCCGACACGGCGCTCGGGGAGTCCTTGGCCCGCGCGGCGCTGGAGCTGCCGAACCCCATTCGCGGCCCCCACGGCATCAACGCGCAGCGGGAGGCGTCGAAGTGGCGGCTGGTGTTCGCGTCGCTGGCTTACAAGGCGAAGGTGGGGGTCACCAACTTCCTGGTGAAGATGCTGGTGCGCCGCATGCTGGGCCGCGTCTTCGTGCGCAGCGTGGTGAACACGGTGATTCCCTTCGTGGCGGTGCCCATCACCGCGCTGTGGAACGGGCTCGTGTCATGGCGGGTGCTGCACGAGGCGCGGGTGCGGGCGATGGGGCCGAGTGCCGCCGAGGAATTGGTGGACCGGGTCTTCGCCGAGGCGCCGCCGCTCTCGCACGCGGGAAAGCTGGCGGCGGTGCGCGCGGTGGCCGGGGCCATCGTGCGGACGCAGGATCTCCACCCGAACCTGGTGGCGTTGCTCGATCTGGTGGCGAAGAAGGTCGGCGATCTGGGCCGCGCCGAGCTCGACGACGTGGGCGAGCTCTTGGCCTCGCTGGGGACGCTCGCGCCGGAGGAGCGGACGGTGGCGCTGCGGCTGTTGGCCATCGCCTGCATCGTCGACGGGCGCATCACCTCCCGCGAGGCGGCGCTGTTCAAGGAAGCGCTGGTGGCCGCGGGGCGGAAGCCGGACCTCGAGCCCATCGAACGGCTCAGGAAAGCGTTCGTGGGCGGCGACGGCGTGGCGGGCGACGCGCTCGCGGGGCTGTGACGAAAACGTTTCGGCGCGAAGGGCTTCGGGACTCGCTGTGACAAGGCGCGGTCGCCAAGGCTATGGGGCGCCCATGCCTCTGACCTACCAAGAGCTGTGCACCTCTCCTCGCGCGCGCCTCGAGCAGTACATGGTGGAGGCGAAGGGCCCGTCGCTCTCCTCCATCTGCGGCTACGAGTTCCGCGGCTTCAACGTGCTCGCGCCGCACGAGAAGGCGGTGATGTGGCTCATGAGCAACACCCGCTTCATCAAGTGCTTCTTCCCCGGTGAGGGAAGGGCCCAGGGCGACGCCACCGAGCCGCTCTCCGGCTACAACTTGAAGGTCAAGAACGGCGGCCTCGACGACAAGTGGGAGACCGTGCCCAACGAGGAGAAGCCCAACCGCGTCGGCCACTACAGGGTCTACGCCACCCGCAACCGGCCGGGGAAGAACCTGTACCCGAGCTCCGTCTTCCTCGACTACGCCCAGCCCCAGAACACCCTCTTCACCGGCTCGACCATCGACGACTACGTCGTGCAGCCCGACCCGGAGAACCCCGACCTCCTCCTCGGCAAGGCCTACACCCGGCTCGGCCTCATGACCCCGGCGAGCTTCTTCTGCCTCGAGCGGTACCAGAAGCACGCGCGCTGATTGGCCTTTTCAGAATCGCGAACGGCACCCAGACGCGCGGTGAGTGCGCTTGCTGACGCACTGCATTAAGGTCCTTTGCATGGCCATCACGAATACGTCGCCCTCGTTCATGTCGCAGCTGTGCTTCGGCACCATCGAGGAGGACCTGGTCTTCCCGTACCCGAAGATGAAGGACGCGGAGAAGGAGACCTTGAAGAGCATCCGCTCCTCCATCGAGCAGCTGATGAAGCCGCACGAGAAGGACTTTCGGAAGTGGGACAAGGACGGCGAGCTGCCGCCGGAGTTCATCGAGGAGCTCAAGCAGTTCGGCCTCTTCTCTCTGGTCATCCCCGAGGCCTTCGGCGGCATGGCGCTGTCGACCACCGCCTACTCGCGCACGCTGCAGGAGCTCGCCCGCTGGGAGGGCTCGGTGGCGGTGACGGTGGGTGCGCACTCCAGCATCGGCATGCGCGGGCTCATCCTCTTCGGCACCGACGAGCAGAAAGCGCGCTTCCTGCCCAAGCTCTCCACCGGGGAGATGATCGCCGCCTTCTGCCTCACCGAGCCCGGCGCCGGCAGCGACGCCGCCGGCATCAAGACCCGCGCCGACAAGGACGGCGACGACTGGATCTTGAACGGCGAGAAGCTGTGGATCACCAATGGCGGCATCGCCCAGTTCTACACGGTGTTCGCGCGCACCGGCCCGCCGACCGAGCGCGGCAGCGTGACGGCCTTCATCGTCACCCGCGACATGCCCGGCGTCTCCACCGGCCCCCACGAGGACAAGCTCGGCATCCGCTCCTCGAACACCACCACCGTGGCCTTCGACAACGTGCGCGTGTCGTCGAAGAACGTGCTCGGCGACGTGGGCAAGGGCTTCAAGGTGGCGATGCGCATCTTGAACTCCGGCCGCACCGGCCTGGGCGGCGGCGCCATCGGCGGCATGAAGCGCTGCATCGAGCTCACGTCGCGGCAGGCGCTCGACCGCAAGCAGTTCGGCCAGCCGATCGCCGAGTTCGGCCTGGTGAAGCAGAAGGTCGGGCAGATGATGGTCGACTGCTACACGACCGAAGCCGCGGTCAACATGGTGAACCACTTCATCGACTCCGGCCACGAGGACTACGCGGTCGAGGCGGCCATCACCAAGGTCTACGCCTCGGAGGCGATGTGGCGCACCTGCGACGAGGCGCTGCAGGTGGCCGGCGGCAACGGCTACATGCGCGACTTCCCCTACGAGCGCATCCTCCGCGACTGCCGCATCAACCGCATCTTCGAGGGCACCAACGAGGTGCTGCGGCTCTTCATCGCCCTGACCGCGATGAACGAGGTCGGCAGCCAGCTGAAGGAGCTCTCCGCGTCGCTCAAGGGCATCTTCGACAACCCCATCAAGGGCTTCGGCGTCATCTCCGACTACGCGCGGCGGCGGGCGTCGCTGGCCACGAGCTATGTGAAGCGCGAGAAGCAGTCGCTCACCAAGGTGCACCCGGCGCTGGTGAACCAGCAGCAGCTCTTCGAGGAGCTGGTGGCCGACCTCGCCACCATGGTCGACGCGGTGCTGCGCAAGCACGGCAAGAACATCATCGGCAAGCAGTTCGCCTCGCGGCGCATGGCGGACATCATGATCGACCTGTTCGTGTTCGCGGCCACCATGTCGCGGGTGTCGACGGCGATTCAGGACAGGGGCGCGGCGGCGGTGACCAAGGAGATCGAGATCCTCGAGATCTTCTGCGGCCAGGCCAAGCGGCGGGTGAAGGAGAACCTCGCCCGCCTGAACGACAACGACGACGAGCTGGTGAAGTCGCTCGCGAACCACGCCTTCGAGAACGACGGGTACACCTGGGACAACATCTGAGCTTCCGTCAGCCCGGCCGCGCTGCCATCGTCCGGCGGCGCGCATGAGCGAGTTCGACTGGAAGAGGCGCCTGGGCTGGGACGAAGGCCTGGAGGCGGCGATGGAGCCGTTCTCCCGAAAGGGCCTGGTGCCCGCGCGGGTGACGCTCGTCTACCGCAAGCAGCTCAAGGTGCTGATGGCGGGCGGCGAGCGCTGGGCGCGCACCGGCGGGAAGCTGATTCACCGCGCCCAGAGCCTCACCGAGCTGCCGGCGGTCGGTGACTGGGTCGCCGCCGCCGCGCCGGAGAAGGAGGGCGAGGCGCTGGTGCACGCGCTCCTGCCGCGCCGCACCGCCTTCATCCGCAAGGTGTCGGGCACCAACTCCGCGCCCCAGGTGCTGGCCGCCAACGTCGACGTGGTGATGGTGGTGATGGGCCTCGACGAGGACTTCAACCTGCGCCGGCTCGAGCGGCTGGTGTCGCTCGCCTTCGAGAGCAAGGCCGTACCGATGGTGGTGTTGAACAAGGCCGACGTGGCCCAGGGCGTCGAGGAGAAGGTCGCGCAGGTGAAGGCGGTGGCGGGCGGCGCTTTGGTGCACGCGGTGAGCGCGAAGACGGGCGCGGGGCTGGAGCCCGTGCGGGCGGTGTTCACGGCGGGCAAGTCGGTGGCGCTGCTCGGCAGCTCCGGCGTGGGCAAGTCCACGATGGTGAACGCGCTCGCCGGAACCGAGCTCATGTCCACCGGCGCCACGAAGGACGACGGCAAAGGCCGGCACACCACCACCCGGCGGGAGCTGGTGGTGCTCCCCGGCGGCGGCAGCGTCATCGACACGCCGGGCCTGCGCGAGGTGCAGCTGTGGGCGGCGAACGAAGGCCTGGCCAAGACCTTCGACGACGTCGAGGCGCTGGCGCAGCAGTGCCGCTTCGGCGACTGCAGCCACGACGCCGAGCCCGGCTGCGCGGTGAAGGCGGCGGTGGAGGACGGCTCGCTCGACGAGGACCGCTTCGCGAGCTGGCAGACGCTGCAGCTCGAGCTCGATCGCCTGCAGTCGCTGGGGAGCTCGCGCGGGCGGCCGGTGTCGCGGCGGCGGGAGCGGGCGCGAAAGCGCTGAAGGGTTCGAGCAGTCACCCGGCCTGCGCGGCGGCGTGAACGCGCACCTGCTTCGACTCGGGGTGACGTGGTGAGGCGGGCTGCTGCGCTCTCACTGCTGGTCGCGTCGGCGGCCCTCGGGGCCGAGGCGGAGACGCCCTCGAGCGCGTTCGAAGGCGCAGCGCTCCTCGGCTACGTCTTGCTCTCGGGCCCGGCGCCGGAGATTTCCTTTCGTGGCGGCTGGCGGGTCCATGAGCACCTGACGCTGTCGCTCCGTGTCATGGGGGAGGTCGGGATTCCCGGAGCCCACGAGCCCGATTCATCCCGCGCGCCGGCGTCGATCGTGGAGGGCCACCAGGCCTGGGCGCTGCTCCCCGAGGCGCGCCTCCACTCGGAGAGCCTCTTCGTCGACGTCGGCGGCGGCGTTGGCCAGCTCGTGTCCGGCCAGTGCTGCTTCGAGAACCCAGTCCTCCATGGGCACGTCGGGCCCGCGGGGCACGTCAGCATCGGCGGCGCATTTGGCTCGTTCGATGGCTGGCGCTTCGAGCTCGCGCTCGGGTTCCGCTTCTACGCGTTCGTCCCCGACTCCCGCCGAAGCGAGGTCTGGCACGTCGCCCTGCTCGACACCGTGCTGGGGGTCTTCGCCACGATGGGCGTCGTGTTCCCGCTTCCGTTCAGGTGACTCGCGCCGGACTCCGCTCCTTCTTCGCGCCGAGAAACCGCTCCACGTCCTCCGCGTCCCTCTCGAGGGACACGCGGGCAGCGCGGGGCAGTGGCGAGAACGGCTCTAGGACCACCCTGCCCTTCGGCATCGTCCAGAGGCCGGCCGCGTGGCCACCGACCAGCGCGAAGGGGCGGAACAGACCGTTGGAGGTCACCACGCCCCAGGCCGGGCCGCCGGCCGGACCGAGCACCGGCTCCCGCGAGACCCAGCCGTGGAGCAGCGGATCGAACGCGCCGAGCAGCGTGGGCGGGGGCACGTCACCGTCGATGGCCTGCCGCCGAAGCGCGAGCTCACCGCCCGGGAGCGCGCGCGTGTCCGACGCGACGAGCGACAGCCCGCGCCGCACGTCGCGCAACGGCAGTCCGGACCACTTCGCGAGGTCGGCGCCGCGCGCCGGCCCGTGGCTCGCGAGGTAGCGCCGGGCGAGCTCGGCGAGCGCGTCGTCGCGGTCAGGCGCCCGGCGCGGCAGCTTCAACCAGTCGCGCACCAATACGAACGCGTGGTCTCTGCCTACCATCGGACCGCGCACCGTGAGGCCGCGCGCGCTCGAGAGCAGCAGCAGGTGCGGCATCGCCTGCCCGGCAACCGGGATGTCCTTCGCGGCCAGGCGCTCCTTCAGTTGGTCGCGGGTGAGCGGCCCCTGTCCGGCGAGCGCCCGCTCGATCAGCGTCATCGCCCGCTCGGCCTGCTCCGGCGACACGCCCTCCTGCTTCAGGCGCGTCTGGTTCGTCGTCGCCACGGTGGACGCCGTGAGCGCGTGCAGCCACGGGTAGTCCTCCGCGCAGAGCAGGTGCAGCGTGCCGCGGCAGAGCCAGGTGAGCACCAGTGAGCGATCGCCCAGCGCGAGGTCGACGTCGGCGGCGGTGAGCCCGGTGCTCCGCGGGCGAAACGCGAGCCTCACGCCTCGCGGGTCCTGGGCCTGCATCGCCACCAGGTGCCGCGCCACCTCGACGACGGACGACGGCTTGGGGCCGCAGAGGAGCTGCGAGGCCAGCCGCGCGCGCGCCACCGAGTCTCCGGAGCCCCCTGCCCGCCCGGCATGCCGTCCCACGCTCCGCATCCCTGCCGTCTATCGCCCCGGCGAGGCCCGGTCGAAGGCTCTCTCCGGCGACCGCCGTGAGCCCTCGCGCCCGAAAGGAGACGCGCGGCCCGCGCTTCGCACAGAATGCGCCGGTGGCCCCCCGCCGCCCGCTCCAGCCGCTCGACCTGACGCTCCGGCACGGCCGCTGGTACCAGCGCACGCGCGTCGCCTTCCTCACCTTCTCGGTGGCGCTGACCTTCGTCTTGCCCCTGTGGCACCTGCACTCGCTCGACGTCGCCGGCGCGGGTTTCGCCCAGGATTCAGCGTGGTTCCGGCTCGGGCGAGCCTTCCCCGATCAGCCACCTCCCTTCGTCGGCGCTCCCACCTCCATCTCGGTCTTCGGCCTCGAGCTCGTCGATCCACTGCTCGCCGGCGGGGTGGCGCTGGTCCACGGCGTCTCCTGGAAGTGGGTGTGGACTGTCCTCCCCGGTGTGGTGCTGGTGCTCCTCTTGGGGCGGTTCTTCTGCGGCTGGGCCTGCCCCTACCTGCCCATTCTGGCGGCGAGCAACGTGGCTCGATGGTTCCTCACCGGCCTGGGCTTCAAGCTCCTCGACGTGCCCGTGCCTCGCGCCGCGGCGCGGGTGGCGCTGGTGGGCGTGCTGATCGTCACCGCGCTCACTGGCGCGCAGGTGCTCCCCCTCGTCTACCCGCCGGCGCTCATCGGCCGCGAGGTGTTCCACGCCGTCTTCTACGGCTCGCTGGGGCTCGGTGCGCTGGTGGTGCTGGGCGCCTTCCTCTTCGACACCTTCGTCTCCCGCGCCGGCTTCTGCCGCTCGCTCTGCCCCGGCGGCGCGATGTTCTCGGTGATGTCGGGGCTCTCGCCGCTTCGCGTGGTGCGCGAGAAGTCGAAGTGTACCGACTGCACCGTCTGTGACGTGGTCTGCAACCTCGGCCAGAAGCCGATGACCGACAAGCTCGACACCGGCTGCGAGCGCTGCGGCAAGTGCATCGCCTCCTGCCCCACGAAGGCGCTGTCCTTCCGCGTCGCGAAGCCCGCGCTCTTCCGCGCGCCCGAGGAGAAGCCGTGAAGCGCCGCACGCTCATCGGCGCCCTCGCCGCGGCCATCGCGTTCGCCGCCGTGCCCAAGCGCGCCCGTGCGAACCCGAAGAAGATCCGTCCGCCCGGCGCGCTGCCACCGGGAAAGTTCGAGCAGGCGTGCATCGGCTGCTACCGCTGCGCCGAGGTCTGCCCGACCAAGTGCATCGAGTTTCCCTCCACCTTCTCGCTCGATCAGGCGACGCCCTTCATCGACACCGCGTCGCGCGCCTGCGTGCTCTGCATGAAGTGCACGCAGGCTTGCCCCACCGACGCGCTCACTCGGCTCGCCGCCGACGCCGACGTGGTCTTCCAGAGCGTGAAGATGGGCGTGCCCAAGCTCACCCGCAGCAAGTGCCTGCCCTGGAACGGCACCGGCGTGTGCCGGCTCTGCTACCTCGTCTGCCCCTACCCGGACAAAGCGGTGGAGCTGGTGGGGCCACAGAAGGCGCCGCTCTTCCACGAGAGCGCCTGCGTGGGGTGCGGGCTGTGCGAGGAGGCCTGCCCGGAGCTCGCGCAGGCCATCGTCATCGAGCCCTTGGGGAGCGCGTGAGCCCGCCGCTCAAGACCATCGTGCGGCGGCCCCTGAACCGCCGCGACCTCTTGAAGGCCCTGCCGCTGGGCGTGGTGGGCGCCGGCACCGCGGGCCTGGTGCTCTACGGCAAGCGCGCCGAGGCCACCACCCAGACCAGGGGCACCTGCCGCTTCTGCCTCATGCACTGCGGCGTCGTCTGCACCGTGCAGGGCGATCACCTGGTGAAGGTGGAGGGCGACCTCGAGAGCAAGACGCGCGGCTTCGTCTGCGAGCACGGCTACGCCCTGCGCGAGCTGGTGCACTCCAACGCCCGCTTGCGCGCGCCGCTGGTGCGCCGTGGCGACGCCTTCCACGAGGTGAGCTGGGACGACGCGCTCGGCGAGGTGGCGAGGCGTCTCGAGGCAGTGAAGGCGAAGCACGGCCCGGAGGCCTTCGCCATTCAGACCGGCTGGCCCCTGGTGCGGCACCCGCTGGTCGACATGCTGCACCGCTTCGCCCGCGCCTTCGGCTCTCCCAACGTGGCCACGGTGTCGAGCCTCTGCGAGGCGTCTTTGCGCATGGGGCAGGCGCTCACCGTCGGCTCCAAGTACGCGCCCGACGTGAAGAACGTGCGCACGCTGGTGGTGTGGGGCGCAAACCCGCCGACCACCGCGCCGCCCTTCGCGCACGTGGTGGCGGCCAAGGCCGTACGCGGGAAGCTGGTGGTCGTCGATCCGGTGCGCACCTCGCTCGCCAAGGAGGCCACCGAGTACGTCCGCGTCCGCCCCGGCACCGACGGCGCCCTGGCGCTGGGCTTCATGCACGTGCTCTTCACCGAGCGCCTGGTGGACGAAGCGGCGCTGGCCAAGGACACCGTGGGCCTGGAGGCGCTCAAAGGCCTTTCCGCCGAGTACCCGCCCGATGCGGTGGAGCGGCTCACCTCGGTGCCAAAGGAGCAGGTGGTGCGGGTGGCGCGGCTGCTCGGGCACGAGAAGCCGGTCGGCATCTGGCAAGGCCTGGGCGTCGAGCACCACGAGAGCGGCGTGCAGACGGTGCGGGCCCTCTCCGCGCTGGAGACCTTGTGCGGGCGCTTCCACTCCGGGCTCGACCTGGCGTCGGTGCTCACTCCGCCGGGGCCGCGCTTCCGGGAGGAGCTGCTCCCGGCGCTCTACCGCATGAAGACGCCGGAGCCGGTGCCGCCGCCGGTGAAGGCCCGGGCGCTGGGCAGCGAGCGCTTCCCGCTCTTCGAGATGTACAACCGCGAGGCGCAAGGCCAGGTGCTCGCGGACGCCATCCTCGACGGCAAGCCCTACCCGGTGCGGGCGCTGATGCTGGTGGCGTCGAACCTGCTCGTCACCTCGTCGGCAGCGCAGCGGGTCTCGCAGGCGGTGGAGAAGCTCGACCTCTTGGTGACGGTGGACCCGTTCTTCTCCGCCTCGGCGCAGCGGTCCGACGTGGTGCTGCCGGCGGCGACCTTCGCCGAAGCGCCGGACGTGGACGACCGCGACGCGGTAGCCAAAGGCAGCCTGGTGCCGCCGCAGCACCAGGCCTCGAGCGACTGGAAGGTGCTGGTGGGGCTGGCGCGCAAGCTGGGCCTGGGCAGCTACTTCCCCTGGGACGAGTTCGCCGACGCGCGGGCCGCTCGCCACGTGCCCTGGATGCGGGACGAGGGCTCGCAGCCCGTGCCCCAGCCGCTCGACGAGACCCCGAAGTTCTCGACGCCGTCGGGGCGGGTGGAGCTGGCCTCGTCGCTCCTCGAGGCGCACGGCCACCCTGCCCTGCCGGTGTGGACGCCGCCGAGCGAGACGCCGCGAGAGGAGTTCCCGCTGCGCCTCGTCACCGGCCCGAGACCCCGGGCGTACATCAACTCGCAGTTCCGCGGCGTGCCGAGCATCGAGGCGCGCATGCGGCAGATCGAGGCGCTCGTACACCCCGAGGCGGCGAAGCGCTTCGGGGTGGCGAACGGCAAGCCGGTCCACGTGGTCTCGCCCTACGGCTCCATCGTCGCTCGCGCGATCGTCACCGAGGACGTACACCCGGAGGCGGTGGTGCTCCCCGCCGGCTGGGCCGAGGCCAACGTGAACCAGCTCATCGCGCCCGACACGAAGGACCCCATCAGCGGGTTCCCGGCGTTCCGCTCGGGCGTGTGCCGGTTGGAGCCCTGAGCGCTAGACGCGCTTCTCCTTGCCCTTGCTCACCTCGCTCACGGCCTCGGCCGGCTCCATGCGGTTCTTCAAGTTCGCGAGCATGTGATCGGCCTCGCGCTCGTTGAGCTTCACCAAGATGGGCTCGGCGATCTTCCCCAGTAGCGTGTGCGGGATGTCGTACTCGCAGCGCAGGTTGATGGTGGTGAGCCCGTCCTTGCCGTCGAAGGTCCAGTGGAAATGGCTGGTGAGGCCACCGGTGGTGTCCACGTCGCTCGACCGGTTCTGCACGGCCTTCACCGACTGCGAGTGCCCCTTGAAGTGCACGCCGGCCATCTTGTACGTGAAGTCGAAGCTGTGAGAGCCGTCGGCCGCACGCTTTGCGTTCGAGACCTCGACCATGCTCGGCCAGATCTCCGGGAGGTTCTGGGGCGTGGTGATGTACTCGTAGACCTGCGAGATGGGGGCGTGGATCTGAATCGACTTCTGGATGGTCTTCATGGTGTCTCCCGATTGGTCGATCGCGCGATTTGCGCGAAGGCCGCGAGCGTTCCTGGGGAACCCCGCGCGCGGCGGTCGCCCGAGCAAGAAGCACTCCAGCGCGGGGAGCCACAGACGCGGCACTGATGGGGGAGGGGCCCACCGCTCTCTGTCCTTGGCAAACCCCGCCGCGCCGTGCGACACGCGCTAAGTGATTCGCCTCGACAACATCGGTTCTCAGCACGGCAAGCAGGTGCTCTTCATCGGCGCCTCGGCGGCGCTCCACAAGGGCGAGCGCGTCGGCCTCGTCGGCCCCAACGGCTCGGGCAAGTCGACCCTCTTCCGCTACATCATGAAGGAGGAGCTGCCTGACGAGGGCTCGGTCTCCATCGATCGCGGCGTGAGCCTCGGCTACTTCCGGCAGGACGTCGGCGAGCTCAAGGGCAAGAGCATCGTGCAGGAGACGATGGACGGCGCCGGCCCCATCTCCGAGGTGGCGCGGGAGCTCAAGGAGCTCGAGCACGCCATGGCCGACCCGGACAAGGCCGACCAGCTGGAGAAGCTGGTGGAGCGCTTCGGCGAGGTGCAGGCGCGCTTCGACGAGCTCGGCGGCTACGCGCTGGAGGGCCGCGCCAAGGAGATCCTCGCGGGCCTGGGCTTTCGCGACGCGCAGCTCGACGACGACGTGGGCACGCTCTCCGGCGGCTGGAAGATGCGCGTGGCGCTGGCGCGCATCCTGTTGATGAAGCCCGACGGCATGCTGCTCGACGAGCCGACCAACCACCTGGACCTCGAGTCGCTCATCTGGCTGGAGAAGTTCCTGATGCAGTACGACGGCGCGCTGTTGATGACCTGCCACGACCGCGAGTTCATGAACCGGGTCTGCAACCGCATCCTGGAGATCGACGGCGGCGAGATCCACTCCTACACGGGCAACTACGAGTTCTACGAAGAGCAGAAGGCCATCGACGACAAGCAGGCCCAGGCGACCTTCGAGCGGCAGCAGGCGATGCTGAAGAAGGAGATCGCCTTCATCGAGCGCTTCAAGGCCCGGGCGAGCCACGCGGCGCAGGTGCAGTCGCGCATCAAGAAGCTGGAGAAGATCGAGCGCGTCGAGCCGCCCCGCCGCTTCGAGAAGGTGAACTTCGAGTTCCGGCCCGCGCCCCGGCTCGGCGAGGACGTGGTGAAGCTCAGCCACGTCGACAAGGCCTACGGCGATCTCGTCGTGTACAAGAACTTCGACTTCCTCCTGCGCCGCCGGGAGCGCTGGTGCGTGCTGGGCGTCAACGGCGCGGGCAAGTCGACCCTGCTCAAGATGGTGGCGGGCTCGGGGCAGCCCGACTCCGGCGAGGTGACCCTCGGGAACTCGGTGAAGCTCGGCTACTTCGCCCAGCACTCGATGGAGGTGCTCGACCCGCAGGCGACCGTGTGGAGCTCGCTGGTGGCGGCCTTCCCTCGCGCTCCAGAGGGCACCCTGCGCACGCTGGCCGGCTGCTTCGGCTTCCCCGGCGAGGAGTCGGAGAAGTCGGTGCGCGTGCTGTCGGGCGGCGAGAAGGCGCGGCTGGTGCTGGCGCTGATGCTCTTCGACCCGCCGAACTTCCTGGTGCTCGACGAGCCCACCAACCACCTCGATCTCCAGACCAAGGAGATGCTCATCACCGCGCTGGAGTCCTTCGAGGGGAGCTTGCTCATCGTCTCCCACGACCGGCACTTCCTCTCCCGGCTCACCAACCGGGTGCTGGAGCTGACGCCCGAGGGGCCGCACCAGTTCGGCGGCGGCTACGCGGAGTACGTGAAGAGCACCGGCCGCGAGGCGCCGGGCATTCACAGCTGAGCCACCGTCTGCGAAGAGGAGCTCGTGCGATCGCACGGCGACCGCCGTCGTGTGCTCGCGTCCGACGCCCGCTTCGAAGAGGTCCGCGCGTCCCACGACTACGACGGCGCGGTGGCCTGCGTCGGCAATCGCGGCCGCTGGCTCGTTTCGCCCGCGACGTTGCGGAAGTACTCGACTCGGGTGTGACGCAAGGCCGGATTCACGGCGGCATTCCTGCTGCATCCAAGTCCGTTCCTACGAGAGGAGCGCGCCATGAATCACAACACCGCACCATCGAGCCTCTACTTCGGCATCAAGGATCGGGATTCAGTCCACGTGCTCACGATGGTGTACGTGATGGTCGGTTCGTGGTTCATCGCCGCGCTCGTCGGTGGCGCGATGGGCCAATTCAACCGACCTGAGGTGCCACCGCTGGCCCTGGGCGCCTTCCTGCTCGTTCCCCTCGGTGGCTTCACCCTGGCGTACTGGACCAGCCCGCGGCTGCGGCATGCCCTCGACCAGATTCCGCTCTGGTTGCTCACCATCAGTCACGTATGGCGCTTCGTGGGTCTTGGCTTCGTGGTGGGCACGCTGGTGCGAGTCCTTCCGCCTCAGTTCGGCTATCCGGAAGGAATTGGCGACGTGCTCGCCGCCGTCTTCTGCATACCTCTTGCCCTCTCGATGCGGCGCAACCACCACTCTCCAAGGCTGCGCGTGGCATTCGTAGCCTGGAATGTGTTTGGCCTCATCGATCTCCTGTCGGCGATCTCGATGGGTGTTCTCTATTCCAACGGCCCGATCGGCACACTCAGGACTGGTCCTTCGACCGAGCTGATGATCACGTTTCCGGTGAGCATCATTCCCACCTTCTTCGTGCCGCTCTTCATCCTGTTGCACCTGCTCTCACTGAAACGGAGCAAGGAACTGGCTTAGGAGCTTCGCTTCCAGGCACGAGACGCCGGCCAAGCCGATCGACGGCGGAGTCCGCGCTGGACTCACCGCAGCCCGAGGCCGCGCGCTCAGCGAGCGGACTTCGCGGGAGCCTTCGCCCGCGCACTCCGGGACGCCCAGGGCGCGCGCACCTTGAGGACGTCGGGGGGGAACAGTGGCCCGCCCACGCCGGTCACCACCTCGTAGGGCCTGGGCTTGAGATCGCCCGTCCAGGTCGCCGCCGGGAAGCCGCTGCCGTCCAGCGTGATCATGGTCGTGGACGGGTCGACCTCCTCGCGGTCGAGCTGCCCTTCGATTCGCTCGACCCAGTTCGCGCTCGGAGCGACCGCGCCCCTCGCGAAGAGCGCACGCGTGGCGTCGCGAGGGAGGCGGAAGAGGCCCATGTCGTTGACCGCATAGACGAACACGTCGCCGGGCGGCGGCAGCGCCACCTCCAGCGTGCGGAGCGGCGCGGCGAAGAGCACGAAGACGACGGCCGACCTGCCTGGAACCTTCTCCCGGGAGAGCCCGACGGTCGCCCCCCGCCTCAGCCGGAAGGTACCGCTGAAGCCGAAGTCCTCTTTGAGGAGCTCGCGCACGCCGGCCTCGACCCGCTCGCGGAGGGGATCCGCCGGGTCCAGGGTCGAGATCAACTTCATCGGCCGCGCGTCGCCGGGCTCGAACTGGGCCACGTAGCCGGAGATGGAGGCGACGTCGTCGGCCGAAGCCACGGGAGCGAGCAGCGCGAGCGTCAGGAAGGCGATTCGGGCCAGGTTGCGCATGGCCCATCTACGGGCGCCACGGCTCGAGATTCAAGCACGTCACGCGGCCGTCAGCGCCTCGCGCGCGGACCGAGGCCAGCTCGAACGAAGGCAGCACCCCTCTCCACAGCCGACGCTTCCGGTTCGTGGGTTCTTCCTCCTCAGTTGGGCCCCTTCTTCCTAAGCTCCCACGCCATGGCGATGAACAAGACGACGAAGACGGTGCTCATCGTGATCGCGGCGGTGGCGGGGCTCGGCTGCCTCTGCGGCGGTGGCACGCTGCTGTTCGGCGGCTTGGCGATGTTCGCGGTCGCGCAGGAGGACGTGGCGCAGACCGCGCGCGCCGAGGGCCCGGCCGCGGACATCGGTGACCCGGCGCTCATCGGCACCTGGTCATCGTCGGCGAAGACCAGCGGCACCCTCACCCGCGCCGACGGCTCGAAGGAGACGAAGACCGGCGTCGGCCACACCGACCGCCTGGAGCTGCGCCGCGACGGCACCTTCCAGCAGCATCTGGTCAACGGCTCGCCGAGCGAGTGTGGCTTCAGCTTCGATCTCACCGCCTCGGGCACCTGGAAGGTCGAGAACGCCACGCTGGTGACGACCATCGAGAAGGGCCAGATGGTGACCGCCGAGGGCTGCGACCCGGTGAAGAGCACGACGAAGGCGCTGCCACCCGCCACCGTCACCGCCCGCTACGCGCTCGACGCCGCCGCGACGCCGCCGACCCTCACCATCACCCAGGACGACGGCAAGAGCTCGACGCTCACCCGAGAGGGGCCCTGAGGCCGGCCGCCCTGCCCCAGGCTTGCGCCACGTGCGCGCCCTCCGACGGAAAGACCTCCTCGCGTGAACCTTCGCTGTGACAGCTGCGGTGCCCAGCTCGTGCTCGAGGCCGAGCGGCGCACCGCGCTGTGCCCCTTCTGCGGGTCGACCTCCGTCGTCGAGCGCCCGCCGGCGCCCGACCGCCCGCGGCCGGTCTTCGCGATGGGCTTCGCCGTCCCCCACGACCGCGCCTTCGCCGCCGTGCGCGAGTGGCTCGGCGGCCGGACCTTCTTCGCCCGCTCCGGGGTGCGGGAGGCTGCGCTCGAGCACATCCGGGGGCTCTACCTGCCCGCCTACCTCTACAGCGCCGTGGCGCACGCCGACTACGAGGCCGAGATCGGCGAGCACTACACCGAGACCGAGCGCTACGAGGAGCAGGAGAACGGGAAGACCGTCACCCGCACCCGGCAGGTGACCCGCACCGAGTGGAGACCGCTGTCGGGCCGGGTGAGCGACTACGTCGCCGACGTCCTCGTCACCGCCTCCAAGGGGCTGCCCAACGGCGAGCTCGCGGCGGTGGAGCCCTTCGACCTGCGGCTGCTCAGGCGCTACCAGCCGGCGCTCCTCTCCGGGTGGATCGCCGAGGAGCCCAGCCTCACCACCGCGCAGTGCCTCGAGCTCGCGCACGGCGAGGCCCGCAAGCTGGTGGAGAAGAAGCTCGAGCGCTTCATGCCCGGCGACGAGGTCCGGGGGCTGAGCCACCGGCTCCAGCTGGAGCGGGAGTCGCTCGACCTGTGCCTCCTGCCGGTGTGGGTGATGGCGGCGCGCTTCGCCGAAGACCAGCCGCCGATGCGCCTCGTCGTCAACGGCCAGACGGGCCGCATCGCCGGCAAGGTCCCGCTCTCGTGGACCAAGATCACCCTCGCCGTCCTCGGCGCCCTGGCTGCCGCGGGCGGGCTCGCCTGGCTCTTGCTGCGGCAGACGACCTGAGCGCCCGCATGCCCCTCGAGCTCGCCACCTCCCTCGCCTGCCGCCGCTGCGCCGCCGCGCTGGAGCGCGACGACCTGCGCTGCCCGATCTGCGGTCTGGCGTCCGGCTCCATGGCGCCGCGCCGGGAGCGGACCGAAGCGGTGCTGATCCGCTGCCAAAGCTGCCGCGCGGTGGTCGCCTACTCCGCCGTGGAGCAGGCGCCGAAGTGCGCGTACTGCGGAGCGCTCGCCGACGTGGAGATCCCCGAGGATCCCGTCGAGCAGGCACAGGCCTTCCTGCCCTTCCGCGTCAGCCGGGAGCAGGCCTCGGCGAGCCTGCGCGCCTTCCTCTCGCGGCGCTCGGTCTTCCGGCCGGCCGACCTCTCGGCACGGGCCACGCTGGAGAAGCTCGAAGCCCTGTGGTGGCCGGCCTGGGTCTGCAACGCGAAGGCGCGGGTGAGCTGGGCCGCCGACAGCGATGCCGGGCACCGCCGGTCCGAGTGGGCCCCGCACGCGAGCCAGACGGACCTCGTCTTCCGCGACCTCGTGCTCAGCGCCGCCCGCGGGCTCTCCGACGCCGAGACCCGGGCGCTCACGCCGGCCTACGACCTGGCGGCCGCCACCGAGGCGCCCAAGGGCCCGGCCGGAGCGCTGACCGAGCAGTTCGACACCTCGCGCTCGGGTGCGCGGCGGCGCATCCACGAGGCGCTGCAGGCGAGCGCCACCGAGGCGGCCGGCGTGGAGGTGCCCGGCAGCAGGCGTCGCAACCTCCACGTCGCGGCGCTGCTCACCGCCCTGGAGACGACCCGCTACGCCTTGCCGGCCTACGTCTTCGCCTACCGCTACCGCGAGAAGCTCTACCGGGTGGTGATCCACGGGCAGGACGCCCGGGTGGTCATCGGCAAGGCGCCGCTCTCGGGCTGGCGAGTGGCGGCGGCGGTGGTGGGCGGCCTGGCGCTGATCGCGGCGCTGGTGGGCGCGCTCGTCTTCTTCGGGCGCTGAGCGGCCGCTGGGCTTCGACCTCCCCCCGCGACCGGAGCGCTGCCTGCTCATCGCCTCCCACGACCGGCACTTCCTCTCCCGGCTCACCAACCGGGTGCTGGAGCTGACCCCTGAGGGCCCGCACCAGTTCGGCGGCGGCTACGCGGAGTACGTGAAGAGCACCGGTCGCGAGGCGCCGGGCATTCACAGCTGAGCCCCCGACCGTCCCCCAGGGCCGGGAAATCGCGTGCCGGCGCGGCCACGCTATCCTTCTGGGTCGGAATGCCCCACGCGCGCATCGCCATCGACGTGACGGGTGTGTCGTCCGCGCTCGAGCTGCATCAGCGGCTCGCGAGGGCCCTCGCCTTCCCCGCGTGGTACGGCCACACCTGGGACTCCTTCGAGGAGTGCATCGGCGAGCTGCCGGGCCAGATCATCTTGGTGCTGGTGGGCGGCCGCGAGCTGGAGCGGACCCTGGGCGTCGAGCTGCGCCTGTTGCACGAGGTGCTCGCCCATCACGCCCAGCAGAACCCCCACGCCGCGGTGTCGCTCGTCCTCGCCGACGCGCCGAGCTGAGCGTCGCGGCCGTGCTCGCGTGCTTCGAGCCGTCCCCCGTTCAGCCCGAGCCCGTCGAGGGCCCGCCCAAACCCGACGATTCACCGGCCTTCGACTCCGTTCAGGCTGACCGGTTCTGGACCTGCGGATCGGTCCGAGTTTCCACCGGCATCAGTTGAGGGGGCCGAAGCCGGCGTCCAGCGCCTCGCCGGTGAAGGTGCCGGAGAGCGTGCGCCCCTGGCCGAGATCGCCGCCGTCGGTATCGAAGAGCAGCGAGAAGTCGCCGGAGATGGGCTCGCCGACCGCGCCGCCGCTCGAGATGTGCAAGTCACCTCGCTTCACCCTTGGGAGGAGCCGCAAGGGCTCGCCGCCGGGCTGGTGCGAGACCGTCGCGCGCGGATGCCCGGGCTCGTACTCGCCCGCCAAGGACACCTTCGCCCCGGGCTTCAGCACCACGTCCTTGAGCGACACGCCCAGCCGCACCACCACGTCGAGCGAGACGCCGCGGTTGGCGAGGTAGTTGAGCTGCAGCGCCTCGGCGTTCTCGAAGATCTCCACGCGCGAGACGTCGAGGGAGAACAGCTCGGAGACGCTCCCCGACAGGGACGTGCTCGGCCCGCAGGCCCCGAGGAGCCCCGCGAGGAGCCCGGCGAGCGCCGCCACCCCGAATCGCTTCACTTCTCCACCGCCAGCTTCACCACGCCCGAGCGCGGATCGCGATAGGCGACGACCTTCTTCCCCGACGCGAAGAAGGCCAGCTTCGGCGAGTAGCCGCCGGCCGGGTCCACCACCGTGTCGCGCCAGGTGCCGGCCACGCGCTGAGTCACGCGCAGCTCGTCTTCGCTCTCCAGGCACTGGTCGGCCGTGGCGCCCGCCCGCGGGGAGCAGTGGTAATAGGCGATGACCGGCTCGTGGTACGTCGGGTCCATCGCCAGCGAGGGGTACCAGCCGCTGGAGCCCGCGCCCACCGCCGGGTCCGCCGAGCTCCAGATCTTGCCGTCCGTGGAGTTGGTGTACTCGAGCTGCCCCAGCGCCACGTCGTACACCGCGATGCCGTAGCCCTCGGTGGCGTCGTAGGCGAGCGCGGCCCCGCTCTGGGTGTTGGTCACGTTGAGGACGATGTTGGGCGGGCTCCACGCTCCGGTCGCCGCCCTGGTCTGGAACACCACGTTCGCGCCCACCGTGTCGGCGCCCAGGTGCATCATGTCGTAGATCATCGCCGGCTGATCGGAAGGCCCCATCGCGAGCTGAATGTGCCCGCCCCAGGCCTGCTTGTTATTGCCGCCCTCCTGCGCGCACACCCGCTTCCAGTTGCCGTTCCCCCCCTCGAGCACCTCCACGTCGCTGCCGTCCCAGTCCTGCTTGTCGAACTGGCCGTCGTGGCCGTCGCGGTAGGCGAAGTAGAGCTTCCCGGTGGAGTCGTACTGAATGGACGGCCACAGCCCGACGAGGAAGCCGCGATCGGAGACCGGGTTGCCGCAGCTCGTCTGGTTGCCGTCGGTGGCCGCCAGCTGCTCCGTCCAGGTGCCGGCGGTGCGGGTGCGGAGCGCGGCGTCGCTCTGGAACCAGAAGATCGATTGATTCGGAACGAAGCCCTGCCCGCCGCCGAGGAGCGCCGCGATGGGCTCGCCGGAGGTGGGCTGAAACTGCAGCGAGAGGCCGACGCGCCGCTGCACCTGGGTGCCCACCGTCTCCACCGTCCCCGCGGTGCCCTGCTTCCACTCGACGTACTTGAGCCAGTAGTCCGGGTGGCCGAGGTTGGTCGTGGTGCCCTTGGGCGTGTAGTAGACGACGCCGACGCGCTCCTGCGCCGGGTCGACGGTCATCGCGAGGTAGGTCGCCTCCTGTGCCGCCGGGTCGAGCGTGTAGATCGTGAACGCGTCGCCGCCGCCGCTGCCGCCTGTGCCGCCGCCGCGCCCTCCCCCTTTGCCTCCGTCGTTGCCGTTCGAGGAGGGCGGGCAGGCCGCCAGCGCCAGAACGCACACCAGAGCGACGAATCGAGTCATGCGCGCGAGCGTAGCCTCCTCGAGCCGTTCCTTGCAGTTCCGCGCTCCATTGAGAATGCTGCCGCGCCATGACGGACGGCCAGGATCCAGCTTGGCGAGAACGGCTCTCGCGGCGCGTCTTCGTGAACCGCCTCACCTTCATGGGCGGCGGCGTGGTGCTGCTGGGCAGCGCCTGCAAGGACGAGCCGAAGCCCAAGAAGCCGAGCCCCAGGCTCCCCGAAGCGCTGGTGTCGAGCCACCGCACCTTCACCGACGACGAGTGGGCCACGCTCACCGCCGCGGTGGACCGCGTCCTGCCCAAGGACGAGGGCGCGGCCGGGGCGCTGGAGGCCGGCGTGCCCGAGTATGTCGATCGCATCCTGCAGACGCAGGAGCTTCGGCGCATGAAGGACGACTTCATCCCCGGGCTGGCCGCGCTCGATCGGCGGGCCCAGCGCCTGTTCAAAGTGCCCTTCGCGCACGCCGCCGATCACCAGAAGGACGAGGTCTTGACCCTTTTCAAGGACAGCCCGGAGAGCTCCGGCGAGGCGAAGTGGTACGAGATCCTGGTGGTGCTCACCATGGAGGGCTTCCTCGGCGACCCGTCCTACGGCGGGAACCGGGGCGAGGTCGGCTGGAAGGCGGTGGGCTTCACGCTGGTCGGCCGCAACGTGAAGGCCGACCCAAAGTCCGGCTACGACGGCGCCAAGACGCTCGACGCCTTGCGCTGCGGCGGGGGCAAGGGCTGCTGACGATGGCGAAGCCCTCCGTCGACGTCTGCATCGTGGGCTCGGGCGCGGGCGGGGCGCCGATGGCCCTCACCCTCGGCCAGGCGGGCTTCAAGGTCGTCGTGCTGGAGAAGGGCCCCTGGTACACGAAGGACGACTTCGTCCACGACGAGATCCTCTCCAGCCGGCGGAACTTCTTCATGCCGCTGCCGTGGGACGAGCCGCACCTGTGGAAGAAGGACACCGCCAACTTCCAGCGCACCAACGAGGCCTGGACGGCGAACTGCGTCGGCGGCGGCACCGTGCACATGAGCGGGTTCTTCTACCGGCTCAAGCCCGTCGACTTCCGCCTGAAGACCCTGCTCGGCGCGGTGAAGGGCGCCAACGTCGCCGACTGGCCCATCGCCTACTCCGACCTCGCGCCCTACTACGACAAGGCCGAGGAGGAGCTGGGCGTCTCCGGCAACGCGGTCCCGCACAAGTTCCTCGAGCCGCGGAAGAAGAACTACCCCTTGCCGCCGCTGGGCGAGCACCCGGTCGCGTTCGAGCTCGAGAAGGCGGCGAGGTCGTTGGGCTGGCAGGCCATCCCCACCGCGCGCGGCATCACCTCCATCCCCTACCAGGGCCGCGCGGCGTGCGTGTACTGCACCCTCTGCGGCAGCTACGGCTGCGAGCACGACGCCAAGTCCTCCACGCTGGCCTCGCTGATCCCCAAGGCCCTGGCCACCAAGAACGTGGAGCTGCGCCCCCGCTGCATGGCGACCCAGGTGCTCACCGACGACAAGGGCCTCGCCAAGAGCGTCCTCTACTTGGACGAGGACGGCGTCACCCAGGAGCAGCCGGCCAGGGTGGTGGTGGTCAGCGCCACCTCGGTGGAGAGCGCGCGCCTGCTCTTGGCGTCGAAGAGCTCGCGCTTCGCCAACGGGCTCGGCAACGACTCGGGGCAGCTGGGCAAGAACCTCGTCTTCTCCAGCTTCGGCCAGTCGCGGGCCATCTTCCGGGTCTCGAAGCAGAAGGCGGCGCACCCCTGGCTCGAGGCGCAGGCGCCCTTCGTGAACCGCAGCCTGCAGGATTTCTACGTGATGCCGGACGATCGCTTCGGCTTCAAGAAGGGCGGCACGCTGGGCTTCATGCTGGCGCACCCGAACCCCATCTACGCCGGCGTGAAGCTGGCGGGCAAAGGCAAGGACGGCGTCTTCGGCGCTTCACTCAAGCAGAAGCTCGCCGAGTACAAGGACAGCCGCATCGTGGAGTTCGAGATCTACGGCGAGTTCCTGCCCACCGACGGCACCTTCGTGTCGCTCGCGGAGAACGTGAAGGACAAGTACGGCCTGCCGGTGGCGGCCATCAGCGTGCAGCGGCACCCGACGGACCTGGTGATGACGAAGTTCCTGGTGGAGCGCGGCGAGGAGCTGCTCCAGTCCCTCGACCCACAGAGCGTCGAGCGCATCGGCGTGCAGGGCGAGACCACCATCCTCCAGGGCGGCACCTGCCGCTTCGGCGCCGACCCGGCCACCTCGTTCCTCGACAAGAACTGCCGCGCCCACGCGGTGAAGAACCTCTACGTCGTCGACGGGAGCTTCCTGCCGTCGTCGGGCGGCGTGCCCATCACGCTCACCATCGTCGCCAACTCTTTCCGGGTCGCCGACGCCCTCGTCGCCCAGCTCAAGCACGGATGAAGCCCAACGCCGCCCTCGCCGCCCTGCTCCTCGTCACCGCCTGCCAGAAGGAGGCCGCCCCGCCGCGCGTGCTCGCCAGGGACGGCACCTTGGGCGCCCAGCGCTGCTCCGCCAAGCCGGGCCCCAAGAACGCGGCGCTCAAGGTGCTGCAGCGGCCCTTCGACGGGCAGTACCCGGTCTACAACCTCTTCGATCACGACTTCCCCACCCAGGGCGAGATCCACCCCTACGCCGACGGAGACAGCGAGCTCTCCTACTGCGGCATCGAGGCGCTCGGGCTCGCCAACGGCTACCCGGGCTACGCCTTCGGCCTGCCGGAGGGGACGCCGGTGCTCTCCGCCGCCCCGGGCGAGATCATCTTCGCGGGCGCGATGCCGACCTTCATGTGCCCGATGACGAAGAAGCTGGTCGGCGATCAGCTCGCGGTCGACGTGCGCCACGATGCGCTGGGGGGCGTCGGCTACATCACGCGGTACGTGCACCTGGGGACCGTGGTGGTGAAGGCGGGTGAGCGGGTGGTGGCGGGCCAGCGCCTCGGCGTCGCCGGCCACTCCGGCTGCACCTCCAGCGACCTCCTCTTCTTCGAGGTGAAGCGGCTCACCGGCACCAAGTCGGGCACGCCCACGGTGGTCGATCCCTACGGCTGGGACGGGCCGGGGAAGGACCCGTGGGCCGAGCACGAGCGCGGCGCCGAGAGCAGGTATTTGTGGAAGGACGGCGAGGCGCCGACGCTCAGGGCGAAGTAGTCGGCCGAGGCCGGCTCACGGCTCGACGCGCTGCCCGTCGGAGAGCACCGCGCCCGTTGCCTCGGCGGTGACGGCGAAGAGGACGCTCGCCGCGCCCTGATCGAGCGAGCGAGGCGCGCCCGGTCCCCCCATGTCGGTGCGCACCCACCCGGGGTTCGCCGAGTTCACGCGGATCTTGCGGGGCGCCAGCTCGACGGCGAGGAGCCTGGTGAGCGCGTTGAGCGCCGCCTTCGACGCGCCGTAGGCATCGGTGCCGAAGCCCTGCCCTCCGCTCCGCTCGTACTCGCGCATCGCCTCGGCGAGCGCGTCCCGCGTCAGCGCCGTCGACGTCAGCAGTCGCCGGGGCTCGGAGTCGAGGTGCGCCAGCGCGCCGAGTCCGCTCGTCACGTTGGTGATGGTCGCGCCGTCGCGCAAGAGCGGCAGGCACGCAAGCGTCACCCGCAGCGGCCCGAAGAAGTTCGTCTCCACCGTCCGCGCGACGCCGTCGGCCCCGTGCAGGCCGTAGACGCCCGCGTTGTTCACCAGCGCGTCGAGCTGCGTCCCGCGCTGGCGCAGCGTCTCGACCGCCGCCGCCACCGACGCGTCGCTGGTCACGTCCAGCGCGACCGTCTCCACCGGCCCGCGGGCCGTCTTCCGGAGCGACGCCGCCACCTCCTCCGCCCGCGCCCCGTCGCGAACACCGGCGACCACGCGCCAGCCGTCGCGCGCCAACACCCGGGCGACCTCGTGCCCGATGCCGCGGCTCGCTCCCGTCACCAGCGCCGTCTTCGTCATTCCCGGCACTCAACCACGCTCGGACGCTGGGAATCCCGGCGACACGACTGCGTACATGGAGAAGACTCTTCGCCGCCCATGACCACTGCGCTCGCTCTCCTCGAAGGCCCCGGCGTCAAGGTCCGGCAGCGGCGCGAGCTGCTGCAGGCGCTGGTGGGCCTCGACGTGGCCAACCGCTACGACGTCTCCACCCAGGACGGCCGGCCGCTCTTCACCGCCCTCGAGCGCGGCGGACTGTGGAACCTGCTCAGCCGCCGCTTCAACCCCTTCTACGAGAACGTCACCGAGTGCGTGGCGCCGGGCGGCGCGCGGGTGATGAAGATCGTCTTCCCCTGGGCGCTCTGGCTCAGGAAGGCGAAGGTCTCCGGCGAGGGCGACGTGCCGCTGGGCCGGGTGAAGCGGCGCTTTCACTTCTTCCGCGTCCGGGCCGACGTGCTCACCCCCGACGGAGAGGTCGCGCTCCGGATCCGCGGACCCATCTTCAAGTTCTTCTTCTTCACCGACTTCGTCTTCGAGGTGGAGCAGGCCGGGCGGCGCGTGGCGCGCATCAAGAAGCACTGGGGCGGCGTCGTCTCCGAGGCCTTCACCAACGCCGACTCGTTCTCCATCGAGTTCGAGCCGGGCTTCACCGACGGACGCCTGCGCGCGCTGCTGGTGGCGGCGACCTTCCTGCTCGACCTGGTGCGGTTCGAGGAGAAGGACAAGGACGTCGTCGATCAGCTGGAGGGGAAGTCGAAGGAGCCGGCGCTGGACGACTGACGAGGCGCGCTCGTCACGGCGGCGGAGCGCCACCGAGCGGCCGGCCCACGAAGTACGCCGCGCCGGCCGCGAGCCCGAGCACGAAGGCCGCCACCGCCAAGCCGCCCACGACCCGCGCCGCCTTCGCCAGCGGCCGCACCGGCTCGC
>JBBIOE010000003.1:0-85008 GCA_037443525.1 Archangiaceae bacterium | reverse complement strand
GCCGCCCGTGCCGCCGCTGCCGCCCGTGCCGCCGCCACCGCCGGCGCCGTCGGTGCTCTTGTGCCCGTCGACGCAGACGCAGCCGCCGCCGCAGGCCTGGCCCGCGCACACCGGATCGGCGCAGTCGACCTTGTTGTCGCCGTTGTCGTCGATGCCGTTGACGCAGTCTTCCTGCTTGCCGAGGCAGGCGGGGAAGGCGAAGCACTTCGGGTCGGCGCAGTCGACCTTGCCGTCGCCGTTGTCGTCCCTCGCGTTGTCGCAGGTCTCGGGCCCGAGCTGCTGTTTCATCACCTGATCGCCGCAGGAGGCCAGGACGCTCCCGGCGAGCACGACGGCGAGACTCGAACGCCACGACATGGGGAACTCCAGAGCTCGGCCGTGCGGGTGCACCACGCTGCTGCGAGGTCCGGTGTACCCGACCTGTCGGGCCGATGGCCAGTGCTCTAGCCGCGGACGCGCCGGAGCAGCGCCGCCGGCAGGTGCTCCAGGGGGACGATCTCGCTCACCGCGCCCCGGGCGATGGCCTCCTTCGGCATGCCGAACACCACGCAGCTGGCCTCGTCCTGGGCGAAGGTGAGCGCGCCCGCCCGGCGCATCTTCAAGAGCCCGTCGGCGCCGTCGTCCCCCATGCCGGTCATGATCACCCCGATGGCGTTGGCCTCGGCGGCGGTGGCGACGGAGTCGAAGAGCACGTCGACGCTGGGCCGGTGGCGGGAGACCATCGGGCCGGTGGAGACCTCCACCGCGTAGTGCGCGCCGCTGCGGACCACGCGGGTGTGCTTGTTGCCGGGGGCGATGAGCGCGCGGCCCTCGAGCACGCGGTCGCCGTCGGCGGCCTCCTTCACCTCCACTCGGCAGAGCTTGTCGAGCCGCTCGGCGAAGGCCTTGGTGAAGACCTCCGGCATGTGCTGGACGATGACCAGGGCCGGGCCGTCCGGGGGCAGGGCCTCGAGGAGGAAGCGCAAGGCCTCGGTGCCGCCGGTCGACGCCCCGACGGCGACGACCTTGTCGGTGGTCCGCGCGAGGCGCCTCTCCCTGGGGCCCGCGGCGGGCGCCACCGGAGGGGACGGCCGCGACGACCGCCTCGGGCGTGACGAGGCCGCGGCCCGCACCGCGTCGACGAGGAAGACGGCCGAGTCCTCGAGGAAGCCGCGCACGCCGATCTGCGGCTTCGCCACCACCTCGACCGCCCCGAGCTCGATCGACCGCATCGCCGCCTCGGTGCTCGGCCCGGCCAGGCTCGAGCACACCACCACCGGGATGGGGTCCGTGGCCATCAACCGCTCGAGGAAGGTCAGCCCGTCCATGCGCGGCATCTCGAGATCGAGCACCAGCACGTCGGGCCGGCGCGCGGCCATCTTGCTCATGGCGATGATCGGGTCGGCGGCGACGGCGACGGTGATGCCCGGCTGCTTGGAGAGGATGGCGGTCATGGCCGCGCGCACCACGGCGGAGTCGTCGACGACCAGCACGTGCAGGGGCGAGCCGGGCCGCGCCATCGTCACTCTCCGCGGCTGTTCGAGCGGGGGGCCTTCAGCCGGTACACGTTGGGGACCATGCTCTGCACGCCGTCGGTGAGGCCGGTGAGCGTCTCCGCGTGACCGAGGAAGAAGTAGCCGTGCGGGTTGAGGCGCCGGAGCAGCCGGTCCACCACCTTCGCCTTGGCCTGGGCGTCGAAGTAGATCAGCACGTTGCGGCAGAAGATCAGATCGAACGAGCCCTGCACCGGGTAGCTCTCGTCGTTGAGGTTCATCCGCGAGAAGTGGATGAGCGCGCCGAGCTCGGCGGTGGCCTTCATCTTGCCGTTCTGCGAGCCGGTCCCCCGCAGCATGAAGCGGCGCAGGTAGTCGTAGGGGATCTCGGTGGCCTTGGTGATGGGCCAGGTCGCGGCGCGGGCCTGCTCCAGCACGCGGGTGGAGAGATCGGTGGCCACGATCTCCAGGCTCCAGCCCGACTCCTTGGGGAAGCGGGCGCGCAGCGTCATCGCCAGTGAGTAGGGCTCTTCGCCGGTGGAGCAGGCCGCGCTCCAGACCCGCAGCCGCCTGGGGATGGAGCCTTTGGAGGCCAGCGCCTCGAACTCGGCGAGCGCGCGCTCGGTGAGGAAGTCGAAGTGCTCGGGCTCGCGGAAGAAGTGCGTCTCGTTGGTGGCGATGCAGTCGAGCAGCGTGGTCGCCTCGCCGCCGTTGCCGATCACGTGCTGGTAGTACGCGCCGAAGGAGTCGAGCCCCAGCGCCCGCACCCGCCGCGCCAGCCGCCCCACCAGCAGGGCGCGCTTGTGGTCGCCGAGGTGAATGCCCGCCTCGCGCAACACGAAGGCCTGGAAGAGCCTGAACTCGTGGTCCGACAGGGGCGGCGCGCCCGCGACGAGCGCGAGGCGAGGGCTCGGCGGGGGAGCAGTCATGGCGAGGGGGCGCCCTCCGGCGGCGCGGGCTCGGCGCTGGCGGTGGCGGGGGTGGCCGCGGCGTCGGCCGTGGCGGTGGGCAGCGCGGCGTGCTCCGCCTCCACGGCCTCGAGGACCTGCCCGAGGTCGAGCAGCATCACGAAGGCCTTGCCCGCCTTGCCCATGCCTTTGAGGAAGCTCTGCCGGACCCGGGTGCCGAAGGCCGGCGGCGGCTCGACGTCGCCGGCGCCGAGCTCGATGACCTGGCTCACGCTGTCGACGACGATGCCGATGAGCTCGTCGGCGCTCGAGCCGGCGCGCACGCGCTTGACCACCACCACGCAGCTCCACTTGGTGGTGGGGCGCTCGGGCAACCCGAAGAGCACCGAGAGATCGACGACCGGCACCACGCTGCCGCGCAGGTTCACCACCCCGCGAATGGCCTTGGGCATCGAGGGGACCTTGGTGACGGTCGGGTACTGGACGATCTCCCGCGCCTCGAGGATTCCGAGGCCGTACTCCTCGTCGCCCACGAAGAAGCTCAGGTACTGCGTGGTCTCTGCGGCGATGGCTGGTGCGTTCATGGTCGGGCTCCGATCAGAAGGCCTTGAACTCGCCCTCGGGCGCGGGCGCGCCGTTGGGACTCGGGGCGCCGGGCGGCGCCTCGGGGGCGTCGACGGCGGCGGCCACGGTGGGCTTTCGGGTGGGCGGCGCGGCGGCGGTTCGGCCGTGGATCAGCCCGCTTCCGCGCTTCGCCCCGCTCGGCCGATCCCCGGCGCGACCGTCGAGGTCGTCGACCTTGAAGAACTGCATCAGCTCCTGCAGCGCCTCGGCCTGCGACGCCAGCTCCTCGGCGGTGCTCGACAGCTCCTCGGCCGCCGACGCGTTGCGCTGGGTGACCTGATCCATCTGCCCCATGGCCTTGTTCACCTGGTTCACGCCGGTGGCCTGCTCCTGCGACGCGGCGGAGACCTCCTGCACCAGCTCGGTGGTCTTCTTGATGGCGGGCACCAGCTCGGCGAGCAGCTTCCCGGAGCGCTCGGCGACGGTGACGCTCTTGCCCGCGACCGAGGTGATCTCCTTGGCCGAGCTCTGGCTGCGCTCGGCGAGCTTGCGCACCTCGGTGGCGACGACGGCGAAGCCGCGGCCGTGCTCGCCCGCGCGCGCCGCCTCGATGGCCGCGTTCAGCGCCAGGAGGTTCGTCTGGTAGGCGATCTCCTCGATGATCGAGACCTTCTCGGCGATGGACTTCATGGCGACGACGGTCTCGCCAACCGAGCGCCCGCTGGTCTCCGCGTCGGCCGCGCCCTTCACCGACATCTGCTCGGTCTTTCGGCTGTTCTCGGCGTTCTGGGTGATGGTGGCGCTCATCTGTTCGAGGGTGGAGCTGGTCTCCTCCACGGCGCTGGCCTGCTCGGCGGTACCCTGGGAGAGCGTCTGCGAGCTCGCCGCCACCTGGGCCGCCGCCGACGCCACCGCCTCGGAGCCCCTCCGGATCTCGGCCACCAGCTGCCTGAACCTCGCGAGCAGCTCGGCCATCGACGCGAGGAGCTGGCCGAGCTCGTCGCGCGAGGAGACGTCGACCTTCTGGGCGAGGTCGCCTCTGGCCATGCGCTGGGCGACGCCGAGCGCGTGGCTCACCGGCCGGGTGATGCTGGCGGTGAGCACCACCGCGAGCAGGGCGGCGAGGGCCAGGGCGAAGACGCCGAACGTGTACTGCGCCCTCTTGCTCGACTCGTAGGTCGCCGTGGCCGACGCCTGGGTCCGCGCCATGCGCTCGTTCAAGGACTCGATCAGCTTGTAGAGCGCGCTGATCAAGGCGAGCTGCGCCGGCCTGGCGTGGTCGAGCAGGAGCGTCTTGGCCTCGTCGAGCCTCCCCGCCTCGACGGCGGCGATGAAGTCTTCCTCGAAGGGGAGATAGGCGTGGCGCGCGTCCTCGACGGCCGCGAAGAGCGCCCGCTCGTCGGCGTCGATGCTCTTCTGGACCACCTCGAAGTGCTCGGTGCGGACCTTGCGCTCGTGCTCGAGGCCGGCGATCTCCGCGCGGTGCTTGGACGCGTCGAGCAGGAAGACGTTGCGCATGTGCCGCGCCGACTCGAGCACCGAGATGACCCACTCGTAGGTCGCGCGCAGCCGGGGCGCGTCGCCCTTGTTCTCCTGCTCCAGCTTCTCGTTCATGGTGGAGAGGCCGCCGAGGCCCACCGCCATCGAGGCGAGGACGAGGCCGAGCATCAGCGCCAGCCCCAGGCTCAGGCGAGCGCCGATCTTCAGGTTCTTCAACACGGTGCACCTCCGACGACGAAGAAGGAAAGGCGAGCGCTCATGGGCCGACCTCGGCCGGGGCGGCGGGTGGCTCGGGCGCGCGGGCCGAGGTGGCGCGGGCGCCCTCGGCGATGGCGGCCTCGAAGAGCGCGGGCACGTCGAGGATGAGCGCGACCCGGCCGCTGCCGAGCAGCGCGCAGCCGGCGGCGGTGGGGGCATGATCGACCAGGGGCGCGAGGGGCTTGATGACCGTCTGGCCGGCGCCGAGCAGCGCGTCCACCGCCACGCCGGCGCGCAGCCCGCCGTGCTCCAGCACCACCACGCTCTCACGGGCCTCGGCGTCCTTCGGCAGGTCGAAGAGCTTCGCCAGGCGGACGAAGGGCAGGGGCTCGCCGCGCAGCTCGATGACCCCCTGGGCGCGCTCGCCCGTCCGCTCGGCCGCGGGCAGGGCGATGCACTCCACCACCGACTCCAGCGGGACGACGAAGATCTCCGGCCCCACCGCCACCGAGAAGCCCTCGATGATCGCGAGCGTGAGCGGCAGGCGCATGGTGATGGCCGTGCCCTTCTTCGGCTCGCTCGACACCAGCACCTGGCCGCGGAGCGCCTCGATGCTCTTCTCCACCACGCTCATGCCCATGCCGCGCCCGGACAGCTCGGTGACGGCGTCGGCGGTGGAGAAGCCGGGGCGGAAGATGAGCTGCAACAGGCCCTGCTCGGTGAGGCTCTCGCCCTCGGCGACCAGCTTCAGGGCCTTCCCCCGCTCGAGGATCTTCTGGCGATCGAGGCCCTGGCCGTCGTCGGAGACGGAGATGACGATGGAGCTCGACTCGTGCCGGGCGCAGAGGGTGATGGTGCCGGTCGGGTCCTTGCCGCACGCCGACCGGGTGGCCGCGTCTTCGAGGCCGTGATCGACCGCGTTGCGGATCATGTGCGTGAGCGGATCGCGGATGCGCTCGACGACGGCGGTGTCGACCTCCACGTCTTCTCCGTCGAGCACCAGCCGCACGCTCTTCCCTCGCGACAGCGCCAGGTCGCGCACCACCCGCTGGTAGCGGCGGAAGGTGGGCCCCAGCGGCACCATGCGCGAGCGCATCAGCTGCTCCTGGAGCTCCAGGTAGAGCCGCTCGGCGCCCTGGTGCGCGTCGCGCAGCTCCTCGAGGGACGACGAGGCGCCGGCGGCGAGCAGGCTGCCGAGGCGCCCCCGCGCGATGGTGATCTCCCCCACCAGATCGAGCATGCGATCGAGCTTCTGCACGTCGACGCGCAGCGAGCGCTCGGTGCCCGGGGCGGCCGGGGCGTCGTGCTCTACGGGGGGGGCCGGCGGCAGCGCCTGTGGCGCGGGCGTCTTTTGCGCCGGCCCCGCGGCGACCGGAGCGCCCTGCGTGAGGAGCCAGGCGGCGAGGGCGGCGTGCTCGGGCTGGGGCGCGTCGACCCCCTCGATGGCCAGCGGGATGACCCGCCGGAGCCCGTCGACCGCGCGCAAGAGCAAGCTCACCAGCTCGGTGGAGACCGGCATCAGGCCCCGCTTCACCCGGTCGAGCACGTCCTCCAGCGTGTGAGCGGCGGCGGCGACTTGCGTGAGCTGCACGATGCCGGCGTTGCCCTTGAGGGAGTGGGCGGCGCGGAACAGCGCGTGGAGGCGCTCGGGGTCCTTGGGGTCGGCCTCGATGGTGAGCAGCACCTGCTCGAGGGTCTCGAGGTGCTCCTTCGACTCCTCGGCGAACACCTGCATCACTTCTTCACGGTCGATGTCCACGGTCGATCCCCTAGAAGTGGCGCACCCAGGCGCGCCCGTCTCCGGTGTGAAACACGAGCTTGCGGCTCTGTTTCCCGCCCACGTCCTCGGCCACCACCGGCACGCCCAGCGCCTCCAGCGTGCGGCGGGCGACGGCGGCGTTGCGCTGGCCCAGATCCTTGATCAGCCCCGCGGAGGTGAGCGGGCTCGACATGCCGCCGAAGAGCTTGGCCAAGAGGCGGCCCTTCTTGGCGCCGAGCGCGAAGGCCTGCTCGACCAGGCGAAGGGTAGCGACGTCGCCGAAGCGCATCGGGTCGGGGGCGCTCTGGGGCGCCAGGGGTAGCATGAAGTGGTTCAGGCCGCCGACGCCCGCCTCGACGTCGAACACGCAGACCGCGACGCAGGTGCCGAGGATGGTGCTCGCGACCATCGGCTCCGCCGTGGCCAGCCACTGGCCGGGGTAGATGTAGCGCTCCGGGCGGTCCCTGGGCGCCTCGGCGGGCAGCCGTTGGGCCGGCCGCGGGGGCTGGGGGGCGTGCGCGGCGCTGCTTCTGGGGCTCACGTGCGCTCCACGGGCTTTAGGTACCGATGAAGTCGCGGACGCGCGCGAGCAGCTCGGCGCCGTCGAGGGGTTTGGTCAGGTACTCGGTGCAGCCGCTCGAGTAGCCCCGCTCGATGTTCTCGGGCTCGCCGCGGGTGCTCAGCATCAAGATCGGCACGGCGCGGAGCGCCTCGTGGGCCCGGAGCTGCTGCAAGGCCGCGAAGCCGTCGAGCCGGGGCATCACCACGTCGAGCAGGATGAGGTCGGGCCGCTCGGCGACCGCCTTCTGCACGCCCTCCTCGCCGTCGGACGCGGTGATGACGCGGTACCCCGTCAGCATCAGCCTCGCGGCGACCTGCACCGTGCGCGAGTCGTCCACCAGGAGGACCGTCTTCATGGCGAACCTCAGGCCGGCTTCGCGAGGGTGGGGCGGGAGGCCCGCGCGTGGAGGCCCGCGCAGTAGAGCGCGGTCGCGGCGTGGGTGGAGAGCAGCTCGAAGAGCTCCTTGTCGACGCGGGTGAGCGCGGCCTTCTGCTTGAGCAGCCGGAAGACCGCGATCAGCCCCGTGACCCGCCCGAAGAGCGTGAGCGGGATGCAGGCGGTGAGGTCCGCTTCGTGAGGCAAGAGCGCCCCTCCGGGCGCCTCGCCGTGGGCCCAGATCGCTCCCGACGCCACCGCGCGGCCGATCAACCCCTCGCGGGCCGGGAGCGAGCCGAGGCGCGCCTCGTCGACGCCGCTCGAGCGCACGGCGTTCAAGGTCTGCCCGTCGGGCGACAGCTCGTAGACCGCGATCTCCTCCGAGCCGACGAGGTTGGCGAGCACCTCCTGGATGACGCCGAGCACCTCCTCGCGCTCGAGCGACTCGTGCAGCCGGTAGCTGGCGACGTAGAGCCCGGCGAGGTCGGCGTTCTGCCGCTCCACCAGCGCGAACTGTGTCGTCATCCGCTCGGTGCGCTGCTCGACCTCCTGCTCCAGGCGCGAGCGCTCCACCTCCAGGGCGGAGAGGCGCTCGAGCAGAGCGCCGATGTCCCGCTGCAGCTCCTGCACGGTGGAGAGCGTGCTCTCGGTGACCTCGCGGACGAAGGCCTCCGGCTTCTTCACGTCCTTGGACATCGGCCGCCGTCCTTTCTCAGGTCCCGAGGTAGCCCCGGAGCTTCGCGAGCAGCTCCACGGAGTCGAACGGCTTGGTGACGTAGTCGGTGCAGCCGGCGTCGTAGCCGGTCTTCACGTTGGTCGGGTCGCCCCGCGTGGTGCAGAGGATGATCGGCAGGGCCTTGGTCTCGGGGCGCGCGCGCAGGGCGCGGCAGACCTCGAAGCCGTCCATCTTCGGCATCACCACGTCGAGCAGCATCAGGTCGGGCCGCTCGGCCACGGCCTTCTCGACCGCCTCGGCGCCGTTGCGCGCCACGACGATGTCGTAGCCGGCCTCGCGGAGCATCATGCGCTCCATCATCAAGACGGTGTTCTGATCGTCCACCAGCAGCACTTTCTTCTTGGTCATGGCGCCTCGGCGTCGGAGGGGGACAGCTCGGCGCACAGCTCGCGCAGCTGCGCCAACCGCTTCGGGCTCATGCCCAGGAACTGGATGCCGGCGCCGACCGGGTACGACCAGGCGTGGCGGCGGCTGTAGACGTTCGACCAGGCGACCACGCCGGTGCCCTCGATGACCTGGCGCGCGGTGGTCAGGTAGATCTTGAGCTCGACGCTGGCGCGCGGCCTTGGCGGGACGAGCGTCTTGACGAACAGGCCGCCCGGGCTGAGGTCATACGAGTAGCAGGACGTCCACTTCGCCTCGCGCTCGCCGATCTCCCGCAGCTCCACCGGGCAGAAGAACGGCACCCGGTTCGGCACGCGCAGGTGATCGGACCCGTGCCGGAAGAAGGCGTGCACCCGCGCGACGACCTGCTCCAGGGCCAGCGTGTCGCCGTCGAACCAGGTCTCGACGCCTGGCCGGGCGCCGCCCTCGGGCCGGCGCAGCGCCACCAGCGGAGGGGGCGGGGTTCGGCCGTTCTGGCCCACCGCGGCGCGAATCCACGCCGCCGCGCCGAGCCCCTCGGGGGAGAGGAGGACCAGCTCCGGCCGCTCCGTCTCCAGGAGCCGCGTCAGGCTCGCCTGCTCGGGAGGCCGCGCGAGGACGTGGTAGCCGGACAGCTCGAGGAAGGTCTCGAGGCGGCGGCAGCAGGGCTTGTCCATGCACACGAGCAGCACCCGGTTGCCCGAGCCGGCCCTCTTCTTCGCCTCGCCGTCGGGGCCCGGCTTCTCGACGATCGCCGCCAGCCGGGTCGCGATGTGCGCGGCGCGGAAGGGCCTCAAGATGCAGTCGTCGGCGCCGGCCCGGTAGCAGGTCTCGATGTTCTCGGCGTGGGTGTCGCCGTTGGCGAGCAGCACCAGCGACGCCGAGGGCGCCAGGGCCCGGAGCCGCGTGAACTCACCGCTCGACGTCGAGAAGACGGCCGGGTCGAGCACGATCATCACCGGCTCGGCCTTCTCGACCGCCGCCAGCGCCTCGGCCGCGGTGCGCACCGCGACGCACTCCACCCCGGTGCGCGCGATCTCCGGCGCCGTGCTCAACAGGCTGGCGAGCATCGGGTCCGTCGACGCGTCGACGATGAGCAACCTCTTCCTGACGGCTCCCGCCGTGTCCGAATGCCCGGCGCTCGATGCTCTCACCACGTTGCCGTTCCGTCCTTGCTCGAGGTTCATGGGTGCTGCCCAAGCTCCACTCCAGGAGACTCGGAGTGTGGGGGCAGTCGACCGCGCCCGCATCTGGCTGAGGGGCCGGGTTTCCTGTCAGCACCGACAGGTGGGAGAGGGCCTTTGGTTGATCGGCGTCAGTCGGAGCGGCCGATCGCGGCGCTCAGAGCCTGTGAGGATACCGCCGGACCGAGCGGGAACGGCGAGGCGCGAGCCGCCCAAGGAGCAGCCCCGAAGGCGCAGCTCGTGCTGCGTCGAGGGGGTGCGACGCCGGCCGGCGACGCGCATCGGCGTTCTCCGCGACGGGAGGCGGTATCTTCACAGGCTCTCAGAGGAAGATGCGGGTCAGATCGACGCGGGACTCGGCGCCGAGCTTCTTGAGAATGCTGCCCTGGTGAAAGCGCGCGGTGCGCTCGGTGATGCCGAGCACGGTGCCGATCTCCTCGTGGCTGCGCCCGAGCAACAAAAGCTCGAGCACCTCGCTCTCGCGCGCCGACATGCCGGCCTGGTCTGCGATGCGCTGGCGCCGCACCTTGAGGAGCGAGTCGACGTCCCGCGACGCGCCCTGCAGCTCGTTGAAGCGCTGCCGCACGTTCAACATCGCCCGCACCCGCGCCCTGAGCACCACGCGCTCCACCGGCTTGACGAGGAACTCCTCGGCGCCGGCCTCGATGCCGCGCACCAGGTCGTCCTCTCCGTCGAGCGCGGTGAGCAGGATGATCGGCACGAAGCGCCACACCGCGTCCGCGCGCATGCGGCGGCAGACCTCGTAGCCGTCGATGCCGGGCATCATCACGTCGCAGATGATGAGATCGACCGGCGGGGCCTCGAGGTACTGGAGGGCCTCCTCGCCAGAGGTCGCGAAGTCGAGCTCGTACGGATCGCCGTGCAGCAGCGCCTCGACCGTCTGCCGCGAGCCCAGGTCGTCGTCGACCACCAGGATCCTCGTTCGCGTCGTCATCAGTGGATCCCCTCGTCTTCGGAGCGGTGAAACGGTGCGGTGTCGCGCGAGAGCGGGAGCGCGACGACGAAGCGGTTGCCACCGCCGTCCGTCGCCTCGACCCGCGCCGTGCCCCCGTGGAGGGCGACGATGCGGCTGGCCAGCGCGAGGCCGAGGCCCGACAAGCGTCTCCGGCCGGAGCTCGCGTCGGTCACCGCGACGTACGGATCGAAGACGCGGTCGCGATCGGGGCCCTCGATGGGCGGGGCGGCATCGGTCACCGCGAGCTCCCAGCGCCCGATCTCCGGCCACTCGGTGACGCCGATGGTGAGGGTCGCGCCGATCGGGCTGGTGTCGACGGCGTTCGACACGAGGAAGAGCAGCGCCTGCCGCAGCTTGTCCGCATCGCCGGTGACCAGGGCCGCGGCCGACGCCTTGGGCTCGTACTCCACGCGCTGACCCCGGGCGTCGGCGCGGTCGTGTGCGAGGGACAGGCACTCCGAGACGAGGGGCGCCAGGGGCGTGGCGGTGCGCTCCAGCACCACCGCCCCGGCCTGGAGGCGCCCCAAGAGCAGGATCTGGTTGAACAGCGCGAGGAGCACTCTCCCCGAGGCGTGGACCGTGCGGAGGCTCCGCTCCTGCGCTTCGGTGAGCGTGCCGTAGACGCCGTCGAGCACGGCCTCGGAGAGCCCCAAGATGGCGTTGAGCGGGCTGCGGAGATCGTGGCTCGCGCTGGCGAAGAAGGCGTCCCGGGCCTGGGCGACCTGGCGCGCGAGGACCTCCGCTTCCCACTGCGAAGTCACGTCGACGTGCGCGCCCACCACCCGCGTGGGGCGGCCCGCCGGGTCTCGCTTCACGACCTTGCCGCGCGTCTTCACCCGCAGCCACCGCCCGTCCCGGTGCCGGAGGCGGTGAATGGCCTCGAACTGACTCGACTGGCCCTGGAGGTGCTGCTGCATCAGGGCGTCGCACACCGGCAGATCGAGCGCGTGGATGCGCTCGCGACACGACTCGAAAGTCGGCGGGAGCTCTCCGGGCCGGTGACCCACCATGGCCAGCCACTGCTCGCTGAAGCAAGCGGCGTTCGTCTGGGGGTTCCACTTCCACACCCCCACCTGGGCGCCCTCGGTGACCAGCTCGAGCTGGAGGGCGTGCTCGTGGGTGAGGACGTCGTCGGCGTGCGCCTGCCGCCCGGCGCCGAGCGGGCGAAGGGCCGCCAGCGCCAGGGTGCCGAACGCCCCGCGGGTGCAGCCGAGCGAGACCTCCAGGGCCTGCTCCCGGCCGCCGGCGTTCAGGTGGACGGCGAAGGCCGGCTCGTCGGGCGTGTCGGGGGCGCTCGAGACCCGCGCGAGGCGCTCACTCAGCCGCGCCCGGGACTCGGCCGTCACCAGGTCGCCGAGGCGCGAGCCCGACAGCCCTCCCGGCCCCGCACCGAGCAGCCGCTCCGCGCGGCGGTTCGCTCGAATGATGACGCCATCGCCCGTCGTCACCACCACGGCCTGTGGCAGGTCGTCGACGTGGTGCCATTCGGGGGCGTGCTGGCGAGCGTCGGAAATCACGTCGGGGCGGGGCACGGTGGAGCGAGGGCGAGCAGCTGCCTCGACTCAACCACACGTCGCCCGACCGCCCCCCTGAGGCAGCTCAAGCCGACCTGCCCCGGCGTCCGGGGCGCGCGGAAGGTTTCAGCGCAGCCAGAACGCGAAGGAGCCCGCGCGCGCCGGGTCGCTCTGCCCGCCGCTGGTGGTCGGCACGTAGCCGCTGCCGTACCAGACGACCATGCCGTTGGAGCTCACCGGGTCGGAGCCGCAGACGCCGTAGCAGGTGGCGGAGTTGAAGCCCAAGAACTGCCGCTCGTACGGCGTGCCGGCCTTGTGCCCGGAGCAGGAGACCTGGAGCTTGTTCCACTCGGTGAGCGCGTTGAAGGTGGTGCTGGTCTTCAGCTCGGTGACGGACACCGTGGCGCAGGGCGCGGCGCCGCCAGCGGTGGAGACGGGATCGTTCAAGTCGAAGACGGTGATCGACGGGTTGGGAATCGTCCACGCGTAGGCCTTGGCGTACGAGAGGATGTTCCCGGTGATGAGCGAGCCCTCGTAGAGCGACAGCGAGGCCTGGGTGCTGGTCTTCACCAACTGGCTCGCGTCGATGGCGGCGACGTTGTTGCGGGCGGTGGCGTTCCACGCGCCGGTGAAGGCGTTGGGCAGCGCGTATACGCCCGTGCCGCCGGCCGTCGCGCGGTAGGCGTAGCTCACCAGCGTCCAGCCGCCGCCCTGGGTGGTCATGTCGCAGTACGCCTGAACCACCGGCAGGCCGTAGCCGGGGCGGATGGCGTAGACGCCGTCGGCCGCGCCCGGGTTCTCGGCGAGCACCTGCTTGCAGCTCGAGGGCACCGACGCCTTCCACACCTTCCAGGCCGCCCCGTCGTAGAGCTCGAGGTCGCCGCTGGTGGTGTTGAAGACGAACGTGCCGGCGTCCGGCGCGGTGGGGCGCGCCGCCACCGAGAACACCGCCGGAGGACCCTGGAGGCCCTGCGGTCCCGTCGCGCCCGCGGGGCCGGTCGGGCCGGTGGGACCCGCGACGCCGGAAGGGCCGGTGGCGCCCGTCGGGCCGGTCAGCCCGAGAGGGCCCTCGGGGCCGGTCGAGCCGGAGATGCCGTCAGCGCCCTTCGGACCCGCGGGGCCGGCGGGACCTTGAGGGCCCGTGGCGCCGGTCGAGCCGGTGCACGCAGCGAGGACCAACACTCCGAGGACGGCGAGAGCGAGACGAGAACGCATGGGTGATCCCTCCGGAAAGGGGCTGACCTAGCGTTCGACGCGGGGGATGTCGAGCGGCGCGCTTCTTCTGAAGCTACTCGTCGCTCGCCTCGACCGGCCCGCCGCCCATCTTGGCGACGTCTTCCTTGTTCACGCGCGAGGGGTCGATCTTCTTCGTCGCGTCCAAGAGCTTGGTGATCGTCTCCTCGAAGTCGAAGTCGCCGTCCTTCTTGAAGCGCAGGAAGTTCACGCGGCCGATGACGAAGTACTTGAGGTACGGCGACACCAGGCCCTTGGCCTTGAGCGCGTCGACGACCTTCACCACCTCGTCGTCCCACTTGAGGAGCAGCTCGGCGCGCTTCTCGCGGAGCTCCAGCGCCTCGGCCAGCGGCAGCTCGTGGAACTGATCGAGGCGCTTCACCACCGACGAGTACGCGCCGGCGGAGAAGCGCGGTCGCTTCTCGTAGGTCGCCCCGAAGGTCGCGAAGTGCGGCTCCTCGAGGATGGGCGCGAAGTCGATCTCCTGGCCCTCGCGCGCGCCGGTGAGCCCGCGGAGCATGCGGATCACCTCGAGCGAGCGCTCCTTCAGGTTGTGCGCCTTCTCGGTGTTGAGCGCGAGGATCTGGTAGGCCACGTCCTCCTCGGGGAGCACCAGCGCCACCACCGTCTTCTGCCCGAGCAACGCCAGCGCGCCGAGCCGGTGGTTGCCGTTCGGCGTCCAGTACCGGCCGTCCTTGCGCACCGCGATGATCGGGTCCAGGTAGCGGCCCACGCGCTCCATGGCGTTGGTGAGGCGCTTCACGTGGGGCTCGGAGCGATCGCGCTGGAAGGGCGTGGGCTCCACCTTCTCCAAGGGCAGGGCGGCCAGCACCACCGAGTGACCGCCCAAAGGGTCGCGGTAGATCGACAGCGCCTGCCCGCCGTCCTGCTCGATGAGCGCGGCGAGGGCCTGGCCGTCCTCCTTGGGGACGCCGGCTTCCTGGGGCGTCAGGCCCTTGCTCGAGGCGGCTTGCTTCTTCCTCGGCTTGGCGCGGGGCTTCTTGCCGGGCTTCTTGGCCTGGGCCATGGCGATCACTCTCCCGAGACGGTGAGCTCCGAGAAGCGAATGGTGGGCGCGGCGGTGGAGCTTCGGAACTCGAGATCGTTCGCCACCGCGTCGATGCTCTGGAGCATGCCGAGCAGGGTGCCGCCGACGGTGACCTCCTGCACGGGGCGGGTGAGCTCGCCGTCCTCGATCCACAGGCCGTTCGCGCCGCGGCTGTACTCGCCGGTGACGAGGTTGGCGGCGTGGCCGAGCATCGCGGTCACGTAGAAGCCGCTCTTCACCTCGCGGATCAGCTCCTCCGGCGGGCGCTCGCCCTTCTTCAGGTAGAGGTTGTGGGTGCCGATGTGCGGCAGGCTCCGGTAGCCGCGCGAGGCGTTGCCGGTGCTCTTGGTCTTCGCCTTGCGGGCGGTGAAGGTGTCGTAGAGGAAGGTCTCGAGCACGCCTTGGGCCACGATCTCGTTCCTCCGCGTCGGCACGCCCTCGCCGTCGAAGGGGCCGGAGGCCAGCCCGCGCGGGAGCAGCGCGTCGTCGACGATGGTGACGCAGTCGGGCGCGATCTTCTTCCCCAGGTGCGGCGCGAGGAAGCTCGCCTTCTTGAACACCGAGTCGCCGTTCGCCGCCGCCGCCACGTTGGCCACGAAGCTCGCCGCCATCGAGGGATCGAGGATCACCGGCACCTTCTGCGACTTCACCTTCCTGGCGCCCAGCAGCCGCACCGCGCGGCGGGCCGCCTCCTTCGCCACCTGCTCGGGCGAGTCGAGCTCCTTGAAGAAGCGCTTCTGGTCGTACCAGGTGCTCGTCTGGAGCTGCTGCCCGTCGGACGCGACCGGCGAGGCGTAGAGGTAGACGGCCGTGCCCTCGGAGAAGCCCGACGCGCCGGTGGACGACGCCAGGTACACCTCCGACACCGACTCGCCGGCCCCGACGGACTCGATGGTCTTGATGCGCGGGTCGTGAGCGCGCACCACCTTCTCCATCTGAAGCGCGGCCTTGATCTTCCAGTCCGGGGGCAGGTTCGCTACCTCGGGGTCGAAGAGCGAGCCGACGTCGGGGTACCCGGAGAAGTCCTTCTTCTCCGGCAGGCCAGCGAGCGGGTTGGGCGCCGCCGCGTTGCACAGCTCGATGGCGCGATCGACGAAGGCGTTCAGCGACCCGGGCTCGAAGTCGCTCGTCCAGGCGAAGCCGGTGCGGTGCTTCGACACCACCCGCAGGCCCACGCCCTTGCTCGTCGCCTGGGTGAGGTCCTCGATCTCTCCGTCGCGCACGCGCACGCTCGCGTCGCGGCCCCGCTGAATGAAGGCCTCGGCCTGGGTCGCGCCCATCTTCATCGCGCGCGCCACCAGCTTCTTCGCCAACTGCTCGGTATTCGTCGTCATGATGTTCAGGCGCCCTTCTTCACGCGGGTGCCACCCACGGTGATGTCGTCGATGCGCAGCGTCGGCAGGCCCACGCCCACCGGCACGCTCTGGCCGTCCTTGCCGCAGGTGCCCATGCCGGGGTCGGGCTTGGGATCGTTGCCCACCTTCGTGACCTTCTTGAGCGCCTCGGGCCCGACGCCGATGAGCGTCACGCCCTTGAGCGGCCGCCCCAGCTTGCCCTTCTTGATCTCGTAGGCCTCCGACACCTCGAAGACGAAGTTGCCGTTGGTGATGTCCACCTGGCCGCCGCCGAAGTTGGCGCAGTACACGCCGGAGTCGACGCTGCGCACGATGTCCTCGTGGGTGTCTTCGCCGGGCGCGAGGTAGGTGTTGGTCATGCGCGGCAAGGGCAGATCCTTGAAGCTCTCCCGGCGCCCCGAGCCGGTGGACTTCTGGCCCATCAGCTTCGCGTTGAGCCCGTCGTACATGTAGCCCTTCAAGACGCCGCGCTCGATGAGCACCTTGAACTGCGCCGGCTCGCCCTCGTCGTCGACGTTCAAGGACCCGCGCGCGTTGGCCATGGTGCCGTCGTCGATGACGGTGACGAGCTCACTGGCGACCTTCTCGCCGAGCTTGCCGGCGAAGAGCGAGGTGCCCTTGCGAATGAAGTCGGCCTCCAGCCCGTGGCCCACCGCCTCGTGCAACAGGATGCCGCTCCAGCCCGGCGCGAGCACCACCGTCTGCTGGCCGGCCTCCGCGTCCACCGCGCCGAGCGTGGCGCAGGCCTGCCGCGCCGCCTCCCGGCCCACCTGCTCCGGCGTGAAGGCGTCGAAGTAGGAGAAGGGGACGCGCCCGCCGCCCCCGAAGGAGCCGCTCCGGCGCTCACCCTTCTTCCCCTCGGCCACCGCCATGGTGTTGATGCGGCAGAGATCCTGCGTGTCCTCGGCGAGGCGGCCGTTGGTGTTCGCCACCAACACGCGCTTGGTGGAGTCGGCGTAGCTCGCCATCACCTGCTTGACGCGCGGGTCGTAGGCGTGAGCGGCCTTGGCGGCGCGGACGATGAGGTCTCGCTTCTTCGCCAACTCCACCGAGGCGAGGCCGACCGGCACCCGGTAGAAGGTCGGCAAGGGCGTCCGGGCGACGTTGAAGCCCTTCTCGTGGCCGGAGCCGTTGGCGATGAAGGCCGCCGTGCGCGCCGCGCGCAGCAAGGCCTCGTCGTCGAGATCGTCGGAGTAGGCGTAGCCCACCCGCGCCCCGGAGACGACGCGCAGGCCCACGCCCTGGGAGAGCCCCGCCTGGGCGCTCTTCACCTTGTGCTCCTCGAGGGTCACCGCGGTCGACTCGTTGCGCTCGACGTAGACCTCGGCGAAGTCGGCGCCGCGCTCCATGGCCGTGGCCAAGAGCCGCTCCACCATCGGAATGGGCAGGAGGGGGCCCAGGGAGGCCGCCTGGGGTGGGGTGGGGGGCTTTCGGGACATGAGCGCGAACATAACCATCTGCGTGGCGATGGCCTGCTAGAGTTTTCGCCTCGCATGGCTCCCCCCCGGAAGTCCGGACGAATGCCCGCACAGGACGACGACGGCGATCCCGAACGGGCCAACGCCACCCAGGCGCGCGCGCCCAACCCTCTGATGGAGGAGGACCCCGAGGCCGGGAACGCCACCGTCGCCAAGCCGAACCCGCTCAAGGGCGCCAAGCGCCGCGCCGACGATCCGGCCGCGGCCGTGGGCACCGTGGTCAAGGCGCCGAACCCGCTGATGCACGCGGACCAGGAGGCCCCTCCTCGCCCGGCGCGCAAGAAGTCCTCCGCCAAGGCGCCCAAGGCCGCCGAGCCCGAGTACGACACCAACCACGCCTTCCAGTCGGTCGACGAGGACGAGCCGATGGCCGGCGCGCTGAACCTCGAGGGCGACGGCCTGGAGCCGATGGAGGAGGAGCTCGGCCCCCGCACCAAGGCGCTGCCCGCGCTGGAGAGCGACGACGAGGGGCACGGCGAGGCGGAGGGCGGCGGCGAGGAGGAGCAGGAGGAGGCCGACGACGCCAACGCCACCCACGCCGGCCCGCCCATCACGCTGGAGGTCGTCGAGGGCCCCGACCGCGGCAAGAAGAAGAAGTTCCGGGGCGTGCGCATGGTCATCGGCCGCACGGCGGGCGTCGACTTCCTGCTCACCGATCAGTCGGTCTCGCGCCGCCACGTCGAGCTGGTGCAGTCGGACAAGGGCGTGCTCCTGCGCGATCTCGGCAGCGGCAACGGCTCCAAGGTCAACGGCTCCAAGATCGGCGAGAAGATGCTGGAGCACGGCGACGAGATCAGCATCGGCAAGACCAAGCTCCGCTACGTCGACGAGGTGGCCGCCTTCGCCAAGCTCCGCGAGGACAACCAGAAGAAGGAAGCCCAAGCCTCCAAAGACGGCGAGGCGAAGGTCATCGTCGAGGGCGCGGAGGTCGAGTCCGGCGACGAGGGCGAGGGCGAAGGCAGCGAGGAAGAGGACGACGGCGACGCGACCGGGGTGAACCCACCGAAGGCCAGGTCGCGCACCGACGGCCCTCCGGCCCGGCGCCCGCGCCCGGGGCGCGGGGGCTCCTCCGAGGCGCCGTCGGGCGTGCTCGCGCGCTTCAAGGCTCTGCCCAAGCCCATGCGCCTCGGCATCACCGGCGGCGTGGTCTTCGTCCTCCTGCTCCTCATCGTGGGGCTGGCCACGCGCAAGCCGCCGCCGCCCCCCGAGGATCCGAACAAGAAGGCCGCCGAGCTCAAGTACCAGGAGGCCCGCCTGGCGGTGCGCGACGGCAACTTCGACGCCGCGGTGAAGGCGGTCGAGGCCGCCGAGGCGCTCCTTCCCGGCATCGACCGGCTCAAGGTCGGCGTGCAGGCGCGCGAGGCGCTGGCGATTCAGCGCCAGCTCGAGGACGCGAAGGACAAGGTCGACCAGAAGAAGTTCGACGACGCCCGCGCGGCGCTGGCCAAGGTCCCGGCCGAGCACCTGCTCCCGCGCTTCGACACCCAGAAGCGGAACGTCGAGCAGGCGCTCGCCGAGGCGGAGGCCGCCTACAAGAAGGCCAAGGCCGAGGAGTTCCTGGCCGCGGGCGAGCTCGACTCCGCCAAGGCGCTGCTCGGTGAGCTGCCGGTCGAGCAGCAGCCGGAGCTGGCCCAGAAGATCGCCGAGTTCGAGAAGCAGCTCGAGCAGCAGAAGCAGCAGGACGAGAAGGACTCCCGGGCGCGCGCCGCCAACGCCGCCGCCGCCGCCCAGAACCGCCAGGACGAGGCCATCGCGCTCGCCTTCGCGGTGGTGGACCGCAAGTTCGCCGGCGGCGAGTGGGACCGCGCCGCCAGCGAGTGCTCGAGGGTCATCGACGCCAACTCCGGCAACCGCGCCGTGGTGCAGAAGGCGCAAGCCTTGAAGGGCCTCATCCCCAACTTCGGCCGAAGCTACGACGAGGGCGTGAAGAAGTTCAAGCTCGGGCAGCTCGCCGTCGCCGCCAAGCCCCTGCGCCAGGCGCTCCAGCTCTACGGGCAGATCGGCCTCAAGTCGAACCCCTACGGCATCGAGCTGCAGCAGAAGCTCGCCCAGGCCTCGATGTCCGCCGGCAAGGAGTGCCTCTTGCGCGAGGACCTCGCCTGCGCCGCCACCAACTTCAAGGACGCCACCAAGCTCGACCCCTCGGACACCCGCGCCAGGCAGGGCCTCGAAGAGGTCGTCTCCCGCGCCGACGAGCTGTTCCAGTCGGCCTACGTGATGCGCGATCGCGACCCCAAGGAGGCCCTGAAGCGCTTCCGCATCGTGGTCGACGTGACGCCCTCGGGCTCGGTGACCCACGAGAAGGCGAAGAACCAGATCGCCGCGATGGCGCCGTGAGCCCGCGCACGCTGCTCGCCGCGGTGGCCGCCTTGGCCGTCTTCGGCCTGGTGCTCTTCTTCACCCGCCAAAGGCCCCGCTCACCCGAGGACGAGGTGAAGGCGCTCATCGTCAGGGCGCAGGAGTCGGTGGAGAAGCGCGACCTGTCGGGCTTCTCCGACACGCTGGCCGAGCGCTTCCAGGGCTCGGGCGGCGCCGCCACCAAGGCCGAGCTGAAGCAGCTGTTGATGGGCGTGCCCTTCCGGTACCGCGAGCCCATCGCGATCATGAACGTGAGACTCTCGGTGACGGTGCTCGGCCCCGAGGCGGCCACCTTCTCCGGCACCTTCGTGACGGCGCAGGACAAGGCCGGCGAGGGCGCGATGGACCGGCTGGAGATCGAGGGTCGGGCCGAGAAGACCAGCGACGGCTGGCAGATCGTCTCGGCGTCGTGGACCCGGTAGGTCCTACTGAATCATCGGCTTGGCTTCTTCCATCCAGACCTTGGCGATCTGCGCCTGGCCTTCCTTCTTCAGCCGCTTCTCGACGTCGGTGAGCATCTGGTTGAGCTGCTCGCGCGGCGCCTGCTGCACCTTCATGCGGGCGAGGGCGTAGGCGTAGCTCTGGCAGCCCGGGCCCCAGTCCTTCTTGTGGAAGAGGATCTCGCCCATGGCGACGTAGGCGTCGGCGATCTGCCCGGTGCCGTCCGGCGGGGTGATGTCGGCCAAGAGCTTCAGCGAGCCGTCGAAGTCGCTCTTCTTCAAGAGCACCGCGGCCTTCGCGTAGGTCGCCTTCACCAGGTTGACGTTCTTCGCCGCGATGGCCTTGTCGTAGGCGGCCACGGCCTCGTCGAGCTTGTTGGCCTCCTTGAGCACGTCGCCGCGGTTGATCCAGTAGCGGTCATCGCGATCGAGGAAGACCTCTTCCTTGCCGTCGGCGGTGGGGTTCTTCACCGTCTTGAAGAAGGCCTCGTACTTGTCGAGCAGCGCCATGGACTGGTCGCCCATGCCCGCGGCCTGCATGCGGCTCGCGCCCTCGAAGTAGAAGATCGGCGCCGCCTTCTGGCGGGCGATCAGCGCGTCGTAGGCGGCGGCGGCGCCCGCGTCCTTCTTCAGCGCCAGCGCGTTGGCCTTGGCCAGGAGCGCCCACACGTCGTCGGGGTTCTGCTTCAGCGCCTCGTCGGCCAGCGAGATGGCCGCGTCGGGGGTGTTCTGGATGTTGGCGATGTGCGCCTGCACCGCGATGGCGCGGGCCTTGAGGGGCGGCGAGAGCTCGGCGTCGCGGGAGAGCACGTCCTTCACCATCGTCTCCGACTCGCCGATGCGGTCCTTGCGCATCACGCGGGCCAGGGCGAGGCCCAGGCGGGCGCGGAAGAAGTCGGGGTTCGCCGAGAGGCCCTTGTTGAACGCGTCGGCGGCGCCGGGCACGCCCTCCTCGAGGATCGCCTCGCCCCAGGCGGTGGGGTAGCGCGGGTCCTTCCACGCCTTGTCCATCGCGGTGGTGAAGCCGGTGTGCGAGAGGGTCAAGTTGCCCTGCGCCTTGAGCGCCATGGCGTGCACCCAGAACAGCTTCGCGGTGGAGGCGCCCTTCCTGCGCAGCTCCTCGACGAAGTCCTCGGCGCCCTTGGCGTTGCCCGCGGCGACCATCATCAGGGCCTCGGTGCCGTAGCGGTCTTCGCTCTTGGAGTCGGCCTTCTTGGCGCGCTCGAGGAGCTCCTTGGCCTTCTGCTCGGCGCCCGGCTCCTTGTGCATCAGCCACAGCTCGGCGTTGAGCGCGGCGGCCATGGCGAGGGCGTCGCCGGCCTTGGAGTCGTGCTCCAGCGCGTCGTCGAGGATCTTGAGCGCCTTCTTGATGTCGGCCGGGTTGGCGCGCATCGCCGACGTGCGGGCCTCGGACATCAGCTCGCCGACGGCCTTCTTGGTGACGCGGCTCTTGTAGAAGAGCCCGACCGAGCCGAGCAGCACGAGGCCGACGATGCCGATCTGGACGACGGCGGAGCCGAACGTCTCGCGCTTCTTCCACTCGGTGGGGGTGGAGGTGTTGGAGCCGCTCGTGTCCGCCATGATGGGGGCCTCGTCAGAAAGTGCCGTCAAAGAACGGCGCGGCCATATATCGACGCCTTTTCTGACGTGTCAACGAACGAAGCACGCCGGTCCGGCTGTCCGTTCGTCTTGCCGATGGACGCGATGCGGCTTGATCAGATGCCCGAGGTGATCTTCCAGGCCTTGTTCACGCGCTTCATCGTCATCTGCTTGAGGTCGGTCTCGCTGGTGGCCTTCGAGGAGAGGGAAGGCATGCGGAAGCTGATGGTGTACTGATAGCTGACCTTCACCGTCTCCAGCACCTCGTCGAAGTCCATCTTCCGCACGTCCATCGACAGGTGCACGTCGTCGATGCGGGAGAAGCGCGCCGGGAGGGCGGTGTAGAGCGACTTGAAGTCGAGGTCGTCGTCGGGGCTGGCGCTGCCACCGTCGTCACGGAAGCTGGGGTCGGCCAAGGCGATGATGGCCTGGGCGTCCTTCTGCTCCACCGCCATGCGGTACCGGTTGGCGACGTCGAGCACCGCGCGGGTGTCGGTGTTGTCGTCGATGTCGGTGCCCGGGAGCTTCTTCGGCATGCAGGCCGACACCAGCAGTACGGTCAGGGCGAGGGCGGCGGCGGCGAGCTTTCTCATCGGGCGACTCCAACAGGGGAAACGAGCACGGATTCCCAGCATTCCAGGCGGGGTGGGGCGGCTGGTCCAGTTTCAGGCCGACTTCGGGGCGCGGAGGACCTCGGTCAGGAAGCGGTTCATCACCGGCGCCTGGCCGTCGAGGATCTTGAGGCCCTCGCGGTGAATGACGGCCTCGCCGATCATGGCCAGGGGCTTCAAGAAGAAGGGGAGCTTCAGGGCGATCTCGCCCTCCACCACGCACTCGCACTGGCCGGCCGCGTCGCGGAAGCGAATGGTGCCCACGTTGTGGAGCATGCTGGCGATGGAGTGCGAGGTCGGGGTGTTCTTGAAGGTCAGCTCGTTCTTGGCCTTGTCCCAGGTGCTCTCCTCCACGAAGGCGAACCACTCCGGAGGCACGGGCTTGGGGCCGATGGACTCGATGACCGGCTTGGGGCGGTAGCGCACCTTGCGGTGAATCTTCGGCCCGTCGTCGCGCTTCTCGAGCAGCTTGGCCTCGAGCAGGACGCCGTGGTGCTTGAGGAGGAAGTCGATGTAGCGGTCGTCGATGAAGGCACTCGTGGCTTCGGCGACGGTGCCCTGGAAGCGGCTCTTGTGTTCGAAGCGCATGCGGAGATCTCCAGAAGAGGCTGGCTGACTAGCTCAACTGTCCGAGCCACGCCACGGATCGTCAGGGGGTGGCGAGCGGCCCGCCGTACGTCCGCTCCTCGAACGCGCAGCGGTCGACCCAGTCCCGGGCCCGCGCGGCAAAGGCTGCGCTCTCGGTGGCCCGCGCCTCCTCGGCCACCGCGCGCACGGCGTCGCAGCGCCCGGAGAGGAAGGCCGCCTCCAGCCGGAGCCGCCGGGCCTCCTTCTCCAGCGACGGCGCCCCGAGGTGCCCCTGGGCCCGGTCGAGCATGAGGAGCGCGTCGCGGGGATGGCCGGACTGGAGGCGGCGGCGTCCGTACAGGTAGGCGATCACCGCGCCCTCCTCGCCCCGTTCAGCTCGAGTGGAGTCGAAGGGTGCCGAGCTCGTCTTCTCCAGATACGCCCGCATCGCGCCGGTCTGGTCGTCGGTGGAATTCCACGCCTTGAAGTAGTCGCTCGCGGCGGCGCGGGCGTCGGGCTCGAGGTCGAGGATCGCCAGGCGGACGCGGGCGGTGCGATCGACGGCCGGCGAGACGTGGCGATCGATCATCCGCTGGAGCAACGCGCGGGTCGCCCCCTCGTCGCCCTGGAACTTCGGGAGGGAGACCAACGCCAGCGCCGCCTCGCCCCAGGTGGCGGGCTCTCCGTCGTGCTCGGCGGCGAGGGCCTCCAGGAGCATGCGGGCCTCGTCCGGCGCGGTGGCGCGCAGGGCGTCGGCGAGGGCCAAGACGTGCCCGGGCTCCTGAGGCTGGATCTCGCGGCAGCGCCGCAGCCGGGCCACCGCGAGGTCGGGGTGCCGGTCGGCGTCGTCGCGCAGCCTCGCCACCTCGCGCGCGCACGGCCGCTCGAAGATGCTGCCGCCGCGGAAGCGGGCGAAGGCCTCGTTCACCGCCTGCTCGTCGAGGGGCACCTGGTCGAGCGAGGCCTCGAACCCTTTGGCGAGCTCCGCGAGGGGCACGTGGTAGGCGGCCTCGAAGTCGCCGTCCCGGTAGAGCCTGCGCAGCGCCTCCTTCCCGCGCGTCTCGGCCAGCCAGCGCAAGAACGCCCCCGCCGTGGCGTAGGCGCGGGTGTGCGGCGCCGCGTAGAAGCCCTCGGGCTCGAGCAGCGTGCGCACGTCGGGGAGCAGCCTCTGCTGCTTCATCGCCGCGGCCCACTCCATCAGCGTCAGGTCGTCGGCGGGGTTGTCGGCGGCGACGGCGATGCCCTCGATGACGCCCACGTGCGGCGACAGGCCGAAGAGGCGCGCCGCCACGCCGAAGGGCTGGCGCCCCCAGGGCCCCAGGAAGGCGTGCACCAGCTCGTGCTTCAACACCGGGTGGGGAAACGAGAAGCCGTTGACGTGCACCTCGCGCCGCCAGGGCTTGGCGAACTGGGTGTGCCGCGCGCCGACCAGCGCCTGCTTCTCCTCCGCGTTGCCGTACCACCACACCGTGACCTTCCCCTCGGGCGCGCCGCCCATGAAGGCGGCGAGCTGGGTGGCGCGGAACTCGGCGTCGCGGAGCGCGCGGTCGACCTCCAGCCCTCGGGTGCCCTTGGGGTAGTGGAGCACCACGTGCTCGGACTCCGCGCGGCCGCCGAGGCGCGCAGCGAGGGCGTCGTCGGTCTGCCGGAAGCCGAGCGTGGGGCCGAGCAGCTCGAGAGAGAGCCACAGCCCCAGCGCCCCCTCGAAGAGCCTCCACGGCGACGGGCCGCTGAGCGGGAGCCTGAGCGCGGCGAGGCTCACCAGCACCGCCGCCTGCGCCACGGTGCCGAGGCGGAACCAGATCAGCGCCCAGGGCAGGCGGATGAGCTCGTCGTAGATGGGCCCGGGCAGCCAGCCGGCGAGGTGGTTGAAGGCGAAGACCTGGGGCCCGAAGAGAATGGGCCAGGCGGTGTGGACGGCCGAGGCGAGGACGCCGCCGAACCAGGCCAGCGCCGCCGACCACCAGCGGTCCGTGGAGAGGCCGACCAGCACCCCGAAGGCCGAGGCGATCAGCGCCGAGGGCAGGGTGAGGACGGGGAAGAGCTCCAGGCCCGAGATTGGGCTGCAAGGCGTGGCGAGGAGCGCGTGGAGCCCAGAGACGAGGAGGGGCGGGACGAGCGCGGCGACCAGCGCCAGGAAGCCAGCGGTCACCGCCCAGGTGGCGCGGACGAGGCGCGGGCGGCCGCCGAGCGCGCGCTCCTGGCGTCCGAAGGTCACGCCGAGCCAGGGGCCGAGGAGGCCGTGGACGAGCGCCAGCGCCTCGGAGAGGTCGTAGCCGGGTACGCCGGCGAGCGGCACCACGACGAGCAGGCAGGGCAGCGTGGCCAGCGCGACCCAGAACCACCGGGGCACCGGGCGCGACCAGGCACGACGCACCCGAAAGGCGACTTCCTTCATCGTCGAGCCCTATACTGCCCAGCCATGGCTTCAGACCAGAAACCCGGCATCGAAGGCCGCCAGTCAGCGCGCGCGCCGATCGAGCTCAAGGTCGACTACAAGAAGCTGAACTCCTTCTTCGCCGACTACACGAAGAACATCAGCAAGGGCGGCACCTTCATCAAGACGAAGAAGCCCCTGCCCATCGGCACGCGCTTCCTCTTCAAGCTGACGGTGCCCCAGCGCGAGGCGCCCTTCGAGCTGCTCGGCGAGGTGGTCTGGGCGAATACCGAGGGCGACGAGCCTGGCATGGGCATTCGCTTCGTCTACAGCGACGACTCGCAGCGGACCGACTTCGAGGGCGTGGTCGAGCAGCTGATGTCGTCGAGCCTGGGCACCGAGCTCACCGGCCGGCTCCTCAACAAACAGCCGAAGACGTGATGCTCCGTATCGCCGTCCTCCTGGCCGCGCTCCTCGGCGCGTGCACGAGCGCGGAAGGGGGCCACCCCAAGCCCGCCACTGCGCCGGCCGCGAAGCCGGTGCAGACCGACGTGACCGCCGAGGACTACGCGATGCCCGCGCTCCCCATGGGGCGGGTGCGGCTCACCGACGCCTTCGGCGGCCAGCACGTGGTGCAGGTGGAGATCGCGCACTCCCGCGACTCGCGCACCCGCGGGCTGATGTGGCGGCGCTCGCTCGCGGCGGGGCAGGGCATGCTGTTCCTCTTCTCCGAGGAGCAGACGCTGAACTTCTGGATGCACAACTGCTTCATCTCGCTGGACCTCATCTTCCTCGACGCCCAGCGCCGCATCGTCGGCATCGTGGAGAACGCGCCGCCGCACAACGACCAGGCGCGCGGCCCGGGGCGACCGGCCCAGTACGTGCTCGAGGTGCCCGGAGGCTGGGCGCAGCAGGTCGGCCTCAAGGTCGGCTCCCCGGCGGAGTTCGAGGGGACGCAAGGGATCGTGATCGAGGGGCGTTGAGCTATCGCGGGTGAGCGGCGATCCCTTCGACCTCGAGCGGTTCGTCGACGCGCAGGCTTCGGTCTACGCGCAGGTGCTCGGCGAGCTTCGGGACGGGCGGAAGCGCTCGCACTGGATGTGGTTCGTGTTTCCGCAGCTCGAAGGGCTCGGCCACAGCCCGATGGCGCAGCGGTACGCGATCTCGGGTGCCCAGGAGGCCGCGGCGTATCTCGCGCATCCGGTGCTCGGCCCGAGGCTGCGGGAGTGCACGAGGCTCGTGAACGCGGTGAAGGGGCGGACGATTCGGGAGATCCTCGGCTCCCCGGACGACCTCAAGTTCCGCTCGTCGATGACCTTGTTCGCGAACGTGACGCCCGAGAACGCGGAGTTCACCAAGGCGCTCGAGCTGTTCTTCGGCGGCGTGGGCGACCAGGCGACGCTCGAGAAGCTGCGCCCGGCGTCGGAGCGCTAGCGAACTCGGAGCCACGCCTCCATCGCCGGCGCTCGAAGGAAGTCCGATGAAACTTCAGGACACGAGGCCCGGCTCGTCCCCGTCCTCGAGCCATGGCGCCAATCCACTTCGCCAACACAACTCGTGCGGCTGACGTCCAGAGAGGTGTGCTACGGAGTTCCCAGCATGCAGACATCAGCAGTTCGGGGCCTCCGCTATTCTTCTCACATCGCACCCGACGACGAGATGTTCGTCGCGGGCCGCGAGCAGCACTACTTCGGGGTGTGCGACTCCGCGCTGCGCCTGGTCTCCCTGGCGCTCGAGTCTGCCCAGACCCCGAAGGTCGCCCGGGTGCTCGACCTGCCCTGTGGGCACGGCCGAGTACTCCGGGGTCTCAGGGCCATGTTCCCCGAGGCCGAGTTGGTGGCCTGCGACCTCCTGCGCTCGGGTGTCGACTTCTGCGCCAGGGAGTTCGGAGCCGTGCCCGTCTACTCGCTGCCGGACCCGGAGCAGATTCCCGTCGCCAGGGAGTTTGATCTCATCTGGGTCGGTTCGCTCCTGACGCACCTCGATCACGACGCTTGGGAGCGGTTCCTTCGCTTCTACAGCGCTCGATTGAGTCCTCGAGGCGTGCTGGTCTTCACGACCCACGGGCGCAACACGATTCGCCACATTGCCCGGCGCGACGAGACCTACGGCCTGCGCGACTCACAGCTCACCAAGCTCGCCGCCAGCTACGCTCGTCACGGCTTCGGCTATCAGCCCTATGCCGGCAACCCGGACTACGGCATCTCCGTCTCCTCGATGGCCGCGGTGTCTTCGTTGATCGCGCGCCACCCCGAGCTGAAGCTCTGCTTCGCTTCGGAGATGTCGTGGGATCAACACCAGGACACCTGGGCCGTCACCCGCATCACCGAGGAATTCACGGCCCCGACCGACTCCATGCCTGGCTGGTTTCGCGCGGCGCAGACGGTGTTGCCCGAGCGGGTGATTCAGGCCTTGAAGACCTCGCGCGAGGCGGTGCGTCGGCTCGGAGGCTGAGCGTCTCCGTCCGGCGAAGGCCGTTCTTGACCGCCTGAGATTCGACGTCGGCGCTCGGCTCAGCCTTCCTTGGCACCGAGCGCATGGCACCGTCACCGAGCACGCCGAAGTCAGCGCGAACGGTGGGTTTCAGATGCCTGACGGCTTCTCCGTTGCCGGAGCGGGAACGCCGGACGACTGCGATGCGGGTGTCTCCGACACGGGCGCGGGAGCCGACAGAGCCGGCACGGCGGTGGGCTCGGGGGCAGCGGCCACCGGCGCGCTCGGGCTGGGCGACAGTTCCTTCCTCAGCGCCGCGTCGCGGGCCGCCACCTCGGTCGCCGCCAGCTCCACGCTCGTCGCCACCTCGTGCGCCAGCCTCGCCTCGTCGGCCTGCGCGAGCGAGAGCGCGTTCAGCTTCCGCGCCACCGCCGACAGCTCCGCCGCGCGCACCGAGGCCTGCGAGCTCCTCATGCCGATCAGCGACACCCGCGCCCGCTCGAGCAAGGCCACCTGGGACTTCAACTTCGCCAGCACCCGCTCACGCTTGAGCTTCATCTCCTTGAGCCTGGCCAGCTCCTCGACCAGCGACGCCGCCGCCGCTTCGAGCTGCCGCTTCGCCACCACGTCCGTCACCTCGCGGGCGCTCTTGGTCAGATCCGCCACCTCGTTCGCCAGCCGCGTCTGCGCGTCGTCCGCCAGGTGCGCCTCGACACCGCTCCACTCCGCCGCCAGCTCCACCGCGTCGCGAGTCAGCCTCTGCACCGTCCTCGCGAGCTCCTCGCGCGCCGGCTCCCGAGGCAGCGCCGCCAGCGACGCACCGCACTCCCGGTAGGCCACCAGCGCCTTCTGTCCCTGGGCGTGGAACTCCGCCGAGAGCGTGGGCAAGACCTCCTCGAACCGCGCCTCGATGGGATCGGCCTTGAGCGCGATGTGCGACGCCAAACTGCCGATGCCGGCGAAGAGCGCCACCACCGCGCCCGCCACGCCGTAGCTCAAGAGCGGCGGCGCCGAGAGCTGCCCGAGCCGCGACTCCAGCACCATCGCCACCTCGGTCCCCGCCAGCGCCAGGCCCGCCGTCGCCGCCGCCGTCATCAGGTAGTGCACCACGCCCGGCCGGTCGGCCCCGATGGAGCCCTCCTCGCCCTTCTCGGTCAGCCGCGCCTTCACCATCACCGCGCCCGCCGCCGCGCCCGCGAAGAAGATCGTCCACGCGTTCGACAGCCCGAAGAGCCACGGCAAGGCTGGCAGCACCACCGACAGGCCGGAGAGCAGGAGCTTGTCGAGCTTGTCGCCGCGCACGCACGCCAGCGCGGTCGCCGCCAGCGCCAGGAAGGTCAACGGCACCGGCAGGTGGACGCGCGCGGTGAGGAAGGCGAGCGCGCCCGCCCCGGCGCCGGCCACCAGCGCCCGCGTCACGTTGCGCTCGAAGGTCTCGCGGTGGTGGAGCTGCAGCACGGCTTGGTTCGTCATGGCGTCCCTCAGTAGGTGTTGCCGATGAGCCCGAAGTCCATTCGGGCCTTCTTCCGCGCTTCCTTGCCCCAGCCGCTGATGCCGTCGGGGTCCTTCGCCGCGTCGAGGCGCTGCTTCATCTCCGCCTGGCCGCGCAGGTCGTCGGCGATGGCTTCCGGGCCCGCGACCGCGCCCGCCTCGTCGAAGAAGAAGCGGTTCTGCTGGAGGAGCTGCTCGGCCTTCTCGCGGTCGCCGCCCTTGAGCGCCTCTGCCGCGGCCTGGGTGTTCGCCGCCGAGCGCGCCCGCGCCGAGAAGAGGATGGCGTCCTTGTCGCGGCCCTGGGCCACCTCCGCCTCCGAGGCCGAGACCTGCGCCGAGAGTGACGCCGTGGCGCCCGCGTTCTGGTGCGCCAGCACGTCCTCGTAGGCCAGCCGCACGTCGACCAGCTCCAGCCGGTCGCCCGGAGCCCCGCCCGGCACCGTCAGCCGCACCACCACCCGCTCCGTCTGGCCCGCGGCCATGTCCGGCATCGCGATGGTGATGGCGTCGGCGCCGTCGGCGCGGGAGATCGTTGGGTAGCCGAGCGCCTCGGCGATGCCGCTCTTGCCCGGCGCCCGGAAGGTCAGCACCACGCCCCGCGCCACCTGCGTGCCCGCCGCCGCCAGGTCCTTCTTGAAGATGCCGGCGAGCTGCGTCGCGTCCTGCAGGTAGGCGTAGGCGCCGCCGCCCGTCTCGGCGAAGGCCTCCATGAGCTGCTCGTTGAAGTCCGTGCCCACGCCGATGGCCGACACCGAGATGCCGTGCGAGCGCGTCTCCCGCACCTCCTGAATCAGCGCGCCGAAGTCCACCACCCCCTCCGTGGGCTGGCCGTCGGAGACGAGCACGAGGCGGTTCACCAGGAACTTCGACTGGGCCTTGAGCACCAGGTCGCGGCCCACCGCCAGCGCCTGGCCGATGTTGGTGCCGCCGTCGTCCCAGATGGAGTCGACGTACGCGAGCAGCCGCGCCTTGTTCGCCTCGGTGGCGACGAGCCCGTCCATGGACTTCACGTCGCTGCCGAAGTGGACGACGGCCAGGCGGTCCTCGTCGCGCAATTCGCCGATGAGCTGCCGCGCCGCGAGCTTCGCCTGGTTCAGCTTGAAGCCCGACATCGAGCCCGAGCGATCGATGACCAGGGCGAGGTTCACCGGCACGCGCGTCTGCCCGGGCACGTCCACCGCGCGCAGGTCGGCGGTGACGAAGACGTCCTGGGCGCCGGTGCCCACCACCGGGTGCGACAGCCGCGTGGTCAGCGTGAGGCTGCCGGGCAGCGCCGGCGGCGGGCGCACCGGGTCCGGTGGACGCGGCGTGGCGATGACGGTCGTGGCCGAACCTCCACCGCTTCGAGGGAGCCCAGCCACGAGGGCCACCAGCGCCAGCACGGCCGCGGCAGCGAGGAAAATGCCGGTGCGATTCACGTCAACCTCCGCGATTCCAACGAGTTCTCTCGAGACACCTCGACGCGCGACAGGTTCTACGCGCGAGAGTCGCGGGGGATCTGTGGCAAGGCCCGGGCCATCACACACCGCGAGCGGCGCGGAGGGAATCCGGCGAGGCGCGGAGGGGTGGGTACGTGTGGGCGCCGGCTAGAGGCCGGCGTCGAAGTCCGACGAGCCGCGGGCGCAGAAGAAGGGTTTCTGGGTGTTGCCGACGCTCTGGCAGTTGGTGGCGGTGGCGGGATCGTTGGGGTTGCAGAGCACCGAGAGGGTGGCTTCGTCGAGGAGCAAGGGCCGGCAGCGCAGCGCCGTCGTCTTGTCCTTGTCCATCTTCTCGTCGAACGAGGAGCACTTCGAGCCCTCGTTGCAGACGCCCGAGCAGTAGCCCTGTGCGAACGCGTTCGGGTCGGTGCCCCCGGGGTAGTTCGCGTCGCGCACGCAAGTCAGATCTTCGCAATCGATCGAGCCGAAGGTGATGAAGTCGAGCGGGTGCTTCTTCAGCCGCTCCTGCACCTCTCCTTCGGTGATGTTGTAGGGCGCGCCGCCGTCGCCCTTCTTCACCAGATTGCACGGCTTGTTGAGGTCGGTCGGCGCCTTGCAGCCCGCGGCCAACACCACCATGCCCAATCCGACCAACAGCGTGCGCCTCGCGTCCACGATCTCTCCTGCCCGCTTTGAATGGCCGCGGGACCCTAGCACACGCGTGTCGGCGATCGAGGCTTCACAACCCGCCTTTGCGGGGTAGAGTGCGCGCGCTTCAAAGGGACCCGGGACGATACCCGGGAGGGATGGCCGGAGACTCCACCACGTGATTCGGAACCTTTCCGCGATAGCGCTCGGTCTGGTCCTGTTGTTCGGGACCAGTGCGAACGCCCAGTTCGAAGGCCTCGACCTCTCGGACGACAAACCGAAGAAGGACGACAAGCCGAAGAAGGACGACCTCGAGGGCGGCCTCGATCTCTCCGGCCCCTCGACGCCCGAGCCGACCAAGCCTGCTCCCGCCAAGGAGGCGCCCAAGCGCCCGGTGACCGCGAAGCCGGAGCTCCCGGCGGGCGAGCGCGACATCACCCAGGAAGATCGCGTCATCTCCGTGCAGCGCAAGCTCTACATGAAGCGCGGCCGCTTCGAGCTCGCGCCGAGCGTCAACTTCGCCATCAACGACCCGTACTACACCAAGTACGGCGGCCAGCTGCGCATGGCCTTCTACCCGGCCGACAACCTCGCCATCTCGGCGCGCTTCGCGGTGATGCAGACCCTGCCCACCGACGACGTGCGCGTGGCCAAGAAGAACCTGCAGGCGAAGATCTTCTTCAGCAACCCCATGTGGGCCGCCATGGGCGACCTCGAGTGGAGCCCGCTCTACGGCAAGGTGGCGTTCCTCAACTCCATCCTCCACTTCGACGGCTACATCGTCGCCGGCGGCGGCGTCGTCTACTCGGAGACCTCGGCCTCGACCCAGCTCTGGCCGGCCTTCGACCTGGGCCTCGGCATGCGCTTCGTGGCGAAGGACTTCCTCGCGGTGAACGTCGGCCTCGTCAACACCTCGTACACCGACGTCCCCACCGGCACGAACAAGGCGGCCCAGCAGAACCTCTTGATGCTCAACGCCGGCATCTCGCTGTTCTTCCCCTTCAAGTCCACCTTCCGGGAGGCCGAGTGATGAACCGCCTCCTTTCGCCGTGGCTCATCGCCGCGCTGTCGCTGTGGTTGTCGCTGCCCGCCTTCGCCGCGTCGGCGGAGGACGAGGCCGGCGACGTGTCCGAGGTCGACAAGGACTCGACGGGCCCGTTGCGCGAGCGCATCCGGCCGGTGTCCGGGCACCTCTTCCTGATGAGAGGCCGCTTCGAGCTCAGCCCCTCCGTGGCGATGTCGTTCCGCGACGCCTTCTTCAACAAGTACATCCCGGGCGTCTCGCTCACCTACCACTTCAACGATGACTGGGCGCTCTCGGCGCGGGCCGGCTACGGCTTCAACGTCGTCTCCGGCGCGGCGCAGATCTGCACGCCGCTCCAGCCCGACGGCTCGGGCGGCTGCCGGGCTCCCACCTGGAACGAGCTCACCCTCTCCAACGGCCAGCCGAAGAACAAGGCGTACGGCCTGATCACGCTGTTGAGCACCCTCGACCTGCAGTGGTCGCCGCTCTACGGCAAGCTCTCGCTCTCGGCGGAGAGGTTCCTGTACTTCAACATGTACGCCATCGCCGGCGGCGGAGTGCTGAGCTACGGCCCCAACTCGCAGATCGCGCCCTGCGGCAACCTGGGCGTCGGCTTCCGCTTCTTCTTGAACCGCTTCCTCACCTTGCGGCTGGAGGTCCGCGACACCATCTACGTCGAGACAGGCCTCTACCAGATCAACGACTCGTACGACTCACTCCGGAACCAGCTCATGGGCGAGATCGGCTTCTCCGTGTTCTTCCCCATGCAGTTCGAGGAGGGCCGCTGACATGACGACCTCCCGCCTGCTGGTGCTCGCTCTGGCCTTCGCCGTCGCCGCGCCGGCCCGAGCGCAGATGAGCTTCGAGGGCCTCGATCTGGGCGCCTCCAAGAAGAAGAAGAAGGGCACGGCGCCCAAGAAGGTCGAGCCGAAGAAGGAAGAGAAGAAGGAGGAGCCCAAGAAGGAGGAGGGCGGCGAGGTGCCGCTCCCCGAGGGCGGGCTCGATCTCTCCAAGCCGCCGCCCGACGCGAAGGCGCCCAAGAAGCAGGGCGCCGCGCCGACGATGAGCTTCGACTCCGTCGACGTGTCGGGGAAGACCGGCGACCGCCAGAAGCTCGACGCGGCGGTGAACAAGTTCAAGAACGAGCAGTACGACGTCGCCGCCGTCGAGTTCTTCGACATGAGCCAGGACCCGAACATGGCGGGCCTGAAGACCGAGTCGGAGTACTGGCTCGGCAAGACGCTCTACAAGCTCGGCATGTACCACTCAGGCCTGGGCCTGTTCTCCACGGTGCTGGCGCGCGGCTCGTCGACCAAGTTCTTCAAGAGCTCGCTGGAGTGGCTGTTCTTCATCTCGCGCAAGACCATCAACGAGCAGGTGGTGCTCGACGAGATCGCCAAGTACTCCAACGCCGACTTCCCGGAGCGCTTCCGCAACGAGTTCCGCTACCTGTTGGCGCGCTACAACTTCGTCTACGCCAAGGCCGTCGACGACGCGGGCCAGAAGGGCAACGCGGACAAGGCCTTCGACGAGATGAAGCGCCTGGTGCTGATGATCCCCAAGGGCGACCCCTTCTACCCGAAGGCCAAGTACCTCGAGGGCCTCGCCTACTTCCGCGAGGGCAAGCCGGAGCTGGCGCTGGAGTCGATGAAGGAAGTGGTGCGCACCACGCCGAAGGGTGGCCCGGGCATGACCGCGGCCGAGGCGAGGAACGCCAAGAACCTGCGCGAGCTCGCGTTCATGCAGCTCGCCCGCACCCACTACGGCGCGAAGCAGAACCGCTACGCCATCGCCTACTACGACAAGGTGGAGCGCGGCGGCCCGCAGTGGCTGGAGGCGCTCTTCGAGTCCTCCTGGGCCAGCTACCGCATCGGCAAGTACGAGCGGAGCCTCGGCAACCTCATCACGCTCTCCTCGCCGTTCTTCAAGGGCGAGTACTTCCCCGAGGCGATGATCTTGAAGGCGGTGATCTACTTCGAGAACTGCCGCTACTCCGAGGCCCTCTCCATCATCGAGGACTTCGAGCGCATCTACGGCCCGGTGCAGGAAGAGCTCGGCGCGCTGGTCGACAAGAACATGGAGGCCACCGAGTACTTCAACGTGCTCGACCAGGTGCGCAAGAAGAACAAGGAAGGCCTGCAGAGGAGCTCCACCGACGAGATCCTGGAGCGCATCTTGAACCTCGCGCTCACCGACGCCGACCTGAAGAAGACCGTCGACTCCATCGCCGAGCTGGAGGCGGAGATCGACTCGATGAGCTCGAAGTCCGACGCCTTCAAGTACTCGAACCTGGCCAAGTCGCTCATCGAGCAGCTCAAGACCCAGCGCGAGGACCTGATCAAGCGCGCCGGCGAGATGGCCAAGGCGAAGCTGGAGTTCGAGCTCGGGCAGCTCAAGACCCTGCGCGGCAACGGCCTGCGCATTCGCTTCGAGACCACCACCAAGGAGAAGGAGTTCCTCCAGGAGCAGCTCGAGGCCGGCGGCGCCGCGCGCATCGTGAAGAAGTACAAGATCATCCTCGGCGTCAGCGACGAGGAGCTCTACTGGCCCTACGTGGGCGAGTACTGGCGCGACGAGCTCGGCACCTACCAGTACACGCTGACCAAGGGCTGCATCGAGCGCAGCGCCGGGCGCTCGGCGGGCTCGGGAGAGTAGTTCCTCCCGTTCACCCAGCGCGAAGTCGAAGGGTGTCGGATTTCCGGTAAGCTCGCCGCCTCATGGCGTCCAAGCCCACCACGCCTGCAGCGACCCAGGAGCCGATCACCATCGCGTTCGACGTGATGGGCTCGGACCACGGGCCGCTGGAGGTCGTGAAGGGCGCCGCGCAGCTCACCCTGGAGACGCCGCACCTGCACGCCCTGTTGGTCGGCGACCGCGCGGTCATCGACCAGGCGCTCTGCGAGGTGCGGCACAACGGCGAGCGCGTCGCGGTGCACCACGCGCCCGACTTCGTGGCGATGCACGAGAAGCCATCGGTGGCGCTGGAGCAGAAGCCCAAGGCGTCGGTGCTGGTGGCGGCGCAGTTGGTGGCGCAGGGCGAGGCCCAGGCGGTGGTCTCGGCCGGAAACACCGGCGCCGGCGTCCTGGCGTGCGCCCGGACCTTCGGCCTCATCCCCGGCGTTCGGCGGGCGGCGCTCGCCACCGTGTACCCGACCTCGCTCTCGCACGGCTCGAAGAACGATCCCTTCGCGCTGATCCTCGACGTGGGCGCGACGGTCGACGCCGGTGCCGACGACCTGGTGGCCTTCGCCGTCATGGGCTCGGCCTACGCGCGCATCATCTCCAAGAACGCCGACCCGGCCGTGGCCCTGCTCTCCAACGGCACCGAGGCGCAGAAGGGGCCGCCCCGGGTGGTGGAGGCGCACCAGAAGCTCTCCAAGCTCGAGGGCCTGCGCTTCATCGGCAACATCGAGGGCGTGGACATCACCAAGGGCACCGCCGACGTGGTGGTCTGCGACGGCTTCGTGGGCAACGTGTGCCTCAAGATGCTGGAGGGCGTGTCCGAGACGATCATGGAGCTCGCGCGCTACGCCTACAAAGAGAAGCTGATGTGGCGGGCGGGCCTGGCGATGCTGTCCGGTGGCATCGAGCGCATCAAGGAGGTCACCGACTGGGAGCAGTACGGCGGGGCGCCGATCCTCGGCTTCGATCGGCTCTTCATCAAGGCGCACGGGCGCTCGAAGGCGCGGGCCATCGCCAACGCGGGCAAGGTCGCGGGCAAGGCGGTGTCGCGCGATCTCGCCCAGGCCATCTCGGAGGCCCTGCCGCGATCGTGAGTGAGGTCAGCCTCAATACCGTGCGGCGGCCCAAGCGCATCTACCGCTGGGACCTGGACAAGACCTACCTGCAGACCGAGTTCGACACGCTCAAGTCGCTCATCCGCACCGCGCTGCAGAAGGCCCACGAGAAGAAGGCGATGCCGGGGGCGGCGGCGCTGATCCGCGAGCTTCGGGCCCAGGGCGACGCGCGGCTGTGCATCGTCTCCGGCAGCCCCACCCAGATGCGCAGCGTGCTCACCGAGAAGCTGCACCTGGACGGGGTGGAGTTCGACGAGCTGGTCTTGAAGGACAACCTGAAGAACCTGGTGCGCGGCCGCTTCAAGGCCCTGCGCGGGCAGGTGGGGTACAAGCTGCCAGTGCTCCTCGAGAGCCGGGCCCACGCGCCCGCCGACGCCGAGGAGGTGCTCTTCGGCGACGACGCCGAGGCCGACGCCTTCATCTACTCGTTCTACGCCGACATGGTCGCCCGCCGGGTGGACGAGCCGATCATCCACCAGGTGCTGGAGGCCGCCGAGGTCTACCCCGACGACATCACCCGCATCATCGAGAGCTGGAAGAAGCTGCCCGAGGCCGACCCGGTGCGGCGCATCTTCATCAACTTGGACCGGCTCACGCCCCCTGCCTACTTCTCCCGCTACGGCCCGCGGGTGGTGCCCATCTTCAACTACTTCCAGGCGGCCCTGGTGCTGATGGCCGACGGGCACCTGGGCGCGCCCCAGGTCTTGCGGGTGATGATCGAGATGGGGCAGACCGCCGGCTACAACCTGCTCACCTTCTCGAACTCCTTCCAGGACCTCTTGCGCCGCGGCCTGCCGCTCGGCGAGGTCGCCCAGTCGCTGGTCGCCGCCGCCACCGCGCCCACCGCCGTGTTCAACGTGGTGCGGCCCGTGCCCGACATCATCGCCGCCTTCACCCGCCGCATCGCCGCGCTCGGCGCCCCCTTGCCCCCGCCGCCGGCCCGGAACATCGACTACCTGTCGCTCCTCGACGACGCCCGGCCCCGCACCCACAAGGCCCGGAAGCGCTTCGACTGAGCGCCCGCGAGGTGCTCGACCGTTGGGGCACCAACAGGGTGTTCGAGGACTCGGGGTCGCCGCCAGAGGCCGAGGCGAGGAGCGGTCGGCCGGCCCGCGCCCGCAAGTCGGCGACATGTCTCGGCGAACGAGGGCTCCGGCGCCTGGATGCAAGTGCTGATGCACGGGGGCATTTTTTCCGCTAGACGGACTGGCGCTTCATGAGGGGTGAGCGCTGGAGCGCGAACTTGGAGCATCACGGAATGACCGACGAGACCACACCTGCGCCGCAGTCCACCGCGAGCGGCGAGGCCCAGCCACAACGCGCCCCCACGGACGCGGCGAACGGCGAGGGGCCGGACATCGAACCTGAGCGGCTGGACGCGGACGCGGTGCGCGTGCTCCTCAGGCTGCGCCAGCACAAGCACGAGGCCTACCTGGTGGGCGGGTGCGTACGCGACCTGCTGATCGGCGTGGAGCCGAAGGACTTCGACATCTGCACCAGCGCCACGCCGAACCAGGTGCGCGAGCTGTTCCGCAACTGCCGGTTGATCGGGCGCAGGTTCCGTCTGGCGCACGTGTACTTCAAGGGCGGGAAGATCCTCGAGGTGTCGACCTTCCGCGCCAGCCCCACGCTGGTCGAGGAGCCGCAGCCGTCGGAGGCCGCCGAGGGCGAGGTGCACTCCGAGGGCGCCGAACACATCGCGCTGGCCGACCAGGAGGCCCTGTCGGCGGTGGAAGAGGGCAAGCCGGTGCCCGAGACGCCGGTGGAAGACGTGCAGGACGAGCTGGTGGCCAAGGTCGCGCCGGCGCTGGTCGTCGAGGCCCCGCCCCCCGCGCCCCCCGCGCCCCCGCCGCCATCGATCGCCGAGGCCCCGCCGCCGAAGGAGCGCGACCTCCTCATCACCGAGGACAACACCTTCGGCACCGCCACCGAGGACGCGCGCCGCCGCGACTTCACCATCAACGGGCTCTTCTACGACCCCATGGCCGGGCGGGTGATCGACTACGTCAACGGCCTGCGGGACCTGGCCAACCGCGAGATCCGCACCATCGGCGACCCCGAGAAGCGCATGCGCGAAGATCCCGTGCGCATCCTCCGGGCCGTTCGCTTCGCCGGGAAGATCGACTTCGACATCGAGTCGAGGACCTACGCGGCGATGGAGGGCGCGGTGGAGGACCTGCCGCGCTGCGCGCCGCCCCGGGTGCTGGAGGAGACCTTCCGCCTGGTTCGCGGCGGGCACGCTTCGCCGGCGCTCAAGCTGATGCTGGCCCTCGACGGCATGAAGTACCTGCTGCCGCCGGTGGACGAGTACCTGCGGGCGCAGGACAAGGACGGCATCGCCGAGTACTTCGCGCTGGTCGACGTGATGGACGCGCAGGTGCGCGCCGGCCACGAGCTCGACGACTCGATGCTGCTCGCGTGCATCCTGATGCCGCTGGCGCTCGAGGAGCCGGAGACGCCGGAGACCGACGAGAACGCGCGGCCGAACGTGGCGCAGGCGGTGGAGTCCCTGCTCGCGGAGCTGGTGCAGAAGGCGCGGCTCCCCCGGCGCATCGCCGAGCGGTGCCGCATGATCCTCCTCGCGCAGCGGACGCTGGCGGGGCTGAGGCGCCGTCGCGGCGGCCTGGCGGGCTTCCGCGGGCACCCGCTCTTCCGGGAGTCGCTCACCGTGTTCGAGGTGTGGGTGAAGGCCACCGGGGAGTTCCAGGAGGCGTTGGCCAAGTGGAAGTCAGGGACCGCGCCGCAGCCGCTGCCCGACGCGCCGGGGCCGAAGCGCCGCCGCCGCCGCCGACGCGGTGGCCGGGGTCGTGAGGAGCGTGGGCCCGGTGAGGGGACGCAGGTCGGTCAGCCCGAGGCATCGCAGGGCTCCGAGCCGCCGCCGCCGCCGCCGTCGTCCGAGGCGTGAACCCCATCGTGCACGCCGAGCTCTCGTGGCTCGGCGCCCAGAAGCTGTTGGACCGGCGGGACCGGCTCTTGGTGACCCTCGCGGGCGTGGCGCCGGATCTCGACGGGCTGTCGCTCGTGTTCGGCCAGGAGGCCTACGGGCGCTGGCACCACGTGCTCACCCATGGGCTGGTGTCGGCGGTGGTGCTGTCCTTGGTGTTCGCTTCGGCGGCGAAGCGCCGGCTGGCGGTGCTGGGGTTGAGCTTCCTCGCCTTCCACCTGCACCTGGCCTGCGATCTCGCCGGGAGCGGGCCGGGGTGGCCGATCTCGTACTTCGAGCCGTTCTCGTCGGAGGAGCTGGCGTGGAGCGGCCAGTGGAACCTGGCGAGTTGGCAGAACTCGACCATCGGGCTTCTCTCGACGCTGGCCGTGCTCGGCTGCGCGGTGCCCTTCTCGCGGACGATGATGGAGCTGGTGTCGCTCGAGGTGGACGCCGAGGTGGTGAAGGCGGTGCGGGCGAGGTTCGGGCGGAAGGCGCAGTGAGGGTCGTCGAAGCCCGTCCTCGTCACCGAGGTTTGGGCTTCCGCCCGTCCGCGCGCGCGGCGCCGACCTGCCGTCGCAACAGCTCCTCGCGCTCGTCCTCCACGTCGTCCTTCAGGTCGGCGGTGACGATGGCGGCGCTGCCGAACTTCGAGGCGATGCGGTCGAGCGCCTGGTTCAGCTTGTCGGCGCGCCTGGGCTTCTCCTCCGCGAAGAGGCCGAGCTGCGGCGCGTCGCCGACGAGCTCCGCCGCCGTCACGCCGGTGAGCCGCACCCGCTTGGAGAGGTCGACCTTGGCCAACAGCTCCAGCGCCTCGCGGTAGAGCACCTGGCCGTCGTCGGTCGGCTCGTCGAGCGCGTGGCGCCGCGTGAGGTGCGTGAAGTCGAAGTACTTCAAGGTGAGCTGCACCACGCGGCCCTTGAGGCCCGCCTTGCGAAGGCGGCGGCCGACGCGCAGCGCCTGCGAGTGCAGGTGGGGCTTGAGCGCCTCCAGGCCGAAGAGGTCCTCCTCGAAGGTGTCCTGCGAGCCCAGGCTCTTCTGCTCGTGATCGGGGATCACCGGGCGATCGTCGACCCCGTTGGCGAGCGCGAAGAGGTGCGGGCCCAAGGAGCCCAGGCGCTTCTCCAGCCAGAAGAGCTCCTTCGCCGCCACGTCGCCGATGGTCTTCAGGCCGTGGCGGGAGAGCACCTCCTCGGTCTTCGGCCCCACGCCCCACAGCCGGGAGACGGGCAGGGGAGCGAGGAACGCCTTGGCCGTGCCCGGCGGCACCACCCTCTGGCCGTTCGGCTTCGCGAGGTCGGAGGCGATCTTGGCCAGGAACTTCGACTCGGCGATGCCCGCCGAGGCCGGGAGCTTCACCTCGTCGCGGATGCGCGCCCGCAAGCGCGTGGCGATGGCCTGGGCGTCTCCGAAGAGCGCCTTCGAGGCGGTGACGTCGAGGAAGGCCTCGTCGAGCGAGAGCGGCTCGATGAGCGGCGTCACCGAGGAGAGGATGCCGAAGACCTGCTCGCTCGCCTCCGAGTAGGCGTGGAAGCGCGGCGGCACCACGATGGCGTTGGGCGCGAGCTTCACCGCCCGGCTCATCGGCATGGCGCTGCGCACCCCGGTCGGCCGCACCTCGTAGGAGGCCGCCAGCACCACCCCGCGCGTCGGGTGCCCGCCCACGATGACCGGCTTGCCTTGGAGCTCCGGGTGATCGCGCTGCTCGACCGACGCGTAGAAGGCGTCCATGTCGAGGTGGATGATGGAGCGCGGGTCCGTCACGGCGGGGAGGATCTCACGGGGGAGCGGAGTCGAAGCCTGCCGACCTCACCGCCCCAACTGCTCGTCCAGAACCCGCGCCAAGGACTCGGGCAGCGGGCTCTCCACCTTCACCCGGCGCCCGTCCCTCGGGTGGGGCACGGTCAGCGAGGCGGCGTGGAGGAAGAAGCGCCCGAGCTCCTTCGCCTCGCGCCCGCCGTAGAGCTCGTCGCCGTAGATCGGCGCTCCGATCGCGGCGAGGTGGGCGCGCACCTGGTGCAAGACGCCGGTGAAGATGCGCACCTCGACCAGCGCGAAGTCGCCCTTCCGCGCCTTCACGACGAACTCCGAGCGGGCCGGCCGCGCGTCGGCGCCCGTCACCGCCGCCCGCACGTGATCGCCCGCGTGCGCCAGCGGCAGATCGATCTCCCCTTCGTCCGCCAGCGGCCCCGTCACCAGCGCGAGGTAGCGCTTGTCGAGGGCGTCCGACTCTTTGCCGAACACCGCGCGCAGCGCCTTCCACGCCTCCTTGGTCTTGGCGGCCAGCAGCACTCCGGAGGTCTCCACGTCGAGCCGGTGCACCAGCCCCGCCTCGCGCGGATCGTCGCCCACGTCCCCGAGCGCCGGGTACCGGGCCACCAGCGCGTTCGCCACCGTGCCGCGCTCTCCCGGGGCGAGCGGTTGGCTCGGCACGCCCGAGGGCTTGTCCACGAAGAGGAGCGCGTCGTCCTCCCAGAGCACCGGCACCTGCAGCTCGGTGTCGGCGACCGCGCCCCTGGGGGCCTCACTGGGGACGTCGACCTCCACCACCTGTCCCGGAAGGACCGCGTGGCCCTTCTTCGCCCTCCGGCCGTCGACCCGCACCGCGTCGCTTTCGAGCAGGGCCTTCACCTTGGCGCGCGACAGCCCGAGCCGCTCGCCCACGAACACGTCCAGCCGCTTGCCGTCGGCCGCCGGCTCCACGTCGAGGCGCTGCTTCACTCGATCAACGCCTCGTAGACCTCTTCGGCCGTCTGAAACCTGTCGTCCGGCTCCTTGCGGATGAGCCGCGTCGCCACGCGCGAGAGGGTCCGGTCGCTCCTGGGGTTCCACGAGGCGATCGACGGCGCGTCCGTCTCCAGCACCTTCTGCCACAGCTCGTAGGGCGTGCGCGCCTCGAAGGGCGGCCGGCCCGAGAGCAGCTCGTAGAGGATCACGCCCAGCGAGTAGAGGTCGGTGCGCGCGTCGAGCTGCTCGCCCAGGATCTGCTCCGGCGCCATGTAGCGGAAGGTGCCCACCAGGCGCCCGTCGGCCGTCACCGCCGCGTCGTCGGCGATGTACTTGGCGAGACCGAAGTCCATCAGCCGCACGGTGCGGTCTTCGTCGACCATCACGTTCGAGGGCTTCACGTCGCGGTGAATGAGCCCGTGCCCGTGGATGTACGCGAGCGCGTCGCACAGCTGCAGCATCGCGTCCTTGAGCCGCCCGATGCGCTCGGTGCGGTTGAGCGACGCGAGCTCGGCCTCGGTGAGCTTGCCCGGCGGCGGCTTCTTCTCCACCTCGAGCACGGTGTCGTACGGCACCTGCACCTCGCCGGTCAGCGGCACGTTGGTGTCGGGCTCGTCGGCCAGGTCGGCCAGCGCGCGCACCGAGTCGGGGCCCTCCTCGAACTCGTCGTGGGAGTACTCCTCGCTGGGCGTCTCCTCGGCGAAGGCCGACATGCCGAAGACGCCGTTGGGCTCGTCGGAGTCGTCGTCGCCGCTCTCGTCGTCGGCCCCGCCTTCGCCCTGGTTCAGCGCCTTGCGGTGCACCTCGATCGCGTGCGCCAGCGCGGCGTCGTCACGCAGCTGGTGGTCGGCCAGCGACAGGTAGTGGCGCAGGGTGAGGCCCTCCACCAGCTCCATGGCCAGGTAGGGGTAGCCCTGGAAGACGCCGGTGTCGTAGACCTTCACCACGTTCGGGTGGGAGAGGTGCTGCAGGGTCTCGAACTCCCGCGCCAGGCGCCGCGCCGCCCGGGGGTCGAGGGCCGGGCCGGTGGAGAGCAGCTTCAGCGCCGACAGCTCGCCCGAGCGGCGATCGATGGCCCGGTACACGGTTCCCACGCCCCCGCTGCCGAGGGTCTCGAGGACGCGATAGGGACCGATGACCTTGGGTGGCATGAGCGGGCGGGTCGTACGAGCGTGAGGCCGGGCGGATCGTAGGGATCGGCCCCCCGCGCGGTCAAACAACGTTCGGTCGATCGCTGATCATTCCGCGCCAGGAGCGGTTCAGGCGCCGTTCGAGACCGCCCAATCGTCAGCTCGTGACTCGCCTGTGTGGGTGCTCTAGGGTGCCGCCGGCTGTGGAGCACATGACGCCTCTCGAAGAGCTGGAACACCGGGTGAAGGCGGGGCCCATGCCTCGTCACCTCGGCATCATCATGGATGGCAACGGCCGCTGGGCCGAGGCCCGCGGGCGCGCGCGGCTGGAGGGGCACCGCGAGGGCTCCGCCAGTGTGCGCGAGGTGACGCGGGCCTGCCGCCGCGTCGGCCTCAAGGCCCTGACCCTGTACGCCTTCTCGTCGCAGAACTGGTCCCGCCCGCCCGATGAGGTGGCGGGGCTGATGGAGCTGCTCCGCGAGTACCTGCTCAAGGAGCGCGAGGAGCTGCTCGACAACCAGATTCGCCTCAACGCAATCGGCGAGCTCGATCGCCTGCCCAAGTACGTGCGCGAGCCGCTGGAGGCGCTGCGCGCGGAGAGCGCCAGCCAGACCGGCATGGTGCTCACCCTGGCCCTGAGCTACGGCGGCCGCGAGGAGCTGGTCGCGGCGGCGAAGCGCCTGGTCGAGCAGGCGGCGCGCGGCTCGATCGTCCCCGCCACGGTGACGGCCGAAGCCTTCGAGGACGAGCTCTGGTCTCGGGACCTGCCGCCGCTCGACCTGGTGGTGCGCACCTCCGGCGAGCAGCGGCTGTCGAACTTCATGCTCTGGCAGGCGGCCTACGCCGAGCTCATGTTCACCGAGGTGGCGTGGCCCGACTTCCGCGACCAACAGCTCTTCGAGTGCCTGCTGCGCTACCAGACGCGCGAGCGCCGCTTCGGGCTCACCTCGGCGCAGCTCAAGCAGGCGGCGTCGTGACCGAGAAGAACAAGAACCTCGCCATCCGCGTCGTCTCGGCGCTGGTGCTCTTGCCGCTGGTGCTCTACCTCGCCTACCTCGGGCAGTGGTGGTTCGCGGTGCTGCTCGCCTTCGCCTCGGGCGTCTCCACCAGCGAGTACATCTCCATCGCGGTGGGGAAGCTGCGGCCGGTCGGCTGGTTCGCGGTGCTGGCGTCGGCGGCGATGCCCTTCGTGCCGGTGTGGCGGCCCCACCAGGCGCCGTCGCTGTTGGCGGGCGCCACGGGGCTCGTGCTCTTCGTGGCCTGGACCTTCCACCTGTTGCGTGGCCCGCTGAAGGAGGCGCCGGTGCGCTCGGCGCACCTGCTGACCGCCTTCATCTATGGCGCGGGCGGCATGACGGCGCTGGAGGCCCTGCGGCTGTTGCCCGACGGTGGGTGGTGGGTGTTGTGCTCACTGGTCATCACCTGGGGCAACGACACCATGGCGTACTTCTTCGGCCGCGCCCTCGGGCGCCACAAGCTGTACGTCGAGGTGAGCCCGGGGAAGACCTGGGAGGGGTTCTTCGGCGGCTTCGTGGGCGGCGTGGGCGGCTTGTTCATCGTACGGGCCTTCTTCTTCCCCGCGCTGACGGTGACGGACGCGGTGGTGCTCGGCGTCCTGGGCGGCCTCTTCGGGCCGGCGGGCGATCTGTGCGAGTCGATGCTCAAGCGCGCCTACGGCGTGAAGGACTCGGGCTTCATGATCCCCGGGCACGGCGGGATGCTCGATCGCATCGACGCCTTGATCTTCAACGCGCCGATGGTGCTGCTGTACGTGCTTTTCCTGCGCTGAGCGCCGCGCGCGACTGAGCGCGCTCGCGCAGCGCAGCGCTTTCGTTCCCGTTCCGAGGCCAACGCACATCGTTCGGTGCAACCGCCCCGCGCGCGGCGCGGGTCAAGCGTTGAGCGTGTGCCCGCCGCTTGCACCGGAGAGAGCGACTCGAAACCGCCGCCCGAAAGGGGGCCGCCGCCGATGTCGTGGAACAAGGCAGTGGACGAAGGCGACCCGATCGCACCGCAGGCCGCGGGGCCAGTCGTCGAGCCGACGGTGCTTCGGCGCCAGGGCTCCACCGTGCCGACGACCCCGGCGGCCGGCGTGGTGAGCGCCGGCGGCCTGCAGGGCGCGAGCGTGGGGAGCTTCCGCATCGTGAGGGAGATCGGCCGCGGGGGCATGGGCACCGTCTATGTGGCCGAGCACTCGATCATCGGCAGCAAGGTGGCGATCAAGTTCCTCCACGACGACCTGGAGATGCACCCGGCGCTGGTGGAGCGCTTCTTCGCCGAGGCGAAGACCGTCAACCTCATCGGGCACCCGAACATCGTGAACGTGTTCGACATGGGCGTCTTGCCGCCCAGCCACCACTACCTGGTGATGGAGTTGCTCGAGGGCTGCGAGCTCGGGGCGCTGGCGCGCGGCACCGTCACCACCCGCGACGCGATCCGCATTCTCCTGCAAGTGCTCGACGCGCTCGACGCGGCCCACGCGGTGGGCATCGTCCACCGTGACCTCAAGCCGGCGAACCTCTTCGTGATGCGGCGCGGGCGCGAGGATCACTTCGTCAAGGTGCTCGACTTCGGCATCGCGAAGCTGATCGGTCAGAAGGGGCCGTCAGGCTCGACCGCGGTCGGAGCGATCATCGGCACGCCGGAGTACATGGCGCCGGAGCAGGCGCTGGGCGGGGAGATCGACGGCCGGTGCGACCTCTACGCGATGGGCGTCATCGGCTACGAGCTCTTCACCGGGCGGTTGCCGTTCGAGGGGCTGGGGGTGGCGCAGCTGCTGGTGGCCCACACGCAGCGGGTGCCGGAGGCGCCGCACCTGGTGAAGCCCTCGGTGCCCCCGGCGATCTCCAAGGTGTTGATGAAGGCGCTCGAGAAGCGGCCGGAGGACCGCTTCCAGACGGCGGGCGAGATGGCGCTGGCGCTCGAGGTGGCGCTTGAGGATCTCGATCGGTCCATCTCGGTGTCGGTGCCGGCGCTGGTGCCGCGCCCGTCGCCGCCGCTGATCGAAGACGTGGAGGTGGAGGTGGAGGAGGACGCGCCCTGGCCCGTGGCCCCCGGGCGGCTCACCCAGCCGCAGTTCCTCGCCGCCGCCCGGCAGCAACCGCCCGCCCGGAGGGCGGAGCCCGAGGACGAGGGGCGCTGGTCGTCCGCGCCGGACCCGCACGAGCTGCTCATGGCCCGCGTCTCCCCCGGGGCGGGGGCGCCCCCTTGGAGCGCGGACGCGACGTCGGCCGGAGTGGTGATCCCGCTTCCGCTCCGCGACGTCTTCTCTCCCGCCTCGCCGGCGACGAGCGGTGGCGGTGCTTTGCCTGGGCCGGGCGTGCCGCTCCGAGCCGGGACGCCGTCACCGGAGCGCGTGTCCCAGCGCCTCACGCCCGCGGAGGGCCGCCCCTCGGTGGCCCCGTCGCCTTCGCCCGCGCCCATCGCGCCGCCCGACGTCGCCACGGCGGCGTCGACGCCCCCCTCGTCGCCGTCGCGTGTCGCGAGCGCGCCCACCCCTGCCCCAGGGCTCGTCTTCGAGGCGTCGCTCAAGGACGCCGCTGGCCTCTGCCTCGGCACGTACCGCTGCCGCGATCTCTCTCACGGCGGCCTCTTCGTCTGCGCCGCCGAGCCCTTCCCCCCGCTCAACACGCGGCTCGTCGTGCACCTGCCTTTCGGGGGAGGGATGGAGCTGGCGGGTGAGCTCGTCCGGCACGTTCGGGCCGAGCAGGCCGCCTCCTGGGGCATGCCGCCGGGCTACGCGGTGCAGTTCCTGTCCGTCACCGCCGGCCAGCGCGAGGCCATCGACGCGGCCAAGCGAGGGGCGTCGACGCCCACCCCGCGGCCCGGAGGCGGCGCGCCCATCGACGCCTCCCCGAAGGCCCTGCTGGCGCGCTATGCCGACGTGGCGCGGGGCGATCACTACGCCATGCTCGGCGTCGCCCTGGGCGACGACTTCGACGTGGTGCGCGTGAAGAGCCGCGAGGCGGAGAAGGCGCTCACCGCCGCGCTGCGGGAGGACGTCCCCGACGGGACGCGCGCGGCGCTCGACGCCCTGATGCAGCGGGTGCACTCCGCGACCGAGGTGCTCCGCCACCCCATCAGCCGCCTGGAGTACGACGCTGGCCGCCGCAACCACGAGGGCATCGCGCGCTGCCTCGCCGTCGGCCTGCCCAACGCGGCCATCGCCGAGGCGCGCAAGCGCTTCCTCGCCGGACACCCGGGCGCGGAGGCCAACGGCACCGTCCGCTCGATGATGGCCCACGCCTTCGAGGCGAAGCAGGACCTGAAGCACGCCTACGAGCAGTACCGGCTGGCGCTTCAGGCCGACCCGTTGAACCCGGTCTTCCAGCAGCGCTACTGGACCCTCAAGAAGCAGCTCCGCGCGTGAGCTGACCGGCCCCACGTCCGCCGCGGATGAAATACGGCGTCGGTCTGGTTAACCTCGGGCACTCATGCCGGGCCAAGGCTTCCTCGCGTTCATCGTCCTGCTCGGCGTGCTCGTCACGGTGCACGAGCTCGGGCACTTCCTGGCGGCCAAGTGGGCCGGGGTGAAGGTGCTGAAGTTCTCGATCGGCTTCGGCCCGCCCATCGTCCACTTCAAGAGCGGCGAGACCGAGTACCAGATCGCGTGGATCCCCCTGGGGGGCTTCGTGAAGATGGCCGGCGAGCTGCCTGGCGACGACGTTGACCCCGACGACGCCAAGCGCAGCTTCCTCTCCGCGGCCTGGTGGAAGCGCGCCATCATCGTGGGCGCGGGGCCGGTGATGAACCTCGCCTTCCCGGTCTTGGCGTTCTTCTTCGTCTTCCTGGGCGACCACCAGGGCGCCGCGCCGCGGGTGGGCTGGCTGGAGCCCGGCTACCCGGCCGAGCAGGCGGGCATTCGCCCCGGAGACGTGGTCACCCGCGTCGATGGAGAGCCCATCTTCGAGTACTCGGAGATCAGCCGCGCGCTCAAAGACGCCTACGATCGGGACGTGAAGGTCGAGCTCTCCCGCGACGGCCAGCCGCTGTCGCTGACGCTCAAGCCCCACAAGCTCGCGGAGAACGAGCCGGGCGGAAAGTCTCACCGCGGGCTCCTCGGCATCAGCGCCCTCGCGCGGCCGGCCATCATCGGCGTCACCGAGAACAGCCCCGCCGCCGCCGCGGGCCTCTCGACCTTCGACCGCATCCTCTCCATCAACGGCGTGGCCATCAAAGACGAGCTGCAGCTCACCCGGGCGGTGGCGCCGATGTCCGGCCTTCTCACGGTGGTGGTGGTGCGCTCGACCCTCTTCGAGGTGGGCGGCGCGGCGCTGGTCAGGCCCGAGGTGGCGACGATCACCGTGGAGAAGCAGCCCGGCCAGGGCTTCGCGGCCCTGGGGGCCGAGTCGGGCGACCTCTACGTCTGGACCGTCTTCCCCGGCTCGCCCGCCGACAAGGCCGGCCTCTCGCGCGGCGATCGGCTGCTCACCTTCGACCAGAGGCCCATCGGCTCGTCCTTCGTGATGGAGGAGCGGCTCACCGACAAGGGCACCGAGCCCTTCGAGCTCGCCTTCCGCCACGGGCTGCAGACGAAGACGGTCACCATCGCGCAGGCGGTGGAGTCGTACTTCGACGAGCTCAACAACCCCAACGAGCGCCTCGAGCTCGGGGTGAGGGTGCGGCCGGCCTTCCAGGTGGCGACGGCGATGCGGGAGCTGTTGGCCTCCGGCCCCGAGGCCGAGAAGATGACCATTCACATGGGGCCCCTCGCCGCCCTGAAGGCGGCCGGGCGCGCGGTCCCCGACGCCATCTCCGCGGTCGGCACCGGCATCGCGCGGGTCTTCACCGGGAAGGTCTCCTTCCGCCAGGTGGGCGGCCCGGTGACGCTCTTCCTCGCCGCGCAGAAGTCGGCCGAGGCCGGGCCGATGGTCTTCCTCACCAACATGGCGCTCATCTCGGTGAACCTGGGCCTGGTGAACCTGTTCCCGATTCCCATCCTCGACGGGTTCGCGCTGCTCGCCGCGCTGTGGGAGGGCATTCGCCGCCGGCCGATTCCGATGCAGTTCCGCGAGTACGCGAACCTGGTGGGGCTGGCGATGCTGGGGGCGCTGCTCATCGCCATTCTCTTCGCCAACGAGCTGCCGAAGCTGTACCGGATGATCGTCGGCTGACGTGGCGGCGTTGCTGCTAGAAGCCCGCTCCTCGATGAAGCTGTGCCTCGACACCTCCACCCTGAGCACCAGCCTCGCGCTGGTGGGCGCCGATGGCCGCGCGGTGGAGGCCGTCATCGAGGGGCCGCCCAAGCGCCAGAGCGAGCTGTTGCCGGGGCTGATCGAGGCGGTGTGCGCGAGGAACGGCGTCCCGCTCTCCGCGCTCTCGGGCTTCGTGGTCGGCGTGGGCCCGGGCTCCTTCACCGGCCTGCGCATCGGCGTGGCCACGGTGAAGGCGCTCGCCTACGCGCTCTCGAAGCCGGTGGCCGGGGTGTCGTCGCTGGCGGCGCTGGCGCTCGAGGGGCCACTGGGCGTGGAGCTGTTTGCTTGCGCGATGGTGAAGCGCGGCGAGGTGTACCTGGGGCGCTACCGGGTGGACGTCGGGCCCTCGACGGAGCCTGTCCTGAGCGGAGCCGAAGGGCTCGGGCTGAAGGGTGACGTTCTGAACCGCTCCCTGGCGACGCTGGCGCCGGAGACCTCGCACCCGGTGCCGCGCCTCGCCGAGCTGCTCCAGGAGTCTCCCGCCGCGAGGATGATCGGCCCCGCCGTCGCCGAGGTTCGCGCGCAGCTCGTCGCGCTCGGTGTCCCAGAGGCGCAGCTCCTCGCCGCGCCGGCGGTGCCGAGCGGCGTGGCGCTGGCGAGGCTGGCCGTGTTCCCCGCCGCGTACCGCAAGGAAGACGTGTTCGCGCTCGAGCCGCACTATCTCCGCGGCTCCGGCGCCGAGGAGAACCCGAAGTTTCCGCCGCTGCCCGGCGTACCGGCCGTGGCGCGCTTGAAGGAGGACTGAATGTCGGACGTGAGCATCGGCGTGGTGGGCGCGACGGGCGAGGTGGGGCGGCAGGCGCTGGAGGCCCTGGTGCGGCGCGAGGTCGATCCCGAGGCGGTGCGGGCCTTCGCCTCGGAGAAGTCGGTCGGGGAGTCGCTCGACCTGGGCGAGGGCTCCCTCGACGTGGAGGCGCTTTCCGACGACATGTTCCGCGGGCTGGACACCGTCGTCCTCGCGGTGCCGCCGGAGGTGGCGCGGCCTCTGGCCGAGCGCGCCCAGGCGCAGGGCACCTGGGTGGTGGACTGCTCGGGCGCCTTCCGCCTCGACGAGAAGGTGCCGCTGGTCGTCCCCGGCGTGAACGAGCGGATCATCGATCGCCCCTTCCCGGGCCGGGTGGTGGGCCTGGCCAGCGCCTCCGCGCAGCTCGTCGCCGCCGCGCTCGAGCCCTTGAAGAAGAAGCTGGGCCTCGTCCTGGCCGACGCGACGCTGCTGGTCGGCGCGGCGTGGAAGGGGAAGGGGGGCGTGGAGCGCCTCTCCCTCCAGACGGCGCAGCTGATGAACGGCAAGGAGCCGGAGGTCGAGCTCTTCCCCCACCGCCTGGCGTTCAACCTCATCCCCGGCGCGGGCGACTTCGAGCAGGGGCTCTCGGGGCTCGAGCGGCAGGTGATGGTGGAGCTGGCGCGCGCGTGGGCGGGCGAAGGCCTGCCGGCGCTGACCGCGACCGCGGTGCTGGTGCCCACCTACCACGGCACCATGGCGGTGCTCTCCGCCCACTGCCAGCGGCCGGCCGACGCCGACGCCGTGCGCGAGCTGCTCAAGGCCGAGACGGACCTGAAGCTCCTCGACGATCCGGGCCAGCACATCTACCCGATGCCGATGCTCAGCAACGACGACCCGGCGGTGCACGTCGGCCGGGTGCGCGCCCACGGCGGTCGGGTGCAGCTGGTGGCCTGCGTCGACAACGCCTGCCGCATGGCCGACGCCGCGGTGGAAATCGCCCTCGAGCTGCCGTCGAAGGACGAGACGCGGCATTGACGGCCCGGGGCCAACCGCGCCAGCGGGCCTGACAAAATGTCAGAAGGACCCTCACCCAGTGCTGGTTCGAACTGCCAAATGCGCAGTCTTTCCAGTTGGATACCCGGAATGCCAGGTGGCCCCGGCATTGCTAAACAATCGGGTCGGATGCCTCGCTTCGTCCTCCTCCTCGCCCTCTCGAGCGCGTTCGCCGCGCAGGCGCAGAACGCCAACCCGCTCGGGGTGACCATCTTCGCCTCGGCCCAGCCCACCTTGGCCACCTTCGCCTTCGGCGCCTCGAGCTGCCACGACAACCTGCTGGTCGGGTGGACGGCGAACCTCATCGGCACCCAGCCCTGTGGTCCGCTGCACCTGTGGACCACCACTCACGAGTGCGGCGACTCGGCCCTCCCGGGCGACCACCCGTTGAACGACGTCGATCAGCTCACGGTCCAGAGCATTCGCCAGGGCACCCTCCAGCTGAGCCTGGCGGACCTTCCCGGCTTCGACTCCACAACCGACGGCGGCCTGGCCTGCGGTGTGAGCGGCGTGGAGCTCGTTCACCGCGTCTGCGGTTCGGTGAACACGGCGTACTCCTGCTTCAGCATCGGGGTGACGCCCCAGCCGACGCGCGCCCGGCCCTTCACCATCACCTACGACACCAAGCCGCCCTCCGCGCCGACGCTGGACGACATCTCCGCGTTCGACGGCACGGCGCGCATCGCCTTCACCGCCAACACGGACACGGAGACGGTGGGGGCGCAGGTGCTCGGCCCCACGAACTCGGACTTCGTCGAGCGCGCCGTCGTCTCCGCGTCGCAGGGCAATGTCCTGGTGAAGGACCTCCAGAACGTCGGCTCCGACGGGGGACCGGTCTACCTGTTTCGCCTGGTGGGCTACGACCTCGCCGGCAACCAGAGCGAGCCCTCCGCCGAGGTCCCGGCCACCATCCTCCACACCAACGGGTTCTGGGGCGCCTTTCGCGAGCGCGGCGGCACCGACCCGGCCGGCTGCAGCGCGGCGCCGGCCACCTTCCTCGCGCCGTTGCTCATCGCCCTCGGCCTGTGGGCCACCAGGAGACGCGTCCCATGATGTCCCTCGTCGCGCTGTCGGCCGTCGTGCTCGCACAGACCTCGCTCTCGACCTCGCTCGTGGAGTCCGATCGGCGCATGGTCTTCGAGGCCAAGTTCGGGCCCTACGTGCCGCTCATCGATCGCACCTGGGCGCAGGGGAGCGGGCCGTACTTCCGGGTGTTCAACAGCGAGGCGATGATCCTCGGCGAGGGCGTGCTCGAGTATCAGTTCTTCCAGGCCTTCGGCACCGCCGCGGGCGGGTTGTCGGCGGGCTACGCGGAGAAGTACGCCCCGTCCATCGGCCCCAACGGCGAGAAGCTGGGGCAGAAGACGGGCCTCAAGATCACTCCGCTGAAGGCCTACGCCTCGTACCGCTTCGACTGGCTCGCCAGGAACCTGAGCATTCCCTTCGTGCCGTACGGCAAGCTCGGCCTGGTGATGGCCTGGTGGAGCGTCTCCAACGGCGACTCGGTGGAGATCGCCGACGGCATGCGCGGCGCGGGCACCAAGTACGGGTGGATGGCCACCGGCGGCCTGGCGCTGATGCTCGACTTCCTCGACCCGCGGCTGGCGCGCGACTTCGACAGCGGCATGGGCGTGAACCACTCCTACGTCTTCGCCGAGTACGCGGCGCAGGAGCTCACCAACTTCGGCACCCAGGCCTCGACGGCTCTCGACCTCTCGAGCCGTCACTGGATGTTCGGGCTCGCCTTCGAGTTTTGAGCCAGAGTGAGGCGGTGCGCCGCCTCCTCGCCTTCGGCCTCGCCGCGCTGGCGCTCGCCGGGTGTCACCGCGCCGTCCGCGTGGAGCGCCTGAGCGCCCCGGTCGAGGCTCACGCCGAGGTCTCCTTTCACAGCGACGCGCCCCGCTGGTGGGACTTCGGCGATGGCAGCCCTCGCGTGGAGGGGCAACAGGTCACCCACCGCTTCGCGGGCCGCGGCCACCGGGTGGTGCGGGCCTACGACGGCGCGCGCGTCACCGATCAGGTGGAGCTCGACGTGGGGCCGCGGCTCGCCCTGCACGCCGTGCCGCGGGAGGTGGTCCTGGCGGCGGTGGCGCCGGCGTTCGACGCCCTGGGGCCGGCGCTGGACTTCGGCGAGCGGCTGGTGGGCGCGAGCGCGGCGGGGCGAGGGCTCGACGCGGTGCCGGCGGTGGCCTTCGCGCTGGAGCAGGGCGCGGGCGGGGCGTCGGCGATCGATCCCGCGGGTGGGGCGGGGCTCTTCGCCGTGAATGGGCTCGAGGGGCTGGTCAGCTTCGCCGCGGTGCTCGACGAGGGGCGCGCCATCTCGGAGCTCGGCCCGTACCTGCGCAAGGAGGGCTGGGAGGCGCTGCCGGACTCGTCGCCGCCGCGCTGGACGCGCGGGCCGCAGGCGCTGGTGGCCCTCGTCGATCGCGGCGTGCTCTTCGTCTTCGTGTCGGACGAGGGGCCGGTGCCGCTCCCGAGCCTGAAGGCGGTGCTGACCTCGCCGGATCTCGGCCTCGCGACGGAGCCCGGCCTCCTCGACGAGCTCACGGCGCTGAAGGGTGACGGGCCGTGGCTGTTCACCAGGTCGGCAGAGCCCGCCGGCCCTTGGCGGCACCTCGTCCTGCGCGCGACGCCGGCCCGCGACACGCTGGTCCTCGAGGGGCGGGTGGCCGCGCCGGCGCCGCTGTGGACGCCGTCGGCTGGCCCCCGGCTGACGCTCTTGGACCACGCGCCGGGCGGCCCCATCGCGGTGCTGGCGGCGGACGTCGACCCGGCGCGGCTCCTGATGCTCTCGCTCGGCGGCCCGAAGAGCCCGTCGCGGGCGAAGCTCGAGGCGCCGCTGTCGCAGCGGGGCGTGAACCTCGAGGCGGCGCTGGCCGCGCTGACGGGGACGCTCCAGGCGGTGGCCTGGCTCGACGCGGAGGCCTTCTTTCGAGGCGTGCTCGAGAACGGCGGGCGACCGGAGCCGCGGTTCTCGTTCCAGCTCGAGGCCGGAGCGCGGGCGGCGGCCCCTTTGGCGGTCTGGCTCGACTCGGCCCTCGAAGGTCAGGGCGGCCGCTACACGCTTCGGGCCGGTGGGCACGCCATCGACCTCATCCTCACCGACGCCTCGCTTCGAGTGGAGGCCGGCGCGCCGCCGCACGACCGGGAGCCCGTCGACCTGCCGCGGTTCCTGACGGAGCGGTACCCGTTCTCCTTCGCGCCCGGCCACGCCTCGCTGTACCTCGACGTGGCGCAGGTGCGGCGCGATCTTGAGACGCCGGTGCGCCTGGAGGGGGTCGACCCGCGCAAGGTGATCGCCGCGCAGGCGCTCTCGGTGACCTTCCTCGATCAGCTCACCACGCTCGAGCGGGTGATGATCGACGTGGCGCCCGATCCGGCCGGGGCGGTGGTGCACGCGGTGGTCGAGGCCCGGACGAGGAGCACGCGGTGACGGGGTCCCTTCCCGGACTGCCGATCCGGCCGGCCCTCGACGCCGCTCGGGCTGAACGGTGCCGGCCCGCGAGGTAAGACAGGCGCATGGCGAATCTGACGGTGACGGTGCGGTACTTCGCGGCGGCGCGGGAGGCGGTGAAGGCCAGCGAGGAGCGCCTCGAGCTCCCCGCGGGCGCCCGGGTGCGCGACGCGACGGCGGCGCTGGCGGCCCGGCACCCCCCGCTCGCGAGGATCCTGCCTCAGCTCCGGGTGGCGGTGGCCCAGGAGTTCGCCCAGCCCGACGACGAGCTCCACGACGGCGACGAGGTGGCGCTGATTCCGCCGGTGGCCGGGGGCGCTCCCGAGGGCGTGTTCAAGGTGGTCGACCGCCCCCTCACGCTCGACGACGTGGTGCCGTGGGTGACGACCCCGGGGCACGGCGGGGTGGTGACCTTCACCGGCGTGGTGCGCGACGCCTCGCACGGCAAGACGGTGCGGAAGCTGGAGTACGAGGCCTTCGTGCCCATGGCGGAGAAGAAGCTCTTCGAGCTGGGCGAGGAGGCCAAGGCGAAGTGGCCGGGCGTCCGGGTGGCGGTGGTGCACCGGGTGGGGACCCTCGCGCCGGGCGAGCTGGCGGTGGTCATCGCCACCTCGGCGCCGCACCGCAAAGAGGCCTTCCTCGCCTGCGAGCACCTGATCGAGCGCCTGAAGCAGGAGGTGCCGATCTGGAAGAAGGAGCACACCGACGACGGCCAGGTGTGGGTAGGCTTGGGTCCCTGACCGACTTCGGCTAGACGCTGAAGCGCTTCGATTCCGGGCCGCGAGGAGAGGGATTCACGATGATGCAGGGTCAATTGCGCTGGGTGGTTCTGGGGATGATGGTGGGGCTCTTGGCGGCGCTCGCTCCGGCGTGCACGAAGAAGTGCGCGCCCGACAACTGCACCGGCTGCTGCACCGCGAAGAACGAGTGCCTGAGCGGCGCGGAGCTGGGTGCCTGCGGCACCGGCGGCGTGGCCTGCACGGCGTGCGGCGCGGACCAGGAGTGCTCCTCGGGCGCCTGCGCGGCCCTGGTGCCCGACGGCGGCGGCGAGGTGGACGCCGGCCCTCCTCCGTGCGTCCTCGACGACGACTGCCGCTCGCTCGGCAACGGCTCGGTCTGTGACACCCGCTCCGGCGAGTGCGTCGGGGGCCGCGGCTGCTTCGACGACTCGCAGTGCCAGATCGACTCCGACCCGAACGATCCCTGCTACCGCTACGGCATTCAGTGCCGCTGCGACCTGCACGACGCGCCCGACGCGGGCAGCTCGGGCACCTTCAGCGGCACCTGCCGCCGGCGCCTCTCTCCCTGCTCGGAGTGCACCGCGGACACCGAGTGCGGCGTGGGCATCGTCTTCGGGCCGCCGGAGGGCCTGGGCGAGGGCCGCTGCCGGCAGCTCCAGGGCGACAGCACCGGCAAGAAGTACTGCCTCTACCAGCGCGTGGGCGCCTGCCCCTGCGGCACGGTGGACGACGGCGACGGCTACTGCCGGCCCCAGTCGAACTCCTGCTCGCAGGTGGGCTGCAACATGGACAAGGACTGCCCCTCGGGCTCGGTGTGCAGCGTGAAGAACGTGCCCGACGCGGGGGCGAGCTGCGGGGGCCTGTGCGTGCCGCGCTGCCGGTGGGACTTCGTCAAGCGCGAGAACAGCGCGCCGGGCTGTCCGCCGGGCCAGACCTGCTGGGTCGACAGCACCAACCTCGACCCCGCGTCGGCCTACTACGGCTCCGGGCGCTGCAAGCAGCCGTGCGCCGGCGACCCCGACTGCAAAGAGGGCCCGGGCAACCCCTTCGGCGGGACGAACCTCAAGTGCGCGGGGGAGCTGTTGATGGACGGCTCGCGCGACAAGAACCGCTGCCGCGCCAACGGCGCCTGCATGGACGACGAGGAGTGCCCGCAGCTGCCCAACACCCAGCCGAACCTGGGCTACTGCGAGCGCGCGACCCTCGTGTGCAAGACGGACTGCCGCACGGGGAACGACCCGCTCACGCAGCTGCCGTTCAAGGACTGCCGCTCTCCCTACTCCTGCGCGGCCGACGGCGGCGTGAACATCTGCCGCCTCCAGACCTGCATGGAGCAGGGCGGCGCGACCATCGCCTGCCCGCGCGGCTCCTACTGCTGCGGCGACGACAAGGATCAGAACGGCCAGGTGGACCCGTGCCCGGCGACGGGGAAGGACCCGGCCGGCTGCTACCCGGCGCCGAACCCGCCGTTCTGCACCGCCTGCACCGACGACGACTCCTGCCGCACCAAGCCCCTGCCGAGCTACCTCACCGGCGCGGGCGCGTGCCCGAACGGCTCGCTCTCGCCGTCGTGCAGCCCGCTGGCGATGAAGTGCATCACGGTCCCCGGCTCGCAGAACCAGGACAACAAGATGTGCGCGCCGGCGACCTTCAACGACAACGCCCAGACCGGCCTGGTGAGGCACTCGACGCTGGGGTGCCCGTCGGGTTGGCTGCCGACCGAACTGCGGCCGCTGGTCGGCGGCGGCGGCGACGACTACTGCGCGACCGACGCGGACTGCAACCAGGGCACCGACGCGGGCCGCTGCGACAAGGACCTGTCGGCGCGGCTGCAGGACGGCGGCTTCCGCAAGGCCTGCCTGTGCAAGGCCGGCAGCGCCACCTCGCAGTGCCCGAACAACACCGCGAACAAGCTCTACAGCGAGTGCGCCTCCGGCGTGGCGAATGCCAGCACCCACTGCATCGAGTCGGTGGTGTGCGAGCTCCCGCCGGGCGTGGCGTTCAAGGACGCCGGGTTCCCGAGCTACGGGTGCGGGCTGCCGCAGTAGGGCGTATTTCGGCCTTCGCGAACGAAGTGGCTCGGCTACTGGTAGGCCGGGCCTCGAGCGCCCCCTCGCGGGGCGGCTCGGGCAGAGTGGGCGCATGAGCAGCAGCGCCTCTTCCGCCGATCTGCGCGGGCTCAAGCTCTCGGTGGCCACCTACGTCCTGGTCTTCGCCCTCAAGCTCGGGGCCTACGCCGTCACCGGAGTGATGGCCCTCCTGGCGGAGGGGCTCCACACGCTGAGCGACATCTTCGTGTCGGGCTTCTTGCTCATCGCGGCCTTGTGGTCGCGGAAGAAGGCCGACGAGGTCCACACGTTCGGCTACGGGCGGTCGCAGTACGTGGGCGCGCTCGTCGCCGCGACGCTCTTCATCTCGTTCACCGCGTTCGAGCTGTACCGGGAGGCCATCTCTCACCTGCTCGCGCACGAGGCCCCGCATCGGCCCGAGCACCTCGAGGTGGCGGTGGCGGCGATCGTGCTCTCCGTGGCGCTGGGCGTGTGGCCGTTGGTGGTGCTCCTGCGCGCCCGCGTTCGCGGCGCGGCGGCCCGCGCGCAGATCCTGGAGTTGGTGAACGATCAGCTCGGGTTGATCGCGGCCCTCTTGGGAACGCTGCTGCTCGCCGCGGGCTACGCGCTCGCGGACCCGATCGCGGCCATGGTGGTGGCGACCATCATCTCCGTCAACGGCGTGTCCCTGTTCCGCGAGAACCTGTCGTACCTGCTCGGGCGATCGCCGGGCGCCGACTTCCTGGCTCGAGCGGAGGCCGCGGCGCGCGCGGTGCCCGGAGTCCAGGGCCTCCACCGGCTGCGCGGCCAGCTCCTCGGTCCCGACAGCGTGCAGCTCGACCTGCACGTCGAGGTGCGGCCCGGGACGCTCATCGAGGAGGCGAACCGCGTCGCCCACCAGGTGGAGGACGCCCTCGCCGGGCTGAGCGCGGGGACGACCTATGCCTTCGTGCACGTCGACCCGGTGATACAAAGGCCAGGCGCTTCCACGGCGTCGTGAGCCGGGGGCCCTGCGAGGGGCTCGGCGGCTAGCGCCCGCGCGGCCAGAGGCGAGCCACCGAGAACGGGGCCAGCGAGACCGGCGTCGGGCGGCCCTGGACGGCGGCCGCGACGGCCTCGGCGGTGATCGGCGTGAGCAGGATGCCGTTGCGCGTGTGGCCGGTGGCGTAGAAGAGGCCCGGCACCGTGGCGGCGCCGAGCACCGGCCAGCCGTCGGGCGATGCGGGGCGGAAGTTCGCCCAGGTGTCGAGCACCGGCGCCTTCGCGAGGCCGGGCGCGATCTCGATCGCCATCGCGAGCACCGCGGCGAGCCCGCCGGCGGTCACCGCCTTCTCGTAGCCGGCCTCCTCCATCGTCGAGCCGCAGAGCAGGCGCCCGTCGGGCCGCGGCACGACGTAGCCCTTGTCCGAGAAGACGACGCGCGAGAGCCGGGTGGCCTTCGCGTCGAGCAGCGCGATCTGGCCCCGCACTGGGCGAACCGCGCCCTTGGGCAGCGCGTTGCCCTCCACCAGCGGGCTCCAGCTCCCCGCGGCGAGCACCACCGCGCCCGCCGCGAGCGGGCCGCTCTCGTGCTCCACCCCCGTCACGCGCCCGCCCTGGTGCACGATGCGCCGCACGCTCCCGGTGAGGAAGGTCACGCCCGCCTGCTTGGCCGCGAGCACCAGCGCTCGGGCCATGAGCCGCGGGTCGATCGACAGCTCGCGCGGGAAGAAGATGCCGCCCCGCACCCTTTGGGACAGCGAGGGCTCGAGCTTCGCCGCGTCGGCCGCGTCCAGGACCTCCACCGAGAGCTGGTGGCGCGAGAGCTGCTCCGCTCGGCCCGCCAGCACCAGCGCGCTCGAGTCGTCGAAGGCCACCTGCAGCGTGCCGCCCGGGGTGAGCCCCACCGTGGAGCCCGCGACGGCCTCGAGCTCCTTCGCGAAGGCCGGGTAGCGATCGAGGGACGCCTGGCAGAGCGAGGCGAAGGGCCCCGGCTCCTCGGCCTCGACGCCCGGCGAGAGAATCCCCGCCGCCGCGCTGGAGGCCTCGGCGCCGGGCACGCTCTTCTCCAGCACCAGCACCTTCGCGCCCGCCTGCGCGAGCCGCCACGCCACGGCGGTGCCCTGCACTCCCGCCCCGATGACGACGACGTCGTGGGGACTCATGCCCGCCAGGCGTTCGCTTCCGCGACGGTCGCCCGGTAGTGCGTCAGCTCCCGCTCGGTGCGCTCCTTCGACCAGCCGAGCCGCTTCGCCATGCGCTCCGCCACGCGCTGCGCCACCGCCAGGCCCTGATCTTTCGCGCGCAACAGCACCTGCACCCGCCGCACCAGGACGTCGTCGAGCGTCCGGGCGAGCTCCACGTCCACCGCCTCGTCCACCTGCGCGGCGAGGAAGGGCAGCTCGTCGTCGATGGCCTCCGCCGCGGTCGGGTCCGCCTTGGTGCGCGCCAAGAGCGACGTGGCCCGGCCGCCGTAGGTCGTGGCCAGGTAGGCCGACGCCTTCGCCGACAGCCCCTGCGCGGCGAGCGACTTCTCCAGCGCCTCGAGCTGCTCGTCACCCTCGACGAGCCCCTCGGCCCCGGGCAGCGGCCGCGCCTCGGTGGTGCACTTCACGAAGGTCCCCAGCTGGGACATCGCCCGGTCCACCACCTCCGCCGCCATGCGCCGGTAGGTGGTGAGCTTCCCGCCCGCGATGGTGAGGAAGCCCGGCCGCTCGTAGAGCATGTGCTCGCGGGAGACCTGGGAGGCGCCGGCGTCCCCGGCGGGCTTGAGCAGCGGCCTCAGGCCCGACCAGGTGCTGATGACGTCCGTCTCCACGAGCTTCGCGCCGGGGAAGTACCGGTTCGCGGTCTCCAGCAGGTACTCCACGTCGTCGTGGGTCGGCGGCACCTTGTCGGGCGAGCCGTCGAAGAAGGTGTCGGTGGTGCCGATGACGGTGCGCCCCAGGCCCCACGGAATGCCGAACACCACCCGCTTGTCGCGCGGCGCGGTCATCATCAGCGCGTGGTGAATCGGCAGGCGCTTCGCGTCGATGACGAGGTGCACGCCCTTGGTGGGCTTCAAGATCGGCGTCTCGCCGACCAACGCGCGGACCTCGTCGCTCCACGGCCCGGTCGCGTTGACCACCACCTTGGCGCGCACCTCGACCTGGGTGCCGTCGTCCTCGTCGCGCACCTCGAGGCCCACGATGCGCTCGGAGCCGTCCATGAGCAGCTTGCCGGCCCGCGCGTAGTTCACCACCGTGGCGCCGAGCGCCCGGGCGTCGAGCGCGTTCTCGAGCGTGAGCCGCGCGTCGTCGGTGAGGCAGTCGTAGTAGAGAATTCCGCCGCGCAGGCCCTCGGGCCGCAGGGTGGGCTCGAGCTCGAGGGTCTTCTTCGCCAGGTAGGTGCGGTGGTTCTTGTACGAGGAGAAGCCGCACATCGCGTCGTAGATCCACAGGCCCACGTCGAGCGTCGGCAGCCACCGCCGATCGCCGGCGTAGTTCGTCACCAAGAACGGCAGCGGGCGCACCAGGTGGCGCGCCAGGCGCATCAGCCGCTTCCGCTCGTTGACCGACTCGAAGACCAGGCCCAGCTCGGCCATCTCCAGGTACCGCAGGCCGCCGTGCACCAGCTTCGACGACTTCGACGACGTGCCCGAGGCGAAGTCCTTCTTCTCCACCAGGGCGACCTTCAGCCCGCGCAGGGCCGCGTCGCGGGCGATGCCGGTGCCGGTGATGCCTCCGCCGACGATCACCAGATCGAAGGTGTCCCGCTGGAGGGTCTCGAAGGCCTTCTTTCGCTGCTCGTTGGGGGCTTCCACTGCGGTCGCGCTCCTCTAGATTTTCCGGCGCTTCCCCGTACGCTTGTACGTCAGGTAGTCGGCCACGATGGTGCCGTGGTCGAAGCACAGCTCGGTGGGGATGGCATCGAGCGTGAAGGTCTTCGCCTCGGCTGCGTCGTCCTGCCCGCGCGGCTCGCCCTCGGCCCAGCCGATGTAGACGGTGGACAGCGTGTGGCGGCGGGGATCGCGCGTCGGATCGGAGTAGGTGAAGAACTGCTCCGACAGGTCCACCTCGAGCCCGGTCTCCTCGCGCACCTCGCGCACGCAGGCCGTGTGCAAGGGCTCGCCTTCGTCCACGAACCCGCCCGGCAGCGCCCACCCCTCGGGTGGGTTCTTCCGCCGAATCAGCACGATGCGATCACCAGGCATCTCCACGATGCAGTCCACGGTCGGCACCGGGTTCTTGTGGTTCGCCATGCGCGGCACCCTAGCTCATGACGCGGCGCGTTGCGCGCGGAATCGGGGTGCATCTGGCTTCGGATGGGGGAGCGTTGTCGCGTAAGGTGCCCGGGTGCGTTGGGGCCTGTTTGGCGTGTTGGTGCTGACCGCGGCGTGCGGCCGGTCGCACGTGCTCGACGACGGGGCCTACGCCTTCTCGCTGGCCGAGGTGCTGCGCGACGACTGCGGCCTGCGGCAGGATCCGAAGGTGCTGTCGACGGGCACGCTCACCACCACGGGGAACCTGGTGGCCCTCGACTACGGCTACCTCGACATCAAGCTCAAGGGCATCTACCTGTCGAAGGAAGAGCGCATGTCGCTCGACGGCACCGCCGCCAACGTGAGCACGGTGGTGCGGGGCAACACCTGCCTGCTCGACACCGTGGCGATGCACATGGAGACCACCACCTCCACCGCCGCCACGCACTTCGACGGCGCCATGTCCTTCGTGCTCGACGCGCGGCAGAGCAACGAGTGCGTGTGCCAGATGTGGGTGAAGTTCACCGCCGCGAAGAAGTGAGGCTCGATGGCGGGGGACGCGAAGCCGGGGCGGTGGTCGTGGACGGCGTTCGGGATCGCCGCGCTGTCGACGCTCTTGGTGCTCGGCGCGGCGGAGATGGCGGGTGCCCAGTGGCTCGCGAGGAAGCACGGGCGTGACGCGCGGAAGGGCTGGAACCTGGTGCCGGCGCTGCGGGCGGCGCGGGCGCTCGAGCCGGGGACGCTCATCACGCGGGACGCTTTCGTTGCCGGTTCGATTCCCGAGCAGCTCGTCACCGCGTCGGTGGTGAAGCCGGAGGACCTCGGCAGAGTCCTCGGGCGGAGGCTCGAGGCACAGCTCGCTCCTGGGGAATGGCTCACCGTGGCGGCGTTCACGAAGGTGCCGCTCGCGTCGTGCGCGTCGATGCTCCGCGGGGCGGCACTGCAGGCGGGGCGAGCCACCGAGCCGAGCGTGGAGAAGCTGATCGAGGTCGTCGCCGACGCAGAGCACGCCGACGGAGGCACGCCATGAGCGCGGAGCTTCCTCAGCGTGACGTGGTGGGCAGCGTCCTGGCCGGCGTGCTGGCGGGCTTCCTCGTCGTCGGCTGCGCGGGCGGGCCGCTGGCGTACCTGTTGGAGCGGCGGCTGAGCACCGAAGCGCGGAGCGGGTGGAACCTGGTGCCGGTGGTGGTGTTCGCCCAGGACCTGCCGGCGGGGACGGTGGTGACCTTCGATCTGCTCAGCCAGCGCTCGCTCCCCGAGCAGTTCGTGACGCCGTCGCTCGTGAAGCCCGACGCGGCCTCGTACATCGTCAGCCAGGTGCACCACCCGGCGGCGCTGGCGGGCGACGTGGTGCTCTGGAGCGGTTTCGAGGCAGCCATCGACCCGGACGCCTGCCTCGACACCGCGCGCCGCCTCGTCGTCGAGTCGGGAAATCCGCCCTCGCCCGCGGTTCAGGAGGTGCTGGACGCGCTCGCCACGAGGGGCGACGCGGCGAAGCCCCCGCCTTGACCTCGTCCGGCGCCGCGCCTATCCGGGCGGCATGAGCACCACGCGCTTCGAGGGGTTCCCCAAGGACGGTCTCGCCTTCTTCGCCGAGCTCGCCTTCCGGCAGGACCGCGAGTGGTTCAAGGCGCACAAGGCCGACTACGAGCGGCTGTGGGAGGCGCCGATGAGGGCCTTCATCGACGAGCTCCAGGCGAAGCTCGCGAAGTCGTACCCCGCGCTAAAGACGGCGAAGCCGAAGCACTTCCGCATCTACCGCGACGTGCGCTTCTCGAAGGACAAGGCGCCGTACAAGACGAGCATCTCGGCGTTGCTCCCGCTCTCCGGCGACGGAGAGATGCACATGGACTCCGGGCTCTACTGCGAGTTCGGCAAGGAGTCCTTCGTGGCCATGGGCCGCTGGATGATGGAGCCCGACCTGCTGGCGCGATACCGCAAGGCGGTGGACGCCGAGAAGACCGGCGCGCCGTTCGCCGCGCTGGTGGCGAAGGCCAAGAAGGCGGGCTTCACGCTCGGCGCCCACGAGGCGCTCAAGCGCGTGCCAAAGCCATTCGACTCGCAGCACCCGCGCGCGGAGTTGCTCAAGCAGAAGGGCTTCGCGATGACCTTCCCGAAGCTGTCGAGCAAGGACCTGGGCTCGCCGAAGTTGGTGGCCGTGGTGGCGAAGCAGGCCGCCGCGCTCGCGCCGCTGATGAAGAGCCTCGAGGCCGCCGTCGCCGGGCGCGGTGCCGCGCGATGACGTCGCGGGGCGCCGTCGTGGGCCTCGGGCTGCTCGCGCTCGCCGCCTGCGGGCCCTCGAAGCCGGTGCCGGAGCCCGCCTGCGCCCTCTCGCTGGAGTACCCCGAGGGGCTCGACGTCCTCATCTCGGCCGACGGCGGCTGTCACGGGAGCCTCGCGCTGGGCTTGCGCGTGGCCACCGGCTCGCCGGACGCGCCGGTGTGGTCAGACCCGGCGTCGGCGTCGCTGCGCGTGGTCAGCTCATGGGTGAACCAAGGCACGGCGGCGGTGCGTGAGGTTTCGGTCGTCAACATCGGCACGTCGACGGTGTCCCTGGTGGGGCTGGAGTGGTCGACGCCCGACGGCGGGGTGGGCTTCACCGCCGACCGCCTGCTGCAGAACGGGTACCAGAGCTGGTCGTACACCGGCGTGTTGCCGCTCCCCTCGAAGCTCAAGGAGGAGAACGGCACCGCCCCGCACGGCGGCGACAACGAGGACCTCACCGGCGAGCAGCGGGGCGTCTCCTGGTGGTGGACCTGGCTCGGCGATGCCTCCGGCCACGGGCTGGTCGTGGGCGCCACCGGCGGGACGGTGCTCAAGACGTACCTCGCGGTGGACGGACCGAAGCGGCCGCGGCTGCGCATCGTGCAGGGCGTGACCGGTGACGCCATCGCCATCGGGCCGGGCCGGACGCTCGAGCTCGACGGGCTGTGGCTCTCGTTCGGCGAGGCGACGGCGCGGCTCGACGAGTACGCGGCGACGGTCGCCGCGACGGATCACCGTCCGGCGGCGCCTCGTCCGGCGGTGATCCGGAAGCCTCCGCTCGGAGGCTGGGGCTCTTGGAACCTGTACTACGCGAACGTGACCGCCCAGGACCTGCGGACCGAGGCCGTCTGGGCGAAGGAGCACCTCGCGCCGCTCGGCCTCACCGACTTCCTCCTCGACGACGGCTACGAGCCGAGCTGGGGCCAGTGGTTCGCGGCAACGAAGTTCGGCGCGAGCCTCGAGACCCTCGCCGCCGAGCAGAAGGCCCAGGGCCTCGTGCCGGCCATCTGGCTCGCGCCCGTCTACGTCGACGTCACCGACCCGCTGGTGAGCGCGCACCCCGACTGGTTCGTGCACACGGCCGAGGGGAAGCTGCGCACCTACACGAACTTCGGGCCGAGCTACGCCGCACTCGACGTCTCGCACCCCGGCGCGCGCGCGCACGTGACGTCGTCGCTCCAGCAGCTGTGGGCCTGGGGCGTACGCACCTTCAAGCTCGACTTCCTCTTCGGCGCGGCCATCGAGGGCGTGCGCCAGGAGCCGATGACGGGCCTCCAGTCGTACGCCCGGTGGATGCAGGTGATTCGCGAGGCGGTGCCCGACGCGCACCTCGTCGGCTGCGGCGCGCCGCTTTTGCCTTCGGTGGGCACCTTCGACAGCATGCGCACCGGCGCCGACATCGCGCTCTCGGTGGGCCCCGAGCCGTCCTACCCGTTCCTGGCGTCGCAGGCGCGGCAGACCATCACCCGCGCGTACACCGATCGGTTCTGGGCGCTCGACCCCGACGTGTTCCTGCTGCGCGGGACGGGCCTCTCGGACGCGGAGGCGTGGACCGCGGTGGTGGCGGACGCGCTCTCGGGCGGCAACGCGCTCTTCGGCGATCTCAAGCAAGCGAGCGCGACGAGGCAGGCCATGGCGCTCGCTCCCCAGGTGGTGGCGCTCCTGCGCGACGGGCGGGCGGCGCGGCCGGTCGATCTCCCCGCGCAGCTCGAGGCGGCCCCGGTGGCTTCGCCGCTCATCGCACAGCTCCAGGGCGACGAGACGCGCCTGCCGCACGTGTGGAGGAAGACGTCGGCCGACGGCAATCGCGGCGCGCTGGCGATCTTCGGCTGGGACGTGGAGGGCTACCAGGTGCAGGTCGAGCTGCCCGCGGGCGCGAAGGAGCTCGTGCCGCCGACCTCCGAGAGCACCGCGCTGGGTGAGGTGCCGCTCGAGGGGAAGCAGACCGTCACCGTGGCGAAGCACGCGGCGCGGCTGTTCACGTGGTGAGACTGGACTGAAGTCGGCCCCCTTCGCTCAGGGTGAACCGGCGCCTGCGTCGGCCACGCCTCCGTCCCTCGGCGGCGGGAACTTCGCGGCCACGTCGACGATCTTCTGCACGAACTCGTCGAGGCCCTTCGGCTTCTTCCTCCGACCATCCTTGAGCTCGTAGCGCCCGCCGGCGAGCGGCATGCCGTTGCGCCCCGCCATCGCCGTCACCGACACGCCGTAGCTCGCCTTCGACGTCTCGAGCTCGGTGGCGTCGAGGGTGATGACCACGTGGGCCTTCTGCTCCTTGGCCACCACGCCGAGGCAGGGGCCCCCGCGGCAGTTCTCCACCGACATCTCCCGCTCGTCGACGCGCACGGCGTCGAGGCCCCGCTGCTTGAGCTCGGACACCAGCGAGTCGGCGATGCCGCGAGAGACGTCCTCGTAGATGGCGTCGGGCACCGACACGTCGAGCACGATGATGCGGGGCCCGGAGGCGAGGACGAGGGCAGCGACGGCGGCGAGCATCACGTCACTCCGACGAGAGGATGTTCGCCACGCACATCTCGTCCTCGGAGCCCTCGCCCCAGTTGACGTCCTTGCTGGTGTCGCCGAGGCGGCCCGGCGAGTTGTCGAAGACGCAACGCACGCGCAGCTTGTCTCCCGGCTCGAAGCGAACCGGCTCGGCGAGGTGGTACTCCATCTGCCAGTGGAAGTCCCAGTCCTGGATGTCGAGGATCTTCTTCGCCGAACGGTCGGCCTTCACCAGGTAGAGCTGGCCGATCTTCCCCAGCTTGTGCATGTGGAACATCACCGCCTCGAGGTTGAAGCCGTTGGTGTTGTCGAGCGGTGAGCCGAGCACCTTGAAGAAGTCGCGCGGGTCGGCCTCGGTCGTGTACTGCACGTTCGCTTCACCGGCGGGGATCTTCATGCCGCCCGCCACCCACGCCACGTCGAGGAAGGGCTGGTACGCCATCTTCTTCGCCACCGTGTCGGCGAGCGCGAACTGCATCTCGGTCACGTCGGCCTGTGGAGCGCTGTGGGCGACGTTGTAGTGCATCTGCATCACCAGGGTGGCGCCGGGAGGCACCGCGATGCCGCCGCCCCGCTCCAGCATCACGCCCTTGGTGCCGGGGATCCACGCCGCGAGCAGGTTCACCGCGAAGGTCTGCGGCCGGCTGCCGAAGGGCCCGCCGAAGCAGGAGTAGCCGGGCGTCGCGTCCTCCGCGTCCCACTGGAAGGGCAGGTTCGCCGAGTCCGGCGGCACCAGGTAGAGCGCGATGTGGTGCGCCTGCGCCGGCACGCCGGGCGTCGCGTTCATGCCGACGATGTACTTCTGCGTGGACTCGGTCCACTTCATCGGGAAGCAGCGGTAGTCGTCGGGCGTGAGGGACGGCGTGTACGGCGCGCTCATCGTCACCCGGGCGTCGACGCGCTCCAGGCCGTCGGAGAGCGGCGGCAGCGGCGCGCCCGGCTTCTTCGCGTCGCCCTCGGGCATGCCGTGCTGCACCCAGTCGGCGAAGATCTTCCTCTGCGCGTCGGTGAGCGTGGGGTCTCGCAGGTAGCTCACGTCCGCCGGGCCGGCCTTCCACGGCGGCATGCGCCCGGCCGCGGTCTCGATGGCCATCGAGCCGCCGTGCGGCCTGACCTGCGCGTAGCTCTCCATGGAGAACGGCGCCACGCCGCCCGCCTTGTGGCAGTTGAGGCAGCGGCCCTGCACGATGGGCTGCACGTCCTGGTACCAGGTGGGCCCGGACTGCGCGGGGCCGCAGGCGCAGAGGGCGAGGGAAGCGGCGAGCGCGAGGGCGGGGAGGGAGCGCATGGAGGCGCGGTCCTAGCAGCGGCTTTGCGGTGGCCCAAGGGCCTCCCCCCGCCTATTTTCCCAGCTTCATGCGCGCGCGGTTCTTGTGCCTGTTTCTCATCGTGGGGTGCGCGCGTCCCGAGGGCGCCGTCCCGAAGCCGACCCTCGACGCAGGGCCCGCGGCCGCGCGCGCGGCGCCGGCGCTCCCCACGCCGCCGGTCGCGCCGAAGCACCCCGAGACGACCACGCTCCACGGCGCAGCGCGCACCGACGACTACGCGTGGATGAAGGCGAAGGGCACGAAGGAGCTGGAGGAGCACCTCGCCGCGGAGAACCGCTACACCGAGGCGATGATGGCGCCGACGCGCGCTCTGCGGGACACGCTCTACCGCGAGCTCGTGGGCCGCATGAAGGAGACCGACGAGAGCCCGCCGTATCGCTACAACGGCTTCTGGTACGGCATCCGTGTCGAGGCGGGGAAGGAGCACGAGCTCCACTTCCGCAAGAAGGCGCCCGACGCGCCCGAGGAGATCTTCCTCGACGTGAACGCGCTCGCCGAGGGGGCGAAGTTCACCGCCGTCTCCGATGTCGACCCCTCCGACGACAACGCGCTCCTCGCCTACTCGGTCGATCACTCTGGCCTGCGCGAGTACACGCTGTTCATCAAGGACCTGAAGACCGGCGCGCTCTTGCCCGAGCAGGTGCCGCACGCCACCAGCCTCGAGTGGGCGGCGGACTCGAAGACGCTCTTCTACACCACCGAGAACTCGGCCAAGCGCAGCTCGCGCCTGTGGCGCCACGCGCTCGGGACGAAGGTGGAGAAGGACGTGCTCGTCTACGAGGAGAAGGACGAGCGCTTCGACGTGGAGATCTCGCGCACGCTCGACCGGCAGCTGCTCGTGCTCGGCATCGCCAGCCACACCACCAGCGAGGAGCGCGTGCTCGACGCGAAGACGCCCACCGGCGCGTTCCGGGTGGTGCTGCCGCGCAAGCAGGACGTGCAGTACGACCTCGAGCACCGCGGGCACAGCTACTTCCTCCGCATCAACGACACCGGCCGCACCTTCCGCCTCGTCGAGGTGCCCGAGAAGGACCCGGCGAAGGGGCCGTGGAAAGAGCTCATCCCCGCGCGGCCCGAGGTGATGCTGAGCGGGGTCGACGTGCTGAAGGACTACCTCGTGGTGTGGGAGCGCGAGCGCGGGCTCGTGCACGCGCGCACCATGCCCTTCGGGAATCAGAAGCCCGTCACCTTCACGCCGCCGGTGGCCGACTACTCCCTCTCCGCGGGCGCGAACGCCGAGTTCGACGCGAAGGACTTCCAGGTGGCGTGGACCTCGATGGTCGACCCGGAGACGACGGAGTCGTGGAGCCTCGAGACCGGCGCGCACACGGTGCTCAAGGTCGAGGAGGTGCCGACCTACGCTCGCGAGCAGTACGACACCACCCGCCTCGAGGTGACGGCCAAAGATGGCGCGAAGATCCCCGTGTCGCTGGCGTGGAAGAAGGGCACGCCGCGGGACGGCTCGGCTCCGCTCTACCTGCGCGGCTATGGCGCCTACGGCTCGACCGACGACGTGAGCTTCGAGCTCGACGGCGTCTCTCTGATGGACCGCGGCCTGGTGCTGGCCGAGACGCACCTGCGCGGCGGGGGAGACTTCGGCAGGCCCTGGCACGACGCCGGCCGCATGATGAACAAGAAGAACACCTTCACCGACTTCATCGCCTGCGCCGAGGGCCTCGTCGACGCGAAGTGGACCTCGCCGTCCAAGCTCGTGATCAACGGCGCCAGCGCGGGCGGGCTCTTGATGGGCGCGGTGCTCAACCTGCGGCCCGACCTCTTCAAGGCCGCCTTCGTGGAGGTGCCCTTCGTCGACGTCGTCAACACCATGCTCGACGAGTCTCTGCCGCTCACCGTGAGCGAGTTCGAGGAGTGGGGGAACCCGAAGCAGAAGAGCGCCTACGAGTACATGGTGAGCTACAGCCCCTACGACAACGTGAGGGCGCAGGCGTACCCGGCGATGCTGGTGCGCAGCTCGTACAACGACACCCAGGTGCTCTTCCACGAGCCGGCGAAGTGGGTGGCGAAGCTGCGCGCGACCAAGACCGACGCCAACCCGCTCTTGCTGTGGATGGACATGGAGCCCGCGGGCCACGGCGGAAAGAGCGGTCGCTACGAGAGCCTCCACGAGGACGCGTTCGGCCTGGGCTTCGTGCTCTGGCAGCTCGGGCTGACGAGGTAGCCTCTTAAGTTTCATTGCGTCGGCGGGCCAGCTTGGGTTTGCTCGGCCCCCATGCTCGTCAAGCGCGACTCGCAGCTCTCGGTGTTCCTCCGCAGCGTGCCCATCTTCCACGACCTGAAGCCGTCGTCGATGGACCAGCTCTGCGACTACCTCGAGGAGCAGGTGTGGGACGTCGGCGAGCAGATCTTCGGCGAGGGCGACACCTTCAGCGAGGGCGACTCCGGCCGGCGCATGTACATCCTGCGCGAGGGCGAGGTGGAGGTGCTGCGCCGCGCGAGCTCCGGGCACGTCATCAGCATCGTGCGGCTCGGCCCCGGCGAGACCTTCGGAGAGATGGCGTTGGTGGAGCTGCAGTCGCGCTCGGCCACGGTGGTGGTGCGGAAGAAGGCGCGCACCTACTCGCTGACGAACCTGGACCTGTTCACGCTCTACCGCACGGACCCGAACGCCTACGTCTTCGTGCTGCAGAACATCTGCCGAATGCTCTCGAGGCGCCTGCGCAAGGCCGACAGCCGCATCGTCGACTACCTCGACACCACCGGCGGGGCGGCGGCGGCGAAGCTCAAGGCCAAGGCCGCGTCCAAGCCCAAGAAGGCCAAGAGGTAGCGCGTGTTCACGGGCCTCGTGGAAGAGGTCGGCGTCGTCGAGCGGGTGACGCCGGGCGACGTCACGGACGTGTGGATCGGTTGCGGCTTCGACGGCTACCGCCACGGCGAGTCGATCGCGTGCGACGGCGTGTGCCTGACGGTGGTGGAGTTTCGCGCGGGCGCGTTTCGCGTGCAGGCGGCACCGGAGACCCTCCGGCGCTCGACGCTCTCGAGCTGGGCGCCGGGCACGCGGGTGAACCTCGAGCGGGCGATGAAGGTCGGCGACCGCCTGGGAGGGCACTGGGTGCAGGGGCACGTGGACGGCGTGTCGACCATCACCGCGGTGCGCATGGACGGCGGCTCGCGGGCGATGACCTTCACGCTGCCGCCGGAGCTGGCCCCCTTCTTCGTGGAGAAGGGCTCGGTCTGCCTCGACGGGGTGAGCCTCACGTTGACCGCGGTGGAGAAGGACACGTTCTCGGTGATGCTGATCCCGGAGACCGTGGCGCGGACCGCGCTCGGCGCGAAGGGGCAGGGCGCGCGGGTGAACGTCGAGGCGGATCTCGTCGGGAAGTACGTGGCGCGGATCATGGGCCTGAGGGCCACGCAGGGCGGTGGGCTGACCGAGTCGCAGCTGAAGGCCGCGGGCTTCGAGTAGCCCGCTCGAAGAAACGAACATGGAACCAGCACCGCTCAGCCCGAGCGACGTCGAGGGCCGGCGTGATCCGCACATCGGGCGCAAGGTCCCTCGACTCCGCTCGGGACGAACGGCGTGGTGAGCGCCCGGGGTGAGACCCACGCCGGAGCCCGAGACCGCGTGCGAGCCGTCACCGTCCTCGCCCGCCCGTGGCTCGTGCCCGAGCTCGAGCTCTTCCTGGTCACCCACGACTGCGAGCTGTGGCGCGCCTCGCTCGACGACGCGTCGGCTCAGGGACTGGCAGAGCCCTACTGGGCCTTCGCGTGGCCGGGCGGGCAGGTGCTCGCGCGCTGGGTGCTCGATCACCCCGAGCTCGTGCGCGGCAAGCGCGTGCTCGACTTCGGCTGCGGCGGCGGCGTCGCCGGTCTCGCGGCGGCGCGGGCGGGCGCTCGCGAGGTCCTGTGCGCGGACGTCGACCCGCTCGCCGTGGCCGCCGCCGATCTCAACGCCGAGCACGCGGGCCTCCGAGTGACGACCACCGCCGACGATCTCGTCGGCCGCGCTGACCTGCCCATCGACGTCGTGCTGGCGGGCGACGTGGCCTACGAGCCCGAGCTCGCCCGCCGCGTCCGCGCCTGGCTCGAGCGCCTGGTCGCCCGCGGCGTCGAGGTGCTCGTCGGTGATCCCGGCCGGGTCCCCGGCGCCCTCGACGGCTTCGACGTGCTCGACGAACGCCTCGCCCCCTTCGACGGAGACGTGCGCGGCCTCACCCTCTGGCCGACGCGCGTGCTGCGAGTGCGCGCTCCAACCGCACTTCCTGCGCTTTGAGGCTTGGTGCTCTGAGGAATCGAATTCGGCACCCTTCGACTCCGGTCAGGGTGAACGGTGGGGCGAAGCAGTGAACGGCACGGGTCCACCTCTTGCTTGAGTCGCCCCGATGCAGACCGCGACCGACACCACCGTGGGCCACCGCTACCAGGAACACACGGGTGAGCTGCGCCTGGAGCTCTTCGCGCCCACCCGCGAGGAGCTCTTCGGCGAGGCCGGCCGCGCGCTGGCGGAGATCATGCTGGGCGAGCGGCGCTCGGCGTCGTCGTCCACCCTGCGGCGGGTCATCGAGGTGCGCGCCAGAGACCGGGCCGCGCTGCTCGTGGAGTGGCTCAACGAGCTCATCTCGCTCTCGGAGATCACGAAAGAAGTCTTCACCCAGTTCCGCGTCGATCACGTCGACGATACCGAGGTGCGGGCGATCGTCGAAGGCGTCAGCCCCGAGCTTCTGCAGACCGCGGTGAAGGCGGCCACGCTGCACGGCGTCGCGGTCGAGCCCGCGGGCGCCGGCTGGCGCGCGAGCGTCGTCCTCGACGTGTGAGCGAGCCATGAGCGCCCTCGCGACGGCGATCTCCGACGCGGTCTACGAGATCCCGAAGGGCGCGCGCGAGGGCATGCACGTGCCGGCCCGCATCATCGCCGACGCCACGCTGATGGCGCAGATCGAGCGCGACCACAGCATTCAGCAGCTCCTCAACGTCACCACCCTGCCGGGCGCGTGGGGGCGCGTGGTGGGCATGCCCGACATGCACGAGGGCTACGGCTTCCCGGTGGGCGGCGTGGCGGCGACCCTGGCCCCCGACGGCGTCATCTCGCCCGGCGGCATCGGCTTCGACATCAACTGCGGCGTACGGCTGCTCACCTCCAGGCTCCGCCGCGAGCAGGTGGCCGGCGTGCTCGAGGAGTTCGTGCACCAGCTCAGCCGCAGCATTCCGACCGGCTACGGCCGCCACGGCCGCCTCGCGCTCTCGGAGGACGAGCTCGACCACGTGCTCGACGAGGGCTGCCGCTACGTGGTGGGCACGCTTCACCTCGGCACGGAGGCGGACCTCGAGCGCATCGAGTCGGGCGGGTGCCTCAGAGGGGCCGACGCCTCGAAGGTCACCGTCCGCGCCAAGCAGCGCGGGCAGGACCAGCTCGGCACCCTCGGCGGCGGCAACCACTTCATCGAGGTGCAGGAGGTGGACACCATCTTCGACGAGGACGCCGCCCGGGCGCTGGGGCTCTTCCTCGGGCAGCTGACGGTGCTCATTCACACCGGCTCGCGCGGGCTCGGCCACCAGGTCTGCACCGACGCGGTGCGCGAGATGGACGCGACGCTGGCGCGGCACCACATCGAGCTGCCCGATCGCCAGCTCGCCTGCGCGCCGCTCTCGTCGAGGGAAGGGCAGGACTACTTCGCCGCCATGTGCGCCGCGGCGAACTTCGCGTGGGCCAACCGCCAGGTGCTCACCGCCCGCGTGCGCGACGTGGCCAGGCGCGTGCTCTCGGGCCTCGGCGAGACGTCGCTGGAGATCGTCTACGACGTCGCCCACAACGTCGCGAAGCTCGAGACCTACGGCGGCCGCCAGCTCTGCATTCACCGCAAGGGCGCCACCCGCGCCTTCGGCCCCGGCCACCCCGAGCTGCCCCCTCGCTACCGGGCCGTCGGCCAGCCGGTCTTCATCCCCGGGAGCATGGGCACCTTCTCCTTCGTGCTGGTGGGCGCCGAGGCCTCGGCGGAGATCTCCTTCGCGAGCTGCTGCCACGGCGCGGGCCGCGCGATGAGCCGCCACGCCGCGAAGCAGCAGGTGCAGGGCCGCCAGCTCCGCGCGGAGCTGGAGGCGAAGGGCATCGTGGTGAGCTGCCCGTCGAACGAGGAGCTCGCCGAGGAAGCGCCGCGCGCCTACAAGGACGTCGAGCGCGTGGTGGACGTCGTCGCCCGCGCCGGCATCGCGAAGAAGGTGGCGCGGCTCCGTCCCTGGGGGGTGCTGAAGGGCTGAGGAGGCGCTTTTCATGGAGAACACCGACGTCGCGCAGGTCTTCGCCGAGGTCGCGGAGTTGCTCGAGCTCACCGGCGGCAACCCTTTCAAGGCGCGCGCCTACCGGCAGGCCGCGCAGATGGTCGAGCTGCTCGCCTCGCCGGTCTCCGAGCTGTGGCGGCAGAACAAGCTCACCGAGCTGCCCTCCATCGGCGAGCGCCTCGCGCTGCACATCGAGGAGCTGCTCAGCACCGGGCACTTCAAGGAGCACGACGCCCTGATGGCCAAGGTGCCGCCTGGCATCCTCGAGCTGTTGCGCGTGGAGGGAGTGGGCCCGAAGACGGCGGCGCTGGCGTGGAAGAAGCTCCACGTCCACGACCTGGCGGCGTTCGAGGCGGCGTGCCGCGAGGGCCGGCTGGAGGCGCTCCCGCGCATGGGCGAGAAGCGGGTGGCGGCCATCCTCGCCGCGCTGGGGCGGTACCGGGCGCGGAAGGGCAGGGTGCCGCTGTTTCGGGCGCTCTCCGCGGCGGAGGCGCTGGTGGCCCGGCTGCGCAAGGTGCACGGCGTCCACGCGGCGGAGGTGGCGGGCAGCATTCGCCGGCGCAAGGAGACCATCGGCGACGTGGACCTCCTGGTGGCGGCGTCGGATCCCGGGCCCGCCATGCGCGCCTTCACCCACGCGCCCGAGGTGGCGGAGGTGATGGCCACCGGACCGACCAAGAGCACGGTGCGGCTCAAGAGCGGGCTGCAGGCGGACCTGCGGGTGCTGCCCCCGGCGTCCTTCGGCGCGGCGCTGCACTACTTCACCGGCAGCAAGTCCCACAACATCGAGCTGCGCACGCGGGCCCTCAAGCGCGGCCTCAAGCTGAGCGAGTACGGCGTCTTCGATCGCGAGGGGCACCGGCTCGGGGGCGCGACCGAGGAGGAGATCTTCGCCGCGGTCGGCCTGCCCTTCATTCCTCCCGAGCTGCGCGAGGGCGCGGGCGAGATCGCCGCCGCCGACGAGCGCCGCCTGCCCACGCTGATCGAGGAGCGAGACATTCTGGGCGACCTGCACGTGCACTCCGACGCGTCGAGCGACGGGAGCTCTCCTTTCGACGAGCTGCGCGCCGAGGCGACGCGGCTGGGCCGCAAGTACCTCGCCATCACCGATCACTCGAGGTCGCGGCCTCTGGGGCTCGACGGGGCGGCGCTGCGCGCGCACGCCGCGAAGATCCGCCGCCTCGGGGAGGCGAGGAACGGCGCCCGGCTCCTCACCGGCGTGGAGGTGGACATTCTGCCCGACGGCTCGCTCGACCTGCCCCTCGACGTGCTGGGCGAGCTCGACTGGGTGGTGGCGAGCGTGCACTCGCACTTCACCGACTCGCCGGAGCAGATCACCCGGCGCATGGTGAAGGCGATGCGCTCGGGCGTGGTGGACGTGCTCGGCCACCCCTCGGGCCGCCAGCTCGGCCTGCGCGACGCCTACGGCTACGACTTCGAGCGCGTCCTGAAGGTGGCCCGCGAGGAGAACGTGGCGCTGGAGATCAACGCCATGCCCGAGCGCATGGACCTCGACGACCGGCACTGCCGACTGGCGAAGGAGGCCGGCGTGCCGCTGGTCATCTCCACCGACGCACATCACGCCAGCCAGCTGGGCAACCTGCGCTACGGCGTGTGGGTGGCGCGGCGCGGGTGGATCGAGAAGGGTGACGTGCTCAACTCGTTGCCCTTCGAGCGGCTGAAGGGGAAAGCACACGTGAAGCACGTGCCGGCGCGGCGGCCCACCTCGAACAGGGGTTCTCCACCCCCGTGACCTGAGGCATGGTCCTTTCCCATGCGCACCTCCGCGTCGCTCGGCGTCCTCGCGCTCGTCGCCCTCGCTCCCTCGCTCGCCGCCGCGCAGCCGCCCAACCGCGTCTACGTCGGCGCCTACCTCACCGACGTCTCCGACTTCGACCTGAAGGCCGGCCGCTTCAAGGCCGACCTGCGGGTGTGGCTCAAGTGGCTCGGCACCGACGACGTGCCCGACCTCACCTTCGAGAACGGCGAGATCGAGTCGAAGGACGAGCTGGGCAAGGAGCACGACGGCGCCTGGCACTCGGTGCAGTACCGGGTGCAGGGCACCTTCCGCGGCGAGTTCCCAGTGCACGACTTCCCCTTCGATCGCCAGACGCTCCCCGTCGTCTTCGGCCTCGAGCAGGCCGGCGGGCAGCTCGTCCCCGACCTGGGCGCCAGCGGCATGAGCCCGGGCTTCTCCGTCACCGGCTGGCTCTACGAGCCCTTCTTCAACGCGCGCACCGAGGTGAAGACCTTCGGCTCGGACCTGGGCTCGGTCGACGAGGAGGGCAAGAGCACCGTGCTGCCGCGGGTCGCCTTCACCGTCGAGCTCCGCCGGCCCATCGCGCCGTACATGCTCAAGTTCGTCCTGCCCCTGGCGCTCATCCTCCTGATGGCGCTCTTGGCGCTCTTCCTCCCCGCGGAGACGCTCGAGGTGCGGTCGGCGATGGGCGTGACCTCGCTGCTGTCCTGCATCGCGTTCCACTACTCGCAGTCCGACACGCTGCCCAACGTGAGCTACCTGGTCGCGGCCGACCTGCTCTTCTTGGGCGCGTACACCTTCGTCACCGCCACGCTGCTCATCTCGGTGGTGACGTACCGGCTGCACTCGGGCCAGGCCACGCTCGCCCAGCGCGTCGACCGCGCCGGCATCGTGGGGCTGCCGTCGGTGACGGTGGTGCTGCTCATCGCCCTGGTGCAGGTCTTCGGCCGCTCGCACGCCATCGCGGCGCCCATGCCCGAGCCTCACGCCACGCAGCCGCGGCTCACGGTCGGCGCCTTCTCCCTCGACACCATCGCCACCAGCGGCGGCCCGCAGCGGCGCTCCTTCCTCGTGGTGCGCGGCGCCGACGGCACCACCCAGCCCAGCCTCGTCGAGGAGGCGCCGTCGATGACCAACCAGCTCGTGCGGCTGCTCCCCGACGGAGGCATGCGCGTGCGCTGGCGGCTCGTGCCCAACGCGCGCTGGAGCGACGGTCGCCCCGTCACCCTCGACGATCTGCTCTTCTCGGTGAACAGCGTCACCAGCCCCCTGCGCACCGCCGTCGAGGCCATCGACGAGCGCACCGTCGACGTCACCTACTCGCAGCGCCGCAAGGAGTTCCTCGAGGGCCTCGTCCTCTTCCCTCGCGCCGCCCTGGAGCCGGTGTTCGCCGACGGTGGGCGCGAGGCGATGTCGCGCGCGGCGGTCGAGGCCTCGGCGCCCACCGCGGCCGCCTACCGCGTGAGGAGCTACGCCGCGGGGAAGTCGCTCTCCCTCGAGCGCAACGAGAGCTTCGGCGGCGCCCGGCCGACCTTCGACGCCATCGAGGTGGTGAAGGTGGACCCGAAGGACGCGGCCCAGGCGCTCACCTCGCACGCCGTCGACGTCCTGCCGGTGCTCGACGCGAAGACCTACGCGGCCCTCCAACACGACCCGCGGGTCAAGGTGCTGGAGCAGCCGGGCGACACGCTCTGGGTGCTGGTGCCGAACCTCACCGAGCCGCCGTGGAACGAGCTCGCCGCCCGCCGGGCGCTGCTGTCGGCCATCGATCGCGACGCGCTGGCGAAGCTCTTCGAGCCCGAGCCGGTGCACGTGGCGAGCGGCTGGCGCGCCGGCTTCCACGCCCCGTCGCTGCCTCGCTACACCCCGCAGGCCCAGGCGGCGCTCGCGGCGCTGGGCCTCGAGGGCGCGCACCTCACGCTCCACACCGGCTCGCTCGCGGTGAAGGACGGGCCCTTGGCCAGGGTGGCCGAGAAGCTGATGGCGGACTTCGTGCGCGCCGGCCTCGAGGTGGAGGTCGTGGAGCACCAGGAGATCTACCCGCTGCTGCAGAAGGGCGGGTTCGAGGGGCTGGTGCTCGCGAGCCGCGACACCGCCGATGCCGCGCGCTTCCTCAACGTGCCCTTCTCCGGAGGCCACTTCGACGTCGAGCACGTGCACGGCGCGCACTTCGACGAGGCGATGAAGTCGGCCTACGAGCGCTTCGCGAGCTCGCTCTACGACGAGCGCCGCGCCGCGCTGGAGCAGGGCCTCCAGGCGCTCTGGGCGGAGCGCCTGCCGACGCTGCCGCTCGTGCTCACCTCCCGGCTCTCCGCGGTGCGCGCGGATCTGGTGGGGCCGAAGTGGGGCCTCTCCGACTCGCTCTACTGGAACGTCGGCGACTGGCGCTTCGAGACCGCTGCGCGAGCACGCTGAGCCCGTGCGCTCGACGGCCAGCGCGGCGGCGTGGCCCGGTGCGCGTGGCGCCCTGGGTGTCGCCTTTCGCCAAGTCACGACTCGACAAGTCACGACTTGACAAGTCGAGACTTGATGAGTTGTGCTCATGCGCATGGGCGAGGTGAGAACGCCGTTCGTCGGGCGCAAGAGAGAGCTGGCGGCGCTCGAGCAGGCCTACGCCTCGCCCCGCGGGGCTTTCGTGCCCCTCTATGGCCGGCGGCGCATCGGCAAGAGCGAGCTGCTCCGGCACTTCCTCGGGAAGCACCGCGGGCTGTACCACGTCGGGAAGGTCGCGCCCGCCGCGCTCCAGCGCCGTGAGCTGCTCGAGGAGGCCGCGCGCGTGCTCGGCGAGCCGCTGTTGGCCGAGCTCCCCGCCGACGACTGGCGCACCGTGCTCGCGCGCATCGAGGAGCGCTGGAAGGGGCCGGGCAAGCTGGTGCTCGCCTTCGACGAGTTCCAGTGGACGGTGGAGGCCTCGCCCGAGCTGCCGTCGCTGTTGCAGGAGCTGTGGGACCGCCGGTGGAAGAGCTCGGGCAAGGTGATGCTGTGCCTGTGCGGCTCGTTCATCGGCTTCATGGAGCGCGAGGTGCTCGGCGAGAAGAGCCCGCTGTTCGGCCGGCGCACCGCGCAGATTCACCTGAAGCCGTTCGGGTACGCCGAGGCGGCCGCGTTTCACCCGACCTGGTCGTTGCTTCACCGCGCGCAGGCGTACTTCGTTTGCGGCGGCGTGCCCCAGTACCTGCTGGAGTTCGATCCCCGGCGCTCGTTCGAGACGAACGTGCAAGCCACCATCCTCGCCGAGTTCGCGCCGCTGTCCCGCGAGCCGGAGTTCCTCCTGCGCGAGGAGCTGCGCGACGTCGGCAGTTACCAGGCGGTGCTGTTCGCCATGGCGCGCGGGCGGCGCACCACCCGCGACATCGCGCTCGACGCGGGGCTGCCGGAGCGGAGCCTCCACTACTACCTCGAGCAGCTGGTGAGCTTGGGCTTCGTGGGCCGGCGCTTCCCGCTCACCGGCGCCAAGGCGCCCAGGCGTCACGTGGCCTTCGTGCTCGAAGATCCACTCCTGCGCTTCTGGTTCCGCTTCGTGTTCCCGCACCAGAGCTTCGTGCAGCGGCACGGGCCGGCGAAGGCCTGGGACGTGGTGGTGAAGCCCGGCCTCGACGCCTACTTCGGCGCCTGCTTCGAGCGGCTCTGCCGGGAGGCCCTGCCGGTGCTCCTGGAGAAGGAGGGCGTCGAGGCCACGGTGGAGACCGGCGAGTGGTGGGGGCCGGCGGCGCAGATCGACGTGGTGGGCTTGAGGAGCGACGGCTGGGTCGAGCTTTGCGAGTGCAAGTGGGGCAAGGTCAAGAGCCGGCCGGCGCTGGAGGCCGAGCTCGGGGCGAAGGTGGACGCGTTCCCCGCGCCGCGCAACTCGACGCTGGTCGAGCGGTATTTCGTCAGAGACCTGCCCGGCACGAGGCGGGACGAGCGGTGGCACTCGCTGGCCGATCTCTACAAGGCGGCCGGGGTGCGCGCGGCGCGGTGAACCCGAGTCTCAGAAGGCCTCTTCCGGCACCTCGAGCAGCTCGAGCGTGCCCGCCTCGACGAGCTTCCGAGTCAGGGTGAGCCCGGGCAGCACGTTGCTCGTGTACCAGCGCGCCGAGGCCAGCTTCCCCTGGTAGTACGCCTTGTCCGGGCCGGTGGCGCTGCCCACCTTCGCCGCCGCCACCGCCGCGTGCCGCACCAGGAGCCACCCGATCACCAGCTCCGCCAGCGCGGAGAGGATGCGGTTCCCCTGGAAGCCCACGTGGTACGCCGACTCGCCGAGCTTGCCGAGCATGGCGCCGAACAGGCCCTCCACGTCTTTCAAGCCCCGCTCCAGCCGCTCGCGATCGGCCGCCAGCGCCTCGCCGCCCTCCTTCTTCTCCAGCGTCTCGCGGATCTGAGCGAGCAGGCCCTGCAGGGTCTCGCCGCCGTCGCGGGCGATCTTCCGGAAGATGAGATCCAGCGCCTGAATGTGCGTGGTGCCCTCGTAGAGCGTGTCGATCTTCTGATCCCGCACGTACTGCTCGATGGGGTAATCCTGGCAGTAGCCGTTGCCTCCGAAGGTCTGCAGCGACAGGCCGAGCAGCTCCCACGCCTTGTCGGAGCAGAAGCCCTTCACCAGCGGCAGCAACAGGTCGTTCAACCGATCCAGCGCCCGCGCCCGCTCGTCGCCGTGCCCGCCCAAGATCTCCACCTGGTCCTGAATCGAGGCGGTGAAGAGCGCCAGCGCCCGCATGCCCTCGGCGTAGGCCTTCTGCGCCATCAACATGCGCCGCACGTCGGGGTGCTCGATGATGCGCACCCGGGGCGCGTTCTTGTCGGCGGCCTTGAGCAAGTCGGACCCCTGCACGCGGTCCTTCGCGTAGGCCAGGGCGTTCAGGTACGCCGTCGACAAGGTGCTCATCGACTTCATGCCCACCGCCATGCGGGCGTGCTCGATGACGTGGAACATCTGCCGGATGCCGTCGTGCACCTCTCCGACGAGCAGCCCGCGCGCCGGGTGCCGCTCGCCGAAGGTCATCTCGCAGGTGGCCGACGCCTTGATGCCCATCTTCTTCTCGATGTTGGTGCAGTAGGCGCCGTTGCGCTCCTTGGTCATCTGGCCGTTCTCGTCGACCCAGAACTTGGGGACGATGAACATCGACAGGCCCTTGGTGCCCGGGCCCGCGCCCTCGGGCCGCGCCAGGACCAGGTGCACGATGTTCTCGGCGAAGTCGTAGTCGCCATTGGTGATGAAGCGCTTGACGCCCTCGAGCTCCCACTCGCCGTTCTTGCCCGGGCGGGCCCTGGTGCGCCCCGCGCCGACGTCGCTGCCCGCGTCCGGCTCGGTGAGCACCATGCTGCCGCCCCACCGCCCCTCGATCATCGGCGTCACGAAGCGCTTCCGCTGCTCCTCCGTGGCGAGGCGGTCGATGACCCGCGCGATCACCGGCCCGAAGACGTAGTACCCGAGGGCGGGGTTGGCGCCCGCGGTGAGCTCGAACTGCGCCCAGCCCAGGGAGGGAGGTGCGCCCGCGCCGCCCAGCGCCTCCGGCAGGACGAAGCGATCCCACCCGTTGTCGTAGACCTCCTTCAGGGAGGCCTTCAGCGAGTCGGGCAGGGTGACGTTGCCGTCCTTGTCCAGCTTGAGCGGGGTGCGGTCCGAGTCCACGAAGCTCGAGGCCACCGTGGTGCTGGCGAAGGTCTCGTAGGCCTTGAGCATGTCCTTGGCCGAGGTCTCGTCGAGCGAGGCGTAGGGGCCCTTGCCGAGGCTGTTCTTCCCCACGTCCAGGAACTCGAACAGGTTGAAGAACAGGTCGCGCAGGTTCGACTTGTAGTGGAGGGCAGTGCTCATGGGGCGCGATCTACCGGCTCCACCGAAGCCGGCCAACCCCCACTTGGCTTGCGTTCCTCGGCGCTTGGAGCGAAAGGAGACTTGTCATGCCCACCCCTGCCGCCGAGTCCAAGAGCATCGCCCGCGTCCAGAGGGCCATCGCCGACATCCGGGCCGGGAAGATGGTCATCCTCACCGACGACGAGGACCGGGAGAACGAGGGCGACCTGGTGATGGCCGCCGAGCACGTCACCCCGGCCGCGGTGAACTTCATGGCCCAGAAGGCCCGCGGGCTCATCTGCCTCTCCCTCACCGAGGAGCGGGTGCAGAAGCTCAACCTCCCGCTGATGGTGACGGACAACACCTCGCCCTTCCAGACGGCCTTCACCGTGAGCATCGAGGCCGCGCACGGCGTCACCACCGGCATCTCCGCCGCCGATCGCGCCCACACCATTCGCACCGCCATCGCCCCCAAGGCCAAGCCCAACGATCTCTCCCGCCCCGGCCACGTCTTCCCCCTGCGCGCGCGGAACGGCGGCGTCCTGGTGCGCCCAGGGCAGACGGAAGGGTCCGTCGATCTCGCGCGCCTCGCGGGCCTCACCCCCGCCGGCGTGATCTGCGAGATCATGAACGACGACGGCACCATGGCCAGGCGGCCGGAGCTCTTGCGCTTCGCCAGGAAGCACAAGCTGGCGCTGCTCTCCGTCGCCGACCTCATCACCTGGCGCCTGGCTCACGAGCGGCTGGTGCGGCGCCTCGGCGAGTCCATCGTCGAGCGCGAGGGCGTGGGCGCGCTCAAGGCCTACGCCTACTCCACCGACGTCGACTCCGCGGTGCACCTCGCGCTGGTGCTGGGCGACGTCTCCCAGGGCGGCCCGGTGCTCACCCGCATCCACCGCGCGGCGCTGCTCGGCGATCTCCTCGACACCGCCACCGGCGAGGGCAACGTTCGCCGCGCCTTCGAGCGCATCGCCAGGGAAGGCCGCGGCGTGCTGGTGGTGCTGCAGAAGCACGTGGCCGGCCTCGACGCCCTGTCCCTGGCGCCCGCCTCCAACGTCCGCGCGGTCCCCGGCTCGAGCGGGGAGTCGCGCCTGCGCGAGCTCGGCCTGGGCGCGCAGATCCTCCGCGATCTCGGCGTCTTGAAGCTCCGGCTCCTCACCAACACGCGCAACCGCATCGTCGGCGTCGAGCGCTACGGCATCGAGGTCGTCGAGCAGCTCAGGCTCACTCCCGCCGCGCGGCTGGTTCGGCGCAACGCTTCAAAGGCACCCGCGAAGTCTGTAGGGTGACGGTCCCCATGGCACGCACCATCGAAGGCCACCTGCACTCTCCGAAGGGGCGGTTCGCGCTCTGCGTGAGCCGCTTCAACTCGTTCATCACCGAAGAGCTCCTCGAGGGCGCCAGGGACGCGCTGGTGCGGCACGGCGTGGCGGAGCTCGACGTCGACGTGGTGCGCTGCCCCGGCACCTTCGAGCTCCCCGGCGTCGTGCGCCGCGTCGCGCAGTCCGGCAAGTACGCCGGCGTCGTCGCGCTCGGCTGCGTCATTCGCGGAGGCACGCCCCACTTCGACTACGTCGCGGGCGAGGTCAGCAAGGGCATCGGGCAGCTCGCGATGAGCGCCGACTGCGCCATCACCTTCGGCGTGCTCACCACCGACAACGTCGAGCAGGCCGTCGACCGCGCGGGCGTCAAGGCCGGCAACAAGGGCGCCGACGCGGCCGTGGCCTGCATCGAGCTCGTGAACCTCTACGCCAAGCTCGGAGCGCCGTAGCGTGGGCGCTCGACGCACCGGCCGCGAGCGCGCGCTGCAGGCGCTCTATCAGCTCGATCAAGACCCCTCGGTGAAGGGCAGCGAGGCCCTCGAGGCCGCCTGGGCCGCCAGCGACGACGAGGGGCCGCGCGACATGAGCGCCCACAAGTTCGCCGCCGAGCTCATCGACGGCGTGAAGGTGCACTCGAAGGAGATCGACCAGCTCATCGAGCAGCACAGCCACAACTGGCGGCTCGATCGCATGGCCCGGGTGGACCGCAACATCCTGCGCCTCGGCGTCTTCGAGCTGAAGTACCGCGTCGACATCCCCAAGAACGTCACCATCAACGAGGCGGTCGAGCTGGGGAAGCTCTTCGGCAACGAGGAGTCGGCGTCCTTCATCAACGGCCTCCTCGATCGCGTCGCGCTGGCGGTGGGCAAGTCGTGAGCCTCACGGTGGTCGAGCCCTCGCTGGCGTCGCTCGACTCCCTCGAGCGCGCCGAGGCGGTCTGCCTGCTCGTCGCCGAGGACGAGCGCCCCCTGCGCGGCGCGGCCGGCTACCTTGACTGGCGGCTCTGCGGCGCCCTCTCCCGCGTCCTTCTGGACAGCTTCTTCTCCGGCCGGCCCGACGAGCGGCTCCTGATGCCCACCGGCGGCAAGGTCCCCGCGCAGCGGCTCTTCGCCGTGGGCCTTGGCCCCAGCCGCTCGGTCACCGCGCTCGGCCTCGAGCACGCGCTCAAGGCCACCGCCGAGATGCTGATGAAGGCGCAGGCCAAGACCGTGGCCATCGCGCTGCCGCACCTGCCCCAGTTCGGCGAGGAGACCGTGGCCACCCTCATCAAGCGCGGCTTCGTCGGCGCCTACCACGGCGAGGTGACCGTGTTCGGCTCCAAGGCGCTCGGCGCGAAGCTCCCCTCGTAAACGCGCACCGGATCTGGGCCCTTCGATGTGCTAGGGTCGTTGCGTTTTGGCTGCGCTCCTCAAGGTGCTCATCGTCGAAGACTCCCGGGCCATGCGCGAGCTGATGGCCTCCGCGCTCCAGACCATCGATGGGCTCGAGGTGCACATCGCGGTGAGCGGGTTCGACGCGCTCAAGGTGCTGCCCAGGCACCGCTTCTCGCTCATCATCACCGACATCAACATGCCCGACATCAACGGGCTCGAGCTCATCAACTTCGTGAAGAAGAACCCCAACTACCGTCAGACGCCGCTCTTCATCGTCACCACCGAGGGGAGGGAGCAGGACCGAGATCGCGGCCTCGCGCTGGGCGCCTCGGAGTACGTGGTGAAGCCGTTCGAGCCCACGGCGCTGTCGGGGCTGGTGCGCCGCTACCTGAAGCTGTAACCCTCGAAAGCGCCGATGGGCCCCCCTCGCGCCGCCAACGAGTTCATCGTCGAGGCCACCGAGATCCTCGAGGCCCTCTCCCGCGACCTCTACGCCCTCGACCAGGCCCGCGGCCAGGAGCCCGACCCCGATCTCCTCAACGGCATCTTCCGCGCCGCCCACTCGCTCAAGGGCCTCTCGGCGATGTTCGGCCTGGAGAGGATCTCCCACCTCGCCCACCGCGCCGAGGACGTGCTCGACGCCCTGCGGCTGGGGAAGGTGCCGGCGAGCGACGAGCTCCGCGACGCCCTGGTCGAGACGCTCGACGTCTTGCAGGCGCTGGTGCTGGAGGCGAGCGGCTCCGCGCCGGCCGACGCGCAAGAGCGCGCCCAGGCCATGGGCGACCGGCTCGCGGCGCTCCTGGCGGGCGGCGGGCAGGAGGGGCCCGATCTCCTCGACGAGGCCGGCATCGACCCCAGCGTGCGCAGCGTGCTCACCGAGTACGAGGAGCACCGGCTGCGCGAGAACGTGAAGAAGGGCGTGTCCCTGTGGAAGGTGCGCGCCGCCTACTCGCTGGAGGACTTCGACCAGGGCCTGGCCACGCTCGGCGCCGCCCTCAAGCCGCTCGGCGAGATCATCAGCACCTTGCCCTCGTCGCAGCCGGGGGACGAGGCGTCCATCGCCTTCGATCTCGTCTTCGGCTCGAAGGAGAACCGCTCCGCGCTCTCCGCCGCCGCCGGCGCCCAGGTGAGCATCGCCCCGCTCGGCCACGCGCCGGTGCGCTCCTCCGCGCCCGCCCGCCGCGAGGCGCCCGCGGTCAGCGCGCCCCGCCGGGTGGTGCCCACGGTGCAGGTGCCCAGCGCCCCTCGGGCC
>JBBIOE010000002.1:0-116889 GCA_037443525.1 Archangiaceae bacterium | reverse complement strand
CCGCGCCGCCATTCGCCGGGGCCGGAGCAGGCGCCGGAGCGTTCACGCCGGTCGCCGCGGGCGCGGCCGGCACCGCCGCCTCGGTCATCGCGCGCGGCGTCCCCGGGCTGCGCGGCTCGGGGAAGGCACCTAGGCCCAGGGTGACCCAGCGCTTCTCCGTCTGCGGCCGGTTCACCACCTTGTTCACCAGGAACTGCAGGGAGTCCATGAGGAAGCTCTTCTTCCCCGGGGTGACGCCGGGGTACGCGCCCTCGAAGTGCACCGCCACGCCGATGCCGCCGTCGGGCATGTCCTTGAAGTCGAGCTTCGCCGGGTAGTCCATCAGCCGGAGGATGTCGGTGAGCAGCGTCTCTGCCTGCGCGCGCTTGGCCTGGGCCAGGCTCGCGTCCGTCGCCGGCGCCACGGGGGGAGTGGTCATGAAATCCTCAGGCCTTCGCGTTCGCCTTGGGGGCGGCGACGCCCGTGCGCTCCAGGTACTTGCGCAGCGCGAACTGCTGAACGATGGACAGGATGTTGTTGGTGAAGATGTAGAGCGACAGGCCGGCCGGGTAGTTCATCATGATGGCGGTGAAGAAGACCGGCATCACCCAGGTCATCAGGAAGACCTGCGACTTGTCCATCATCTGCGGCTGCAGCCTCTGGGTGACGATCATCGTCACGCCCAGGGCGAGCGGGAGCAGGTAGGTGGGATCCTTCGAGGTGAGGTCGCTCCACACGCCGTAGAACGGCTCACCGTAGAGCTCGTAGCTGGTCCGCAGGGTGGTGAAGAGCGCCCCCCAGATGGGCAACTGCACGAGCAGCGGCAGGCACCCGCCGAGCGGGTTCACCTTCGCCTCCTGGTACAGCTTCATCATCTCCACGTTCTGCCGCTCGCGGTCGTCCGGGAACTTCTGGCGGATGGTCTCCATCTGCGGCTGGAGCCGCTTCATCGCCTCCGCGCTCACCATCGACTTGTGGGTGAGCGGCAACAGCACCAGCTTCACCATCACCGTGAGCAGGATGATGGCCAGGCCCCAGTTGCCCAGGAGCGCGTGGAAGAAGCGCAGGAAGAAGTTGAGCGCCTTGCAGATGACCGCCCACATCCCGTAGTTGATGGAGTGCTCCAGGCCCGGGTGCAGCCCCGCCTCGTGCTCGGCGAGGCCCTTCTCCCGGCCCACCGCGAGCAACACGCCCTCGTCCTTGGGCCCCAGGAAGACGCCGTAGCTCCTGGTCACGCTCTCGCCCGGTCCCACGGTGAGCGGCAGCGCCAGGTCGGCCGCGCGCAGGGTGGGCGTCGCCGAGAGCGTGCACTTGCCGTCGACCGCCGCGCCCTTCGGCCACACCGCGGCGAGGAAGTACTGCTGGTCGATGCCCACGAAGTGCACCGCGCCGGAGTGGTCCTTGGGCGGCTCGTCGGCCTTCGGCTGCTGGCGCTCCACCGAGTCGCCCACCCGGCACACCACCTCGGCCTGGTTGCCGATGCCGCCGAACATCGAGGGCGCGGTCTCATCGTGCGGGTCGATGGCCCTCGCGGTGTGCACCACCAGCTGGCCAGAGGCCGCCTGGGCCGAGGTGTTCTTCACCTGCACGTCGAGCGAAAGCAGGTACCCCTCCGGCTGCTTCTCCTTGACCTTGCTGCCCATGGGCGGCGCGGCGGGATCCCAGGTGAAGGTCTTGGTGAGGAGCCAGGCACCCGACTGGGCGGTGAACACCACCTTGCCCGGCGCTTCCTCGGTCAGGTGGTAGCGCTGGCGGGGCGCGAAGGGCGCGGCCCCGGCGATGGAGACGTCGAGCTGCCCCGGCCCCACCGGCGGCGGCTGGGCGAGGCGAATCTGCGGCGCCGGCGGGAACTTCTGGCCGAGGAGCTTCTTGAAGCCCTCGGGAATGGAGAGCTGCTGCTCGTGCCGCTCGCGCTCGCCGGTGAGCGTGGCGTCGGCGAGCGCCGCGCCGTCGCTGGTGAAGGCCAGCGTCATGGTGGTGCGCTTCTGCTCCACCGTCTTGAGCGGGGCCTCGGCGAGCAGCGCGGGCGCCTCGACGCCGCCGTCCTCGCCGGCCGCGAGCGTTGGCGCCTCGGCCACCACCGTCGCGCCGCCGTCGACCGAGAGCGGAGCCTGCGCGTGCGCGCCCGCGTCGAGCGCCGCCAACTTGGCCTGCTCCGCCTCGAGCTGCGGCCCCCAGACGAACGTCTGGAAGACGAAGATGAGCCCGAAAGAGAGCACCAGGGTGAGGAACAGACGTCTCTGCTGATCCATGAGGGTGTCCTTAGGGGACGTGCTTCGGCGACGGTTCGCCGGTCGGCGTGCCGAGCTGGAGGTGGGGCGGCGGGAGCGCCTTGATGCGCTCGGCCACGAAGGGATCGGTGCGCTCGAGAATCGAGAGCGCCGTGACGCCGTCCTTCGGCGGCACGGGGTCGAACCCGCCCGCGTGGAAGGGGTGGCAGCGCGACAGCCGCCGCGCGGCGAGCCACAGGCCCTTCACCGGCCCGTGCACGCGCACCGCGCCCATCGCGTACACGCTGCACGAGGGGTGGTAGCGGCACGCCGGCGGGAGCAGCGGCGAGATGAAGAGCTTGTAGCCGCGCAGGGGCAAGACCAGCGCGAGCACCAGCGCGTCGCGAACGAGGCCGAGCGCCCGGGCGAGGAACGTCATCGACCGAATCTCCGCAGAAGCTCGGCCTGGAGCTTGTCGTAGGCGCGCACGAACGCCGGCCACTCGGCCCGGGCCGCGCTCTGTCTGGCGATGAGCACCATGTCGAGTCCTTTCGGCAACGCCTCTCGCCGGGTGCGGGTGAGCTCGCGCAAGGTGCGCCGGATTCGGTTGCGCACCACCGCGTTGCCGACCTTGCTCGAGACCGTGAAGCCCACCCGCGTCGCGCGGTCCGGCCGGGCGTTCTCGAGCACCAGCGCCAGGACGCACTCGGCCGCAATCTGCTGGCCTCGCTCCTGAACCTTCAGAAACTCCGCGCGGCGCAGGAGGCGGGCGGTCTTCGGAAACCCGAATCGCCCGCCGCGCCGGTCCATCACTTCTTGTACGAGCTCACCGTCAGGCGCTTGCGGCCCTTGGCCAGACGGCGCTTCAACACCGCGCGGCCCGCCTTGGTGGAGGTGCGCTTGCGGAAACCGTGGGCCCGGTTCCGCTTCACTTTCGACGGTTGATACGTGGGGACTCGCTTGGCCACGAAGTGGCTCCTTCCAATGAAAAGACAATCCCGATGGGTGGGAGGCGGGGGCTTTATAAGGCTCAGACGTGGAGCGTCAACCGCCGTCTCACCGCCCAGGCTCGCGCGCCACGGAGCCATACCATCAGTGCGTGTGGAATGTGGTCCACGGAGCCTGTGGGAAACCCTGTGGAGCCTGTGGAGAACTCCCGGCGTTCCTGAGGGGAGCGCGCGCGCGGCTTGGTTGATTCTCCAGTCGACGCACGCTTTGCGCGAGTCGCACCGTCCGTCACGCCTTCGGCGCATCGAGGCACCAAAGCGCGAAGCGCTTGGGGCGCCGCCGTCCACAGGCCCGCGCGGGGGCGCAATGCTCTGGCGTTCTCGGCACTTACCGAAAGTGGTTGATCCGCAAAATCGCTCCACGGTAACAGGCGCCCCTCGTCGTTTTGGGGTGAACGCATCACGGAGTGGGGCTCCCTTTGTCTGATTTTGCCGGGAAGGCCGGGTCGTCGGCAGCCGCACGCAAGCACTGGGACGCTGCGCTCACGCGCCTGCGTGACGACGGGCATGGCTACGCCTGCCATCAGCTCTCGCAGGTGGTGCCGATGGCCTTCGAGGGCGGCGTCTTCACGCTGGGCGTCGACGACCTCTATTTTCGCGACTGGCTCTCCGACCACTTCGGCGAGCTGATCACCAAGACCCTCGCGCAGGTGACGGGGGTGGCGGTGTCGCTCACCTGGGAGAAGGTCGACGCGCCCCAGAAGCGCAGCGAGCTGCCCCTCTCCGGCCCACGGGTCACCCAGGTGCGCAAGCCCACGGTGCTCGATCAGCGCTACTCCTTCGAGTCCTACGTCATCTCCGACTCGAACCAGCTGCCCGCCGCCGCCGCCATGGCCGTGGCCGACAACCCGGGCCGCGCCTACAACCCGCTCTTCATCTACGGCGGCACCGGCCTGGGGAAGACGCACCTGCTCCACGCCGTGGGCACGCGCATCCTCTCGAGGAACCCCGACTCCCGCGTGGTGTACCTGTCGAGCGAGGAGTTCACCAACCAGTTCATCGAGTCGGTGCGCGATCAGAAGATGACCGACTTCCGCCGTCGCTTCCGCGAGGAGTGCGACGTGCTGCTCATCGACGACATCCAGTTCCTGGGCAAGAAGCAGGAGACCCAGAACGAGTTCTTCTACACCTTCAACGCGCTCCACCAGGCGTCGAAGGCGGTGGTGATGACCAGCGACACGGTGCCCAGCGAGATCCCCGGTCTCGAGGAGCGCCTGCGCAGCCGCTTCGCCATGGGGCTCATCACCGACGTGCACGAGCCGAACTTCGAGGCCCGCGTCGCCATCTTGAAGAAGAAGGCCCAGACCGACGGCCTGGCGCTCACCGACAAGGTGGCCAACTTCATCGCCAAGGTGGTGGTGAAGAACGTCCGCGAGCTCGAGGGCGCGCTGATCAAGGTGACCGCGGTGCACGCGCTCACCGGCCAGCCGCTCACCGAGGAGCTGTGCGCGCAGGTCCTCAAGGACATCGTCCCCGACGCGCAGGTGCTCGACGCCGACACCATTCAGCGCGAGGTGGCCCGCTACTACCGCATCGCCGTCGACGAGCTGAAGGGCGAGCGCCGCATCAAGCACGTGGCCCACGCGCGGCAGGTGGCGATGTACCTGTGCCGCACCCTCACCCCCGCCTCGCTGCCGGAGATCGGCAAGCGCTTCAACAAGGACCACTCCACGGTCCACACCAGCGTGCGGAAGATCGAGTCCCTCAAGGACTCCGACGAGCAGCTCAAGCTCGACCTGGGCGAATTGGCGAAGAAGCTCGGGACGCCCTGACGGGCCTCGACCTTCGCCCGGGTGTTGGTTAGGGAGATCGCATGACCATCTCCACCGCCACCCCCGCGCCGCTCACCTTCGACGCCTTCTGGCGCTTCGTCTCCGAGCACCGCAACTGCGTGGTGCGCGCCGGCAGCGGCGACACGGTGCTGCTCGACCACGAGCTCATTCACTGGGACTTCTTCGAGGAGGAGGACGGCCGCGCGGTCTGTCAGGCCATCCTCGGCAAGGCGCTGGTGGGCGAGGTGGTCATCGAGCGCGGCGACGTCCTCTTCGTGCAGTCCTCGCCCGACGTGGAGAACCCGGGGCAGGGCTACTGGCAATTCGACTGCATGGGCGGCCCCAAGGACGAGACCTACCCCGTGTACACCTTCGTGCTCTCCCACGGCATGGAGGGCACCTCGGCGCACCAGGGCCTCAAGCACTGATGCGGCTGCCCAAGGCGGCCTTCGGCATCGTCAAGGAAGTCGCCCGGCACCTCCTGCGGCGCCCGGTGGTGGGCCTCATCGCGGTGGCGCGCACTGCCGACGGGCGGGTGGTGCTGATCCGCCGCGGCGACACCGGCGAGTGGGCGCCCCCCGGCGGCACCGTGGAGTGGGGCGAGACGTTGCGCACGACCCTGGAGCGAGAGCTCTTCGAGGAGGCGGGCGTCGACCTCCTCGAGGCGGGCCCTCTGCTCGGCACCTACTCCGACCCCAAGCGGGACCTGCGCTTCCACGCCGTCACCACCGTGGTGGGGGCCCTCGTCTCCGAGCCGGTGCGGCCGCCGGCCAATCCGCTGGAGGTGCGGGAGGTGGGGCTGTTCGCGCCCGACGCCTTGCCCTCGCCGCTGGCCCACGGCAACGAGGACATGGTGCGAAGAGCGCTGGCCGGCACGCTCCATTGGGAGTGATGTCCCAGCCACGCTCGCTCGAGGGTCCAAGGTCCATGCGAGTGCTTCCGATCGTGATGCTGTGCCTGGGCGCGTGCGCCGCCGGCGTGGACCTGAGCGGCGGGTTGGTCCGTGTTCAGCTCGAGGATCTGGTCTGCGGGGGCGTGGCCACGAGCTGCAGCCACTCGGGCCGCCAGACCGTCGACTTCGACGCCGGAACGTTGGTGCGGGACACCTGCGTGGAGGGTGTCGACGGGGGCTCCGTCGTCTTCGGGCCATTTCGCGGTGACTCGGTGGAGACGCACGCGCTCTCGAACGCCGAGCTGGAGCAGGTCCGCCAGGCCGTCAGTGGCCTGCGGGTCGAAGAAGGAACCGTCGAGGCCTGGGACGGCGCGATGACCCGGGTGACCATCACCACGGGACACGGGACGCAGGTCCTGTCGCCCGGCGCGGCCTGCGGCCCGCCGCACTTTCAGCGCATCGTCGACGGGTACCCGAAGCTCGAGCAAATCGTCGGCGGACTCTGAGCGCCCACCGTTCACCCTGAGCGGAGTCGCAGGGTGCCGAACACAGGGAGCGATCGATCGCGCCGATTCACCCTCTCTCCGGCGCGCGGTGCGCTACCTTGCGCCGCATGAGCGTGGTCGGCGTCATCATGGGCAGCGCGAGCGACTGGGACACGATGCGGAGCGCGTCGGAGACCCTGGAGCGCTTCGGCGTGCCCCACGAGTCGCGCGTCGTCTCCGCCCACCGCACCCCCGAGGCCATGGTGGCGTACGCCAAGACGGCGGCCTCGCGGGGCTTGAAGCTCATCATCGCGGGCGCGGGCGGCGCGGCCCACCTCCCGGGCATGGTGGCCTCGCTGACGCCGCTGCCGGTCTTGGGCGTGCCGGTGCAGTCCAAGGCCCTCTCCGGCGTCGACTCGCTCCTGTCCATCGTGCAGATGCCGGCTGGCGTGCCCACCGCCACCTTCGCCATTGGCCCCTCGGGCGCCACCAACGCGGCGCTCTTCGCGGTGCGGCTGCTGGCGCTCTCCGATGCGAAGCTCGCCCGCGCGCTGGAGGCCTTCCGCAGCGAGGCGGCCGAGCGCTCGCTGGCCTCGAGCGAGGAGCTGGTGCGCGAGACGAAGCAGACCACCCCCGAGGGGAAGCCGCTCAAGAAGAGGGCGCGCGCGCGATGACCGTCGGCATCCTGGGCGGCGGCCAGCTCGGGCTGATGCTGGCCGAATCCCTACGCAAGCTGTCCACCGACGTCCTGGTGCTGGAGCCGGACCTCGAGTCGCCCTGCGCCATCCGCCTCTCCGGCGTCATCGCCCGGGGTTATGACGAGCCCGGGGCGCTGAAGGACTTCTTCTCCCGGGTGGAGGTGGCCACCTTCGACTCGGAGAACATCCCCGCGGCGCCGCTACGCCCCTACGCCCGGAAGCTCAAGCCGGGCCTCAACGTGCTGGAGGTCTCCCAGGACCGGGCCCGGGAGAAGACCTTCCTCCAGGAGAACGGCTTCCGGCCGGTGGAGTTCCGGGTCGTGGCCCCCGGCGAGGACGTGGCGGAGGCGGTGAAGGCCTTCGGCCTCCCCTGCATCGTGAAGTCGGTCTTGGGCGGCTACGACGGCAAGGGCCAGTACAAGGTGAAGTCCGCGGAGGACCTGCCCCGCGAGGCGCCGGGCGGCTTCGTGCTCGAGGAGGTGCTCTCGCTCCACGAGGAGATCAGCTGCATCGTCGCCAGAAGTCACGAGGCGGACTTCACCTTCCCCGTCTTCGAGAACATCCACACCGAGCACATCCTCGACCTGACGGTGCTGCCCGCGCGCGTCGACCTCGAGCTGCAGCTGGAGGCGCGCCGCACCGCCCTGGCCATCGCCCGGGCCCTCGACGTGGAGGGCCTGCTCACGGTGGAGTTCTTCGTCGGCCAAGGCCGCGACGGCGTGGAGCGGCTGTACGTCAACGAGCTGGCGCCGCGGGTACACAACTCCGGGCACGTGACGCGGCAGGCCTGCACGGTGAGCCAGTTCGACGCCCTGGCCCGCATCCTCTCCGGTATTCCCCTCACCTCACCGGAGCTCCACGAGGGCGCGTGGTGCATGGGGCAGCTCTTGGGCGACGTGTGGCTCGCGCAAGGGCGCCAGGGCGGCGCGCTCGATCTGTCCGCCTGGCGCGCCTTCCCCGAGGTGGTGGACGTGTACCTCTACGGCAAGCGCCACGCGCGGCCGAAGCGGAAGATGGGGCACTTCGTGGTGCACGCCCCCACGCCCGACGAGGCGGAGAAGAAGGCGCTCGAGTTCCGCAACGCGCTGATCCACCCGCACCTGATTCCGGGGACCTGACCCGCGCCTATTGGCAGTAGGCGGCGTCGCTCGCGCAACCGGGAGACATCGGGGTGCACGCGACGAGCGGGGTGATGGTGGTGCAGGCCGTGCCGCCATAGCAACCGAGGTTCAGCTCGAGGCAGGGCGACGCCGCGTGGCACGAGACCGGGACGTCGATCATCCCCGTCGGCTCGCCGGGATCAGGCCGGCCCCGGGCGATGGCCTCGTCGTTGGAGACGGCGAGATCGATGTCGTTGTTGCCGTTGACGTCGAGGATGGCGATGAGACGGTAGGTGCCGTTCTCCTCGCTCCACATCGCCGTCCCCATCCCGCACATGTCGATGGAGAAGGGCACCTCGCCGGTTCCGGGCTCCGTGAGCGAAACGCTCGTCCACATGTGGAGGCGGCCGCCGATCTGGTCCTCTCCCGGGTAGAGCGTGAACGGGTGGCGCAGGGCGAAGCGAATCGCGGGCGAACCTCCGTCCGGAATCCGTGCGGGATCGAACCGCGCGACGCCGCGCACCCAGGAGGAATCTCCGGCGTCCGCACAGCCGGGCGCCGCGGGCGGAGGAGGGCACACCAGCGGGTGACCGGCGTCCGGCGGCGCGGCGCCCGCGTCGACGGCCGAGGCGTCGGGAGCCGATGAGCCCTCCGCCGCGCCGGCATCGAGCGACGAGGTGGCTCCGCGCGGGCCGCAGGCCGCGAGCGCCAGAAGAAGCAAGGTGCTTCGGAGTGGGAGACGGCTCGTTCGAGTCATGGCGCGGCCCGTTTGCACCCTGGATGCCACCGGCTTCGCCACGAGCGCCCCCTGGAGTCGCGACGTCGGGTGCTTCCAGAATGTCAGTCGCCAGCGGTGTGGTGGCAGCGCTCGCTCGGCGCGATCGTTTCCTGCCGACTTCCATGCGCTCCGGCCGGCGACTGTTCTACAGAGGCCAGGTGAGCACTCGCGCGAAGACGTTCGTCGTCTGGCTGGTGTTGATCGGGCTGTTCCTCGCCTTCTTCGTCCTGCAGAAGTCGGGCTCGCACGTGCGGGTGACCTCGAGCGTGCCCGAGCTGTTCGCCGACGCCGAAGCGGACAGGGTCTCTCACGTCACCATCGACGACGACGACTTGCGCATCGAGTACCGCGATGGCCGCTCCGGAGGCGCCCGGCTGGGCCGGTACCGCGCCAGCGAGGTCCGCGCCTACCTCGCCGCCCACGGGGTCGACGTGGTGCTCGAGTCGAGCGAGGGCGGGGGAGGAGGGTGGTGGATTCCTCTGGCGGTGCTGGTGATCGGGCTGGTGGGGCTGGTGGTGTTCCTGAGGCGCGCGGGGGCGGGCACCAACGTGTTCTCACTCCGCAAGGCCACCGCCAAGCTCCACCAGGCGCCGCCGAGCGCGTCCTTCGCCGACGTGGGCGGCAACGAGGAGCTCATCGCCCGCCTGAAGGACGTGGTGGGGTTCCTCCGCGAGCCGAAGCGGTGGACCTCGACCGGCGCCCGCCCGCCCCGCGGCATTCTCCTGGAAGGGCCGCCCGGGCACGGCAAGACGCTGCTGGCGCGGGCGCTGGCCGGAGAGGCGAAGGTGGCGCTCTTCACCGCGACTGGCTCCGACTTCATCGAGCTCTTCGTCGGCGTCGGAGCGGCCCGCGTGCGCGATCTCTTCGAGCAGGCCCAGAAGCACGCCCCCTGCATCGTCTTCATCGACGAGCTCGACGCCATCGGGAGGAAGCGCGGCGGGGCGGCGTCGGCGCTGACGCACCAGGAGCGGGAGCAGGCGCTGCTCCAGCTGCTCTCGGCGATGGACGGCTTCGCGCCGCTCGACCGGGTCATCGTGGTCGCGGCCACCAACCGAGCCGACGTGCTCGACTCCGCGCTCCTGCGCCCCGGGCGCTTCGACGTGCGGCTCAAGGTGGCGCCCCTCGACGAGGCCGGGCGCCACCGCGTCTTGGCCATCCACACCCGGACCAAGAAGCTCGAGCCCTCCGTCGACCTGCCCGGGTTGGCGCAGCGGACGCCGGGGTATAGCGGCGCGGCGCTGGAGCACCTCGCCAACGAGGCGGCCATCGAGGCGGTGCGAGCGGGCCGCGCCGCCGTCGCGCCAGCCGACCTCGAGGTGGTGCTCGACCGCAGGGAGAAGGTCCCCGACGTCGACCTTCTGGACGCGGTGCTCATCGCGGCCACCCACGAGCTCTCGCGCCCCGAGGTGCCCATTCCGGTGGTGCTCGAGCTCCGCGAGGGCAAAGCCGAGGGCGAGCTGCTGTGGGCCGACGCGAAGAACGTGAAGCTCAAGCTGTCGGCGTCGTCCGCCGCCGTCTTCGCGCGCGAGTCCATCGTCAGCGTGCGGGCGAAGGGTGAGCTGTCCGCCGCTCCGCACGAAGCCGCTCAGGTAGGCGCGGCGGAGCTGGGCACGGCCTGAGGGGGGGTAGACCACCGGGACGACGTCAGCGCTTCGCCAGCAACGCGAGCACCACGGCGAGGCCGACGGCGAGCCCCACGCCGAGGCCGACGAGCGACCACGTCATCAAGCTCCAGCCCGTCGAGGCCTCGACGATGGCGGGGAAGGTGAGCGTCCCGAGCTGGCCGACGAGCCCATCAATGGCCTTCTCGTCGAACGTGACCGACTTCCCGGCGTGGATCCGCTCCCCGAGCGCGTCGAGCTCGTCGGACGAGTGGTGTTGCCCCGACAGCCACAGGCACTTCGCCTGAACGCGCTTGTCCGTCTCCCGCGCGGGGTCGTACCCGCACCGCGCGCACGGCGAGAACGGGCCATCCTTGGCGGCCCCACAGCGGATGCAGATGGACGTCGTCATCGGACCCGTCGTCATATCAGGCCGCGGGTCTCGCCGTTTCTGAGCTAATGCCCAAAGCCTCGTGTCGTCTCCTCGCTCGGGCACCGCCATCATCGCCGTCTCGTCGCTCTTCTTCGCGTCGATGGCCGTGCTCACCCGCACGCTCTCGGGGAGGATCCCGGCGCCGGAGCTGGTGGTGGTGCGCCACACCGTCGGCGTCGGGGTGATGGCGGCGTGGTTCCTCGCCCGCCGGAAGCCGCCCACGCTGGCCCGCCCCTTCCTGCTCCTGCTGCGCGGGCTCCTCGGCGGGGCGGCGGTGCTCACCTACTTCCTCGCCATCGAGCGCCTGGGCGCGGCGCCCGCCACCGTCCTCAACTACCTCTCCCCGGTCTACGCGGCGGTCTGGGCCCGGCTCTTCCTCGGCGAGCGCCCACCCCGCTCGCTCTGGTTGGGCCTCGCCTTCGCCACGGTGGGCGCCTCGCTGGTGACCCTCGGAGCGACGGGCGTCTCCTCCGGCGAAGGCTCCCTCTTCGGCGCGGTGATGGGCATCATCTCCGGCGTCTTCGGCGGCGCGGCCATGACCACGGTGAAGGCCGCCCGGGGCGACGCCGACGCCGCCACCGTCTTCGGCGCCTTCTCCCTGGTCGGGCTGGCCCTGGCCATCCCCTCCGCCGCCGGGGGCTGGGTGCCGCTCTCTCCCGCGCTCCTCCTCACCGCCGTGGCCGTGGCCGCCCTGGCCCTGGTGGGTCAGCTCCTCTTCACCTTCGGCATGGGCTTCACCACCGCCACCGCCGGGAGCGCCACCACCCAGCTGGTGCCGGCGCTGTCCTGGGCCCTCTCCATCGGCCTGTTGGGGGAGCGGGTAGGACCCCTGTCCGCCGCCGGGGCCGCGTTCTGCGTGGGCGGGGTCCTCTGGGGAATGCGCCCTAGCCGAGCGGAGGAAACGCGACGCGGCAGCGGGGGCGTGTAGACTTCGCCGAGGGTCTTCCGTGTCGGAACAGTCCTTCATCGCCCCGAGCGCGCAGAGCGACAAGCGGCAGCTCGGGAAGTACGAAGTGATCAGCCGCCTCTCCACCGGCGGGATGAGCGAGATCTACCTCGCGTCCCAGGTGGGCCTGGCCGGCTTCCGCAAGCTGGTGGTGCTCAAGACGATTCTCCCCGACATCAGCGGGGAGGACGACTTCGTGCGCATGTTCCTCGACGAGGCGCGCATCACCGCCCTCTTCAACCACCCCAACATCGCTCAGGTGTACGAGCTCGGCATCGACGCCGGCACGCTCTTCATGGCGATGGAGTTCGTGCAGGGCTGCACCTTGGTGGAGATGGCCCGGGCCTGCCGCGCCGCCAAGCAGCCCATCCCCATCGGCTTCACCCTGGCCGCGGTGCGCGACACCGCGCTGGCGCTCCACTACGCCCACAACTTCACCGACCCGCGCGGGCGGAAGCAGATCGTCATCCACCGCGACGTCGCCGAGAAGAACATCATGGTGACGTACGAGGGCACCACCAAGCTCCTCGACTTCGGCATCGCCAAGGCCCTCGGCCACTCCAACCACACCAACGTCGGCATGGTGAAGGGCACCTCGGGCTACATGTCGCCGGAGCAGATTCGCGGCGAGCCACTCGACGGGCGCAGCGACATCTTCTCCCTCGGCGTGGTGCTGCACGAGTGCCTCACCGGCATGCGGCTCTTCTTCGGCAAGAGCGCCCACGAGGGCATGCTGGCGGTGCTCAAGGAGGACGTGGCCCCGCCCTCCAAGTCGAACCCCGAGGTGAAGCCCGAGCTCGACGCGGTGGTCTTGAAGGCCCTGCAGCGCGCCCGCGAGGACCGCTACGCCACCGCGCTCGAGCTCGCCCGCGCCATCGAGAAGGCCTCACCCGGGCTCATCTGGCACCCGGAGGAGACCGCGGAGCTGATGACCAAGCACTTCGCCCAGCGGCGCGCCGAGACCCGCCGCCTGCTCGAGGCCGCCTCCTACGGGGTGGAGACGACCGGGGAGATCTCCATCAACAAGGTGCTCGCCACGGTGCGCGCCTCGGGAGACCCCAAGCAGTCGCTCTCGTTGCCCCGGCCCGTCTCCGACGCGCCGAAAAAGGACACGCCGCCGCCGCCGCCCTCCACGCCCCCGCTGCCGCCGCCCAAGAGCTCGGCCTCGGGCATTCGCAGCTCGCCGTCCGGCACGAGCCCTCGGCCGAGCGGCGCGCCGGTCCGCGCGGAGGTCGCCACCAACCCCACCGGGTCGGGAGGCAGGCCGGCCGCGCCGGTGAACGTGCCCGACCTCCTCGACGACGATGACGAGGAGGCGAAGACGCTCCCGGCGAAGGCCCTGCCCGAGGAGCTGAAGGTCTTGCGGGAGAAGATGCGCGCCGCGAAGGCTGGCTCGGAGACGGGCCCGGCGCCGGCCATCTCCCGCGGCGGCAACCTGCCGGCCGTCGTGGCTCCGTCGGCCAAGGGCGCCTCGGCGGCGTCGATCGCGCGCGTCGGCACCGGGGAGACCCTGAGCGTCACCGGCCGCGAGAAGAAGCCGTACGACGACGACGGGCCCGAGGCGAAGACCACCCTCGCGCACCCCTACAAGGCCGCGGGCTCGCGCGGGCCCGGGGCCGGCATCGATCCGAGCGCCGCTTCCACCGCGGAAACGTCGGGCACCTCGCCCACGCTGGAGCCGGTCCTCCTGCGCCCGAAGGCCTCCGCCCCGCCCGAGGAGAAGACGGGCGCCGAGCCGGCCCTGCAGCCGCGCGCGAACAAGAACCCGCTCCTCGTCGCGCTGCTGGTGGTCACCGTCGCCCTCACCGCCCTGGGCGTGCTCTACCTGCTCGATCTGCCGCCCTTCAAAGGCGGGGGCCGAGCGCCCGCGGTGGAGCATTCGGTCGACGCACCCAAGCCCTGACTTTCGTCTCTCAGTTCGGGGCGGTGGGCCCGGTGGGCTGCGGCAGAATCTCCTCCTGGTGGTCGTGCCCGGGGCCGCCGAAGGTGCCCAGCCACGGCTCGCGCGCCGGCCCGATTCCCGGGAGGGGCAGGGAGAAGAAGCGCCCCTCCGAGCCGGCGAAGGGCGGGTCGCACTTGGAGCAGCCGAGCTGCCCGGCGCCGGTGATGGCGCCCTCCATCACGCCGATCGAGCCGTTCGCCACCTCGAACAGCTGCGGCCCCGACCGGGTCGACCCGAGGTTCAGGGGGCAGGTGAAGGCCTCTCGCCCGTCGTTCACGTCGATGCCACGCAAAGAGCGGATGGGTTGGAAGGAGCTCAGGTCGTTGTCCTCCACGAAGGTCAGCGCCACGGTGCGCTCGCCCTTGGAGGTCTGCCACGACGCCAGCCGCAACGGCTCGGACCAGAAGGACATGCCGAAGGGCAAGACGTGCTGCCAGCGCCGCGTCGCCGTGCCCGCCTCGTAGCCGGAGAGCGTGGAGCCGCCCGCCACCGGCGCCGTCAGAAGCCGCGCGTCGGAGACCACCACCCGCCCGCCGATCTCCGGGAGCTGGAAGGCCGGCAGACCGGTGGCCGCGAAGAGCACCACGTCGCTGTTCTCGGGGTAGAGCAGCCCCCGGGCCACCGCCAGCTCTCCGCCGTTCATGGTGAAGTCGGTGAGCTTCCAGCGGAAGACGCCGTCGTGGGTGAAGCTGACGAGCAGCATCGGCTTGTCGGGCACCAGCGGCGCCTGCACGGTCTTGGAGGGGGAGAAGGCGATGAAGAGGTTGCCCACCGAGTCCGCGGCCACGCCGTAGGGATGCGGGTGGTTGCAGACGTCGAGGAGCGGATCGCGGATCTGCTGGCCCTGCACCAGCGCTCCGCTGCCGTTCATCACGATGAGGAAGTAGAGCCGGCAGAGGGTGCCGGGGTTGCCGTTGGCCGTCCGGGGGTAGGCCTCGTAGAGCGCGGCGAGGCGATCGTTGCCCTGCACCACCAGCCGGGCGAGGAAGATCTGATCGGCGAGCGCGGCGAAGTCGGGCCGGGCCTCGTGGACGTTGAAGCTCCACACGATGGCCCCGGTGGAGAGATCGAGCGCGGTGACGCGCCCGTTGGGCGTGGAGGGGTAGTCGGCGCAGACCAGACGCCCGTTCCAGAGGATGCAGCGCCGCGAGGCCCCGTTGGGCGCCTCGACGCTGGCGGGCGTGTTGGCGCGCAGGCGCATCGGCGACTGGAAGAAGTTGCCCAGGGTGAGCGCCCCGGTCGGCTCGAGCACCAGGTCGCTGTAGTAGGTGGCGACGACGCCGGCGTCGTAGTTGCCCGAGGTGAGGCTGTCGAAGCTCCAGGTGGGGGAGAGGGTGGTGCGCGGGCCCTGGCGAACGCACTGGTCGAGCTGGCACCGTGCCTCCGGCTCGCACGGCGACGCCTCGCCACACACGTAGCCATCGGGTGGATCGCGCACCACGCACTGGCCGTTGATGCACACGTCGGCCGCCACGCAGGTCTGCAGAGGCCCACAGGCGAGCCCATCGGCCGCCGGGGTGAGCCCGCAGCCGGTGTCGGGGTGACACACCCCCACCTGGCAGACGCCGTCTCCGGGACACGGCGGGGCGGGGAGGAACTCGCAGCCCGTCTGCGCGTTGCAGACGTCGACCGTGCACTTGTTGCCGTCGTCGCACACCTTTTCCGCGCCGACGCAGCGGCCCGCCTGGCAGGTGGCGCCGAGGACGCAGAGGCTCCCCGGGGCGCAGGCCTGGCCGTCAGGAAACGTCGTCTCCACGCACACGCCCAGGACCTCGTCGAAGCGCGTCGTCACGCACGGAGACGACGGCACGCACTCTGGAATGGCCTTGGCCGTCGCCTCCACCGCGCCGGGGAGATCCGGCAGCCCGAGCTCGTGCAGGACGAAGCTCCGGGAGTAGCGCCCGGCGATCTTGGCCTCGAAGCGCAAGGTGACGGTGGTGGCCCCCGGTGGGATGACGCTCGGCGGATCGGCCACCGAAAAGGGCGGCCCGGGCGGCGTCCAGCTCACCTCGACGCTGGTCCGGCCGTCGTTGACCACCTGGAGCGTTCGCTCCACGAGGCCTCCAGTGGCCCAGGAGACGCCGAACGAGAGTTGATCGGGGTCCAGGCGCAGGGGGACGTCGTTCGTGTGCTGTACGCGGTCCGAGCAGCCGAGGCCGAGGAGCACCGCGAGGAGCGCCGTCCTGGGAGCCGTGCGGGCCGGCCTTCTCTCGGGTACGCCCCTCGAGCCTCTTCTCATCGCGTGCGGGAAGTCTGGCAGAGGGCGCGGCACCTTTCGAGGCGACTGCGAGAACCACGCCGGGCCTTCTTCTCTCGACGATGTGGAAAGAACAGAGAGATTAATCGGAGAAGTAGCAGTGGTTCAAAACTTGTGGATAACCATAATTCATCAACGACTCCAGGCACTTCGGGCCACCGAGGGTGTGGAGACAGAGACCGGTTGTCCACGCAAGCCCACACCGTGCGTAGGTGCGCGACGTTTCCCCACATCAACCGACGAATTTCCGAAGGCTCGCCTTGGGAAGCCCACAGGGTTTCCGACAGGCCGGCGGGAGCGGGGGTAGATTCCGACGCCGCATGGCGGAACGGGACGTGCGGGGCAAGAAGGTCGGCAAGTACGAGCTGTTGACGCCCCTCTCGGTGGGAGGCATGGCCGAGCTCTTCCTGGGCACCATGAGGGGCCCGGGCGGCTTCGAGAAGTACGCGGTCATCAAGCGCATCCTGCCCACGGCCTCGTTCAACGAGAGCTTCGTGAAGATGTTCCTCGACGAGGCGCGCATCACCGCCGCCTTCTCGCACCCCAACATCGTGCAGACCTTCGACATCGGGGAAGACCCGGAGGGGCTGTGGGTGGCCCTGGAGTTCATCGCCGGGGCGAACCTGAACGAGGTCTTCAACCAGTGCGTGAAGAAGCAGGCGGTGCTGTCCCTCGGCTTCTCCGCCTCGGTGGTGCACGAATGCGCCCTCGCCCTCCACTACGCCCACACCTACCGGCGGCCGTCGGGGGAAGAGGCGCCGGTGATTCACCGCGACGTGGCCCAGAAGAACGTCATGGTGTCGTGGGACGGGCAGGTGAAGCTGCTCGACTTCGGCATCGCCAAGGCCCGGGGCGCCCTGTCCAAGACCAACGCCGGCACGGTGAAGGGCACCGCCGGCTACATGTCGCCGGAGCAGATTCGGGGCGAGCCGCTCGACGGCCGCAGCGACGTGTTCTCGCTCGGGGTGGTGCTCTGGGAGATGTGCACCGGGGAGCGGCTGTTCTCCGCGGCGACCGAGCTGGAGGAGGTGCAGCTCGTGCTCAAGGGCGAGGTGAAGCGGCCCTCGGAGGTCGAGCCGGCGGTGCCCGACGAGCTCTCCGAGATCATCTTGAAGGCCCTCGCCTTCGACCCCAAGAACCGCTTCCTCACCGCCAAGGAGCTGGCGCGGGCGCTCTCCACCAGGTGTGGTGAGCTCCTCTTCGAACAGGAAGACCGCACCGCCTTCATGCAGGCGCTCTTCGCCGAGCGCATCGCCGAGCAGCGGCAGCTCTTCGACGGCCAGGAGCACTCCGGGGCGCGGCTGCGGGAGGCGGTGAAGCCCTTGCTCGAGCCCGAGGGCGCGCCCAGCACCGTTCGGCGCAAGGTGAAGACCGGCACCGGGAACAAGGGCGTGCGCCGGAAGGACAAGGCCTCTGGCACCGCCAGGGACCCGGAGGAGGAGCGGCTCATCATGGCGGCCATCGAGCTCGCCGCCAAGACCGCCGAGCCGCAAAGCCGCCCAAGGCAGTGGACTGGGCCGCTCGTTCTCGTGGTGGTGGTGGTCATCGCCCTGGGCTTCGTCTGGAAGGTACTGGTGGAGGACCGGCGCCCGGCGGCCAGCGGGCTCCAGCGCTTCCCCGGCGAGCCGGTGGAGAGCGAGGCCCGCACCGGCACCGAGGCGGCGGTCGACAACCCCTTGCGACCCATCGTCCTCAAGCCGGTTGACAAGGCGCGGGCCGGCACGCCCCAAATCCCGGTGGTGCCCGACACGCGCGCGAGCGGGGGCGGCGCCACCGGGCCCTCGGCCGACGCGGCGCCCGCCAAGACGGGCCTGGGGCACGTGACCCTGGCGCTCCTCCCCAGCGGCACCGTATCGGAGCACGGGCGGGAGATCGCCCACGGCTCGCTGCTCACCTTCTCCCTCTCCTCGGGGACCCACCTGCTTCAGGTGGTGGGGGAGGACGGGGTGCGGCGGAAGCTCTCCCTCAAGGTGTCCCGGGGGAAGAACAAGCCGCTCAAGCTCGCGGTGCAGGACCTGCCCCCGGAGTAGGCCTCTGTCCGTTCGGGGTGAGCTCGTCGAACCCTGCCGAACGCCGCGAACTGAATTCGACCCTTCGACGGGCTCAGGGTGAACGGTCGACTCAGGAGAGACGGAACCTTCGGCTCACGCTCTGGAGCTCCTCGGAGAGGTTGGCGAGCTCCTGGGCGGCCTTGGTCATCTGCGAGACGGCCTGGGTCTGCTCCTCGATGACCCGCTTCACCGCGTCGGTGGCGTCGGCGTTGGTGGTGGCCAGGCGGCTGATCTCCGAGATGGCCTGCACCATCGACTCCGAGCCCTGCTGCTGCTCGCGGGCGTAGTCGGAGATGAGGGCCACCTTCTCGGCGCCGTTGCGGGCGCTGTCGGAGATGTTCCCCATCGAGCGCACGATGGTGAGGATGACCTCGCGCCCCTCGGCGAGCTCCTCGATGCCCTCCTTCATCGCGGTGACGACGGCGCCCGACTGCTGGGAGATGTCGTGGGCGAGGCGGGAGATCTGCTCGGCGCTCTTGCCGGCGCTCTCGGCGAGCTTGCGCACCTCGTCGGCGACCACCGCGAAGCCGCGGCCGTACTCGCCGGCGCGGGCCGCCTCGATGGTGGCGTTGAGGGCGAGGAGGTTCGTCTGCTGGGCCACCTGGGTGATGGCGTCGACGATCTTGGAGATCTCCTGCGTCTTCTCACCGAACTTGAAGACCTCGTGGCTCGCCACCTCGATGCGGCTGAACACCTTGCGCACCTTCTCGCCTGCCAGCCGCGCGGCGGTGCTGCCGTCGTCGGCCGAGGCGCTGGTGGCCGCGGTGGCCTTGGAGGTCTCCTGGGCGGTGGCGGCGGTGCGGTGGAGCGCCTGCGCCATGTCGGTGATGGTGCGAGAGGCCTTGGTGACGAGCTGGCTCTGCGACTCGACGCCCTGGGCGATGCGCTTCATCGACTCGCCCACCTCGGTGGCCTGGGCGTTGACGCCCTGGGCGCTGTCCTCGAGGCCCGCGGCGCTGTCGGCCACCGACTCGGCGGTGTGCTGAATGGACGACACCAGCTCGCGCAGGTTGCTCTGCATCTCGGCGATGGAGACGGCCAGCTCGTCGATGTCGTCGCGCACCAGGGCCGGCGCCAGCGAGACGCGGCGGGACAGGTCTCCGCTGGAGACCTCCTGGGCGGTCTGGGAGAGCACGCCCAGGCGCTCCACGCGCAAGAGCCAGCTGGGGATGAGGAAGGCGAGCACCAGGGTCACCACGCCCGAGGCGCTGGCCTTGAGCCACATGTCCCACGCGCTGCCGAGAGTGAAGACCAGGAAGATGGCGACGGCGAGGACGACGTAGCCGACGAGGATCTTGAAGTGCAGCGTGACCTGGGCGCGGCGGCTGCCCTGGGCGCGCATGACGTTGGTGATGGGCTCTCGCCGCAGGCTCACCTGCGGAACCTCTTCGCGGGACGGGCGGCGCACGGCCTGCGTTCTAGTCCGTCCCGTGGCCCCCCACCACCAAACGAACGCGCGGCGAAGACCGCCCCTCTCGGGAAGGGGCGACCTCCGCCGCGCGAACCGTCTGCCTCGTCAGCGGCCCTTCTTGGCGCTGCGGGCCTGGGCCTGCCCCTCCGGACTCTCCGGCGCCTTGGGGGGAGCCTTCCCCGTGCTCCGAGTGACCACCAGCGTGCTGGGGCCGCTCACCGCGAGGTAGGGCCGCAGCGCCTGGAAGCGCTTCTTCCCGAAGCCCTTCACCTTCACCAACTCCTCGATGCGGGTGAAGGGCGCCTTGGCGCGGTAGTCGATGATGCGCTTCGCCGCCTTCGCCCCCACGCCCGGGAGCTGGTCGAGCTGCTCCTGCGAGGCGGTGTTGAGATTGAGCTGCCCCTTCACCTCCACCACCGAGCGAGCCCGTTTCGCCGCCAGCGCCTCGCCGCCGGTCATGAGAAACGCCACCGCCACCACCGCCATCACCCTCGTCGCCGTCTTCATCTTCAGTGTCCTCCCATCGTGCTGCCGGCCTCCATGGCCGTTTCGGCCGACGACCCATTCGCCGGCTTGAAAGCGTTCTCGCTCTTCTCGTCGCGTCGCTCGCTGGCCTCGCGCACGTGCAGCTTCCCGTCGAGCGGCAGGACATCGAGGTACACGTTCATCGAGCCGTCGCGGTTCACCCACGCGCTGCCCGCCCGCACCCACACCGCGCCGGACCGGCCGTCCTTCTCCTTCGTCTCTCGAATGCTGAAGACCTGGTACCGCTTCCCGTTCACCATCACGCCGCTCCCTTGGTTCCGTCCTCCCGGCCTCATTGCCGGCGCTCGGAGGAAGAGCAGGGGGTGTGCCACGTCGCCGATGCCACTTCGCCCTACAGCGGCGTCTTCGAGCGCGGCGGCGCTCATCCTCTCGAGAGGACGCGACGTGGACGCTCCACGCGATTCTCGGGGCGCGAGAGCGAAGGGCTGATCAGCGCGCGCGTCCTGCCGCCCGTCGACCGCTTCGGTGGCGCGACCGCGGCGCGTACGTCACCCGCGGCCGATGCAGTCGCGGGCGCCTTTCCCATCGCCGGCGGTGGGGGAGCAGGGCTGGTCTTCCCTCGGCCTCGAGCGGTTCGGCGTCGACGCGAGCCCGGCTCACGCAGGGCTTTCGCGGCAGCTCGGCGCCGGGGGCTGATCAGCGGCGCCGGCTCTCCTTCGCGGCGCCAGACCGCTCCGCGCCGTCGGTTCCCGCGAGCGCGAGCCGAAACGCACGCTCGTCGCCAGGCTCGATCACCGGCCGTCCGCGGGACCTCGCAGTGGTGCCGGGTTCCCGCTGGCACGGCTCACGGGACGCAGCGCGTCGTTCGCCAGAGACCGCCTCGCCGCTGGGGCTTCGTCTGGAACGTCGTGGGCCGCGCCCGAGACCTCGCAGCGGGGAACTGCCGCAGCGATCCCCGCCGGGCTGGCCCGAACCACGCTCCCTCGTCGCGCCTCGACCCAGCATCCTTCGCCGGGCAGGTCCGGTGCGACGGATCCCCCCTGTCAGAGCGTCTGGAGGTAGACCACCAGGTCGTCGATCTCCCGGTCGTTCAACACCGAGGTCGTGCCGTGGCGGTTGGCGCCCTGGTCGTGGAGGAGGCGCTCCTTCAACGTGGTGGCGCTGCCGTCGTGGAGGTAGGGCGCGCTGCGGGCCACGCCCAACAGCGACGGCACGTTCAGCATGCGCTGGGGCAGGAAGCTCACGTCGTCGATGACGGAGCCGCCGGTGACCAGCGTGCCGACGTCGGAGAAGCCGTTGTTGGTGAAGGCCGCGCCGGCGTGACAGGTGCCGCACTCCGCCTTCTGGAAGGCCGCCTGGCCGCGGGCCACCTGTTCCTTGGGGGCCGCCTCGCGCATCGGGTTGTCGGGCGCCTCGAGGCTGAAGAGGAAGGCCGACAGCTGCCGCGCCATCTCGTCGGTGGCGCCGGAGCCGCCCATGCGGCGCTGGGTGGTGTGCAGCATGAAGGCGGAGAAGTCCGAGAACTCGCCGCTCCAGTGGTAGGGCGCGGTCTGGTCGAGGGCGCGGCCAGCGAGCGAGGGCGTCTGGCGCGGGCCGTCGGTGAAGTTCCACACGTGGCCGTCCTCGCGGCCCTCCAGGTGGCAGGTGGCGCAGGAGATTCCGGTGAAGGGGCTGTCCATGCGCGGGTCGACGGCGCTGAAGAAGAGCTTGCGGCCGGCCACCACGTCGGCGGGCAGCACGTCGCCGGAGAGCGTCAGCGCCGGCTGCGCCACCAGCTGCTTCACGCCATTCTGCTCGACCCGGGCGATGCGGGTGAGGGAGTGGTCGAAGGCGTTGTAGACCCAGGCGGTGGCGCCGTCGTGGGTGACGGCGATGCCGGTGGGGCCGGCGCCGACGGGCACCAGCGCCGCCAGGTTGCCGCCGCGCAGCCCGCCCATCTTGGCTTCGGGCGCCTGGCCGTCGAGGGTGGTGCCGTTGGGCGTGTTGCGCGTGGCGGTGGAGATGACGGCCACGTTGTTCGACTCGCGGTTGGCGACGAAGAGGAAGCTGCCGGTGGGGTCCATGGCCACGGCGCTCGGGCCCTGAATCGGGGTGCCCGGCTCGATGGTGGAGAGCACGGTGGGCGGGCGCGAGAGCGAGGTGTCTCCGCCGAGGCAGGACCCCATGTCGTCGACCTGCGGCGTGAGCGAGTCGTCCAAGGTGAGCATGGCGGGCGCGGCCACCGAGGTGGCGCCGCAGCTTCCGCCGCCGTAGCCGGCGCTCGGGGCGCCCAAGTTGTCCACGCCGCTCGGGCTCTGGGTGCCCACCTGCGAGCGCACGTCGAGCTGGGTGTCGGTGGCCAGCAGCGAGGGCGCGTAGACCTGGGTGCCGTCGGGCGAGGCGAGCACCGCCTCCAGGCCGACGGGCTGCACGGTGGCCGGGCCGAAGCCCCGGTTCGGCGGCAGCGGCGTCGGCGAGGCGGTTCCACCCGAGGGCGCCGCCTTGCCGAGGACGGTGGCGTTGAGGCGGTCATGCAGCGTGGTGCCGCCGGTGAGGACCTTGCCCTTGGCGAGGTCGACCAGGGCGAGGTCGCCGGTCTTGTAGAGCGTCACCACCGCGCGGCCGTCGCCCAGCAGCGTCACGCCGCGGGGCTCGGCGCCCACCGGCACCTCGAAGCGCGTGGCGAGGCTCTGGGTGTCGATGGCCTGCAGGGTGCCGAAGGAGGGGTCGGTGAGCGAGGTGCTGTTCACCACGTAGAGCGTCTTGTCGTCGCGAGCGAGGGCGAGGCCCACCGGCTCGACCCCGACGGGGATGCGGGTGGACTCGGCGGAGTCGCCGGGACGAATCACCGAGACGCTGCGGCCCATGCGGTTGGTGACGAAGGCGGTGCCGTCGCTGGCGACCAGCACCTTCTCGGGCCTGCGGCCGACCTTGATGGCGTGGAGCACCGAGCGCGTCTTGGTGTCGACGACGAACACGGTGTCGAGGTCCGGGTCGGCGGCGTAGAGGAGCGCGTCGTCCCTCGAGAGGCCCACCGAGCCGCCCGCCGAGGTGCCTCCGCCGTTCCCCGGGTTCAACGAGCAGCCCATCGACAGGGCCAGCACCACCACCACAGCGACTTCGAGCTGCCTTCTCATGCCGGCTCCCTCAGTTTTTCGAGTCCGCCCCGTCGTGCTGACGCGGGGTTGCCCCACGTCGCGAAGCTTGACGCGCATCAATGCACTCGCGGGGCCATTGTCGGCGAGGGAGGTGGGGGGCGCAAGGTGGGGACGGTCGATGCGCGGGAGGACGTACGCGCGTTTCGGGTCCTCCGGTGAACGAGGGGCGGGGCGAGGTCTGGCGGCAGCGCCAGTCGCTTCCCAGAGGGGAGATGGAGGTGGGTGGGGGTGATCAGCGCACCCGCAGCATCCGCTCGGGCGGCCGCCGTGCGGCGCGGAGCGTGCGCTGCACGCGCGCGGGTCGTCGGCGATGCGCGCCCAGATCGGGTTTTGGGCTTATTAGGCGCACTGATTGTTGAGGCTGGTCGAGCTCCTGGCTCCTACGAGAGGAAGACCAGCGCGCCGAAGCCCTGGTCGACGCTCCGCTTGAGGTGGGCGCGTCGGCCATGGCTTCCGAATCCCAGCGCTCCTGGAGGCGGACTCGGGTGAGGGCGACGGCGGTCAAGAGCATGCTCATCCGCGTCCTCCTGCCGGGCAGGAAGAAGTGACTGACACCTTCGCAGAGGCAGGAAGAAGTGACTGACACCTTCGCAGAGGCACATTCGCGGCGCTGTCGCTCATGGCGTCGAGCTTCCGGAGGAGGGCTCGTCCTCTGCGCCGTCCGCTCCGCGCAGGTGCCGCGGCACGTAGTGAAGCCGCGTCGCCACCTCCTCGTCGGTGAGCCGGCGCAGCTCGCCCTCGGGGATGTCGAGGACCAGGTCGCCCACCGCCTCCCGGTGGAGCGCCACCGTGCCCAGGCCGACCGCGTTCACCATGTGCTTCACCTGGTGGTACTTCCCCTCGGTGAGCACCAGCTCCAGCCGGCCGTCGGGGCGGAGCGAGGCCTTGGCCGGCCGCGTGGTGTAGCCGTCCAGCGTCAGGCCGCCCTGGAGCCGCTCGAGCTTCTCCGGCGTCACCGTCCCGCCCACCGTCACCAGGTAGCGCTTCGCCAGGTGCGTCTCGGGCGAGGTGGCGAAGCCCACGAACTGCTCGTCGTTGGTGAACAGCAAGAGCCCGGTGGTGTCCCGGTCGAGGCGCCCCACCGCGTGCCAGCCGTAGCCTTGGAGCTCCGGAGGCAGCCGGGCCTCCAGCGCCTCGAAGACCGTGCCCGGGCCCTCGCGGTCGTCGCCCGCCACCACCAGCCCCTTGGGCTTGTGGAAGACCAGCACCACCGTCGTCGGCGAGAGGTCCACCGGCCTCCCTTTCACCTCCACCCGGTCGCCGGCGAAGAGCGGGCTGAAGCCCTCGGTGACCACCTTGCCCTGCACCCGTACGTGGCGCCCTTCGAGCAGCTCGGCGACGCTTCGCGGGGCCACCACGCCGGCCCGGCTGAGCGCGCGGGCGAGCCAGTCGGCAGGGGCCTTGGCGGCGCCGGCGGACGACGCTGCCTTCCGCGCGGCGAGCCACTTGGGGGTCTTCGGACGTCGGGCCATGGACCTCGTGCGACGGCTGGAAACCGGCGCCGTCGCGCGCTTGAACCGGACACAAGCGCGGGCTACACCCGACCGCCATGGAATTCCGCATCGCCGTCGACGAGCTGAAGAAGGCGCTCCACCGTGCCCAGGGCATCGTCGAGCGCAAGGCCACGATGCCCATCCTCTCCAACGTCCTGGTGAACGCCACCAAGACGGGCATTTCGGTGACCGCGTTCGACCTGGACATCGGCATCGTCAGCGAGCACCCGGGCGAGGTGATGAAGCCCGGCGCCATCACCGTGGCGGCCAAGACGCTCTTCGACATCGCCAACGCGCTCCCCGAGGCGCAGGTCACGGTGAAGAAGCTCCCCAACAACTACGTCGAGCTCACCTGCGGCGCGGCGCACTTCAAGATCGTCGGCATGGCGCCCGAGGAGTACCCCAAGCTCCCCAAGGAGGAGAGCGCCCACCTGGTCACCATCTCCGGCACCACGCTCTTGGAGATGATCAAGAAGACCGCCTACGCCATCTCCAACGACGAGACCCGCTACATCCTGAACGGCGTCTTCTTCGAGCCCCGTCAGGGCGGCACGGTGCGCGTGGTGGCCACCGACGGCCACCGCCTGGCGCTGGTGGAGCGCGAGCTGACCGGCGACTTCAAGCTCAAGGCGGGCGTCATCATTCCGCGCAAAGGGTTGTTCGAGCTCAAGCGGCTCTTGGAGGAGGCGCCGGAGGCCGAGTGCCAGCTGGGCTTCGCCGAGAACTCCGCGCTCTTCAAGAAGCCGGGCCTGTCGATGGTGATGCGGCTCATCGACGGCCAGTTCCCCGAGTACCAGCGGGTGATTCCCAAGGAGGGCGAGAAGCAGATCCTCGTCAACCGGGGGCGCCTGAACGACGCGCTCAAGCGCATCGCGCTGTTGTCGGCGGAGAAGTCGAACGCGGTGAAGCTGTCGCTCTCCGAGAACCTCTTGCGCCTGTCGGCCAACAACCCCGACCTCGGCGAGGCCAAGGACGATCTCGAGGTGGCCTACCGCGGGAACTCGCTGACGGTGGGCTTCAACGCGCGCTACCTCCTCGACGTGCTCCAGGCGGTGGAGACCGACGAGGTGTCCATCGAGCTGGGCGACGAGCACAGCCCCGGCGTGGTGCACGCTCCCGGCGACCGCTCGTACACCACCGTCGTGATGCCGATGCGCGTCTGAGGCGCCTTCAGGGGCGGCGCGCCAGCCAGGCCTCCACCGCGTCCCATACCTCGGGGCGCTCGGTGAGGTCCCAGTGCCCCACCTCGGTGAAGAGCACCAGCTCGGCCTTCGCGCCCAGCGCGGCCTTGAGCCTTCGGGAGTGCTCCACGCCGATGAGCCGGTCGCCCAGCCCGTGGAGCAGGAGCACCGGCACCCGAATCGAGGGCGCGTCGCACCGCGGGCAGACGAGGCGGGAGTCGAAGCCGCCCTTCTCGTCCGCCCGGGCCACGGTCTGGGCGAAGAGCGCGTCGTCGACCACGCTCGGGGTCACGTCGCGCCAGATGGTGCGCAGGTCGTCGAAGGGTGAGGCGGCGACGACGCCGGCCACGCTCGGGTCGCGCGAGGCGAGCTGAAGCGCCACCGCCGCGCCCATGGAGTGGCCCATCACGAAGGCCGGCCACACCTTCACCGACTCGAGCACGCGCCGGGCGTCGTCGACCTCGCGCGCTCCGTAGGTCATCTGGGCGCCCTCGCTCTCGCCGTGGGCCCGCTGGTCGAGCGTCACCACCACGTAGCCCTTGGGGACGAACCGCCGCACCGCTTCGTTGCCCAGGCTGTGGTTCTCGTCGCGGCCATGGAGGAAGAGGAGCTGTCCACGCGGCGCGCCGGGCGGACGGTAGACGCGGGCCTTCAGCGTCAAGCCGTCGGCCGTGCGGACCGAGAGCGGCTCGACGGGCGGGAGCCCGAAGTCGAAGTGCGGGCCACGGAAGACCGGGCGCACCAGCACGTCGCTGCCCAGCTCGCGCACCGCCGTGGACAGGCAGCCCATCAGGCCAGTGGACGCCAGAACGAGGAGGAGGGTCCGCATCGGCCGGCCCGGCAGCAAGGCGCGGACCAGGGGCGCCGACGACCAGCTGGCCGAAACCACGGGTCCTCCGCCACCCACCTGCGCGTGGCCATGCGCAGGTGCGCAAGGTCGGACGGGTGCGCAGCCAGCGGGCGGCGCGCCGCTGTGCTTGAATCGGCGCGGCGTTCGGCGCGGAGGTCGTTGGGTGTTGGCCAGGCAGCTCGAGTTCGGCGACGAGTTCCTCGTCGGTCTCCCGGCGGTCGACGCCGGGCACCGGGACGCCTGCCACCGGCTGCGGGCCTGGTCCGAGGCGGGCGCCGCGCATGCTTCGGGAGCCGTGGACGCCCTTCGGGCGGTGTGGCGCGACGAGGAGGCGCTGATGGACGGCGCCGGGCTCGCCTCCGGCGCGGTGGAGCGCCACCGTGGTGAGCACGCCGCCCAGCTCGCTCGGCTGGAGGCCCTGGCGGCGCAGGGGGCCGAGGTGGACCGGGCCGCGGTGGGGGCCGCCGCCGCCGTCTTCCTGGTGCACGTGCTCACCGCCGATCGAGCGCTGGCCCGCCAGCTCGCCTTGGTGGAGGCCGGCCAGTCGCCGCTCGCCGCGACCGAAGCGGAGGAGGCGCGAGGCCGCACGCGGGAGGGCGCTCAGGAGGCCGCGCTGGCCCGCCTGGCGACGGCGCTCGCCGCCCGCTCCGTCGCCCCCGACGCCCGCACCCTGGACGAGCGCACCCGGGAGCTCACCCGCTTGAACGCCGCGCTGGAGCAGGAGCGGGCCGAGCTCAAGGTGCTGCTCAAGCGCGTGGACGCCGCGCAGGGCCAGCTGGTGCACTCGGAGAAGATGGCCGCCATCGGCCAGCTCTCGGCGGGCGTGGCGCACGAAATCAACAACCCCATGGCCTTCGTGAGCGCGAACCTGGGCACGCTGAAGAGCTACGTCACCGGGCTCCTCGGCGTCATCGCCGAGTACGAGCGGCACCAGGGCCTCTTGCGGCCGGTGGAGGCGGGCATCGAGGCGGCGCGCCAGGCCGCCGAGCTGGACCACGTGCGGCGCGACGTCGGCGAGCTCCTCGCCGACACCCAGGAGGGGGTGGACCGCGTCTCCCGCATCGTGAAGCAGCTGCGCGACTTCTCGCGCGACGACGGCCAGTGGCGCGACGCCGACCTCCACGCCTCGCTGGAGACCACCCTGGGCGTCGCCTGGAACCTCATCAAGGGTCACGCCGCGGTGGAGCGGAGGTTCGGCCAGCTGCCGATGGTGCGCTGCCACCCGGCGAACCTGAACCAGGCCGTCATGCACGTCTTGGTGAACGCGGTGCAGGCCATGCCCAGCTTCGGCACCATCACCGTGAGCACCGGCGCCGAGCGCGAGTGGGTGTGGCTCGAGTTCCAGGACACCGGCGTGGGCATGACGCCCGAGGTGCAGAAGCGCATCTTCGAGCCCTTCTTCACCACCCGGCCGGTGGGCGAGGGCACGGGCCTCGGGCTCTCCACCGTCTACGACATCGTGGTGCACCAGCACGGCGGGCGCATCGACGTGCGCAGCGCGCCGGGGAAGGGCTCGGCCTTCCGCCTCTGGCTGCCGGCGCACGGCCCGCGCACCGAGGAGGCGGAGTACCAGTCGGTGCCGTCGCCGGTGCCGCAGGAAGGCGCGCGGCGGGCGCGGCGGGGACGAAACTAGGCGGCTCCCTTCAGCTCCAGGGCACCAGGGGCGAGGGCGTCCCCGGCGAGACGAGCCAGAGCTGGTGCGCGGCGCGGGTGACGGCCACGTGCAACCGGCGGCGGGCGTCGTCGCTCTCGGGGTAGTCGCGCGCCGAGGCGTCGGGCACCACCACGTAGTCGAACTCCAGGCCCTTCACCGAGCCCACGTCGGTGACGTCGATGCCGGGGGCGAAGGTGAAGCTGCCGTCCAGCACCAGCCGGGCCTGCGGCAGGCCCTCCAGCACCGTGGCGAAGCGCCGGGCGGCGGCCTCGTCGTGGGCGATGACGGCGGCCGAGGCGTGGGGCTCGTGGTGCAAGAGGTCCTCCAGGGCGCCGGCGAGGAAGAGCCAGGCCTGGGCCTCGGTGGGGAAGGCGAAGCGGCCCACCTTGGCGCCGTCGCGGGCGGCGGCGGCGGGGCGCTTCGGCGCCAAGGGCCCCAGCACCACCTGGGCGAGCTCGGAGACGGGGCGCGGGCAGCGGTAGGAGGTCTCCAGCCGGCAGACCGCCGCGTCCGTGGTGCCGAGGGTGGCGAGCGAACGCTCCCAGCCGGCGAAGCTCGACTGGGTGACCTGCGCCTCGTCGCCGGCCAGCGTCACCGTGCGCGAGGTGCGGATGAGCGCGGAGAGCCCGTCCAGCTCGGCCAGGGACACGTCCTCCGCCTCGTCGAGCACCAGGTGCGCCGCTTCCGGAACCAGGAGGCGGACCCGCTGGCCGCGAAGCACCAGGAGCAGCGGCAAGTCCTCCGCGTCGAGGGTGCCTGCCACCGCGTCCGGCGTCCCCTCCTCGATGGGCCGGCCGTCCACGGCCTGCTTCCTCTCCTCGTCGGTGACGTCCTCGAGGAGCTTGGAGAGTGGCTCGGCGAGCTGGGCCATGGTGTGGCGGACCGTGGCCTCGATGACGGTGGTGGGCAGCCCACCCTTCGCCCGCGCCACCACCTCGGCGAGGAAGGTGCGGTCGGAGAGGAGCGCGGCCAGCTCGGCCCGGAGGCGCTTGAGGCTGGGCGCCTTCCTGGCCTTCGACGTGCCCACCGGCCGCGCGCGGAGGGCGTCGAAGAGCGCCGGGTGGCGCTTCAAGGCCGTGACCAGCGCCGGCGGCTCCTCGGAGAGCGGCGGCACCCGGCCCAGGGCGAAGCGGCAGAGCTGGCGGAAGGCGCCGTCCAGGGTGTGGACGCGGGCGTCGGCGGACAGGAGGGGCGCCAGCAGCCGCTTGGACAGCCGGGCCAGGCCCTCGCTCGGCACCACCACCCGCGAGCCCTCGAGGGGGAAGCGCTCGGGCTCCAGCGCCGAGAGGCGGGCCAGGCGGTGCAGGGCCACGGTCGTCTTGCCGCTGCCGGCGCTCCCCAGGACCAGCAGCGGGCGCTCGGGCGGCGCGCTCACCGCCTCGAACTGCTGCCGGTCGAGCAGCGCGGTGATGTCCGCCGGGCCCTCGCGCGCGTCCTTCCCCACGCCGAGGCCGAGGGCGCCCGGCCGGGCCGCGGTGCCGGCGCCGCTCTCGTCGAAGGCCAGGTCCACGCGGGCCTCGGAGCGCCACCGTCCCTGGGCGTCACGCTTGAGCGCGAAGGCGTCGGTGACGATGTGCACCAGCTGCCCGCCCTTGAAGACCACCAGCCGGCGGGCGGCCACGGTGCCCAAGAGCGCGCGGCCGGGCAGCTCCTCGTCGAAGGCCTCGCCCTCGCGGTGCCGGTAGAAGACCTGCGCCACCGGCGCCACCCGCCAGTCCACCACCACCACCCCGCGGCGGGCGTCGATGAAGGTCTGGTGGCCGAGCAGGTAGTCCTTCAGGACGCCGCCCTCGTCGAGCCGCAAGTGGGCGAGGTAGGGCGCGCGCTCGTCGGGCAGGGGCGCGCGGCCGGTGCCTTGGACACGGTGGCGCACCGCCAGCTCGTGGAGGAGGGGCGCGGCGTCGTCCTCGTCGGCCTCGGCGGCGGAGTCGCGCAGCGCCTCGAGCTCGGCCTGGGTGGGGCCGCCCGAGAGCGCCCGGCGTCGCCCGCGGGCGTCGGCGAGCGCCTCGCGCACCCGGGCGCACAGCGCCTCCTCCTCGTCGACCACCGCTCGCTCGGCTGCCGTCAAACCAGACATGCGCGAAAGGTGTCTACGAATCACCGGCCCGTCAATGTCTTGTATTTCTTGTGAGAATTGTTAGGTTTGATGCGGGCTCGAGAGGCGGCGCAGCTCCTCGACGAGGCCCTCCAACGAATCAGCAGCCAGGGGGCTCGGTCGCGGCGGCGGGGGAGTGGGCGCCATCCGCGTACGGGCGCGGTAGAGAGGCGGCAGGCGCTCCGGGGTGGGCGCCCGGAGCACGGTGGCCAACGCGCTCAGGCGCTGGTGGAGCGCCGTCCAGTCGGGCTCGTCGCGCGCAAGGTCGGCGCGGCGGGCCCGTACGAGCAAGGGCTCCCACTCACCCGGCGCCCGCGCCTTCCCGTGCTGGAGCGCCAGGGCGAGCTCGAAGAGGCCGACGCGGCCCTCTCCGAGGGAGGCCTCGGCCTCCAGGCGGGCCTCCGTGCCGAGCGGGCGGCGGGCGAGCCAGCGGAGCAGGGGAAAGCGTTCGGCCTCTCGCGGGCGCACCGGCGAGAGGAGCGCGTCGAGGGCCTGATCGAGCCGGGCGACGGCGACGCCCCTCCAGTGCTCGGCGAAGAGGAGCTGCTCGGGGCCGCTCTTCGGCGCACGGTCCGGGCGGGCCCGGGCGTGGGAGCGCAGGAACCGCACCAGGGTGCCGGCGAGGTCGAGCGCCATGAGCCGCTGCCAGAGCGCCGCCAGCGCCGCGGTGCCCGGCGCCCAGGCGGCCTCGAGGCGCGCGAGCTCCGCCGGCGTGGGGAGCGCCGCGGCCTCGACGGGAGGGGTGGCGAAGAGCGCCTCGGCCACCCGCCCCAAGGCCAGCGCGGGGCCGAGCTCGGGGAGCGCAGGCGGGAGGACCTCCTCCGCCACCTCCCAGCGTCGCCCGGGGAGGACGAGGCGGGGCTCGGTCACCAGCCGCTGCTCGAGGCGGCGCAGCGCCTCGCCGAGAGTGAGCCCGGCGTGCGCCTTGAGGCGCCGGTGCACCGCCGCCAGGAGCGCGCGCCGGAGCGTCTTCACCTCCCGCAGGCTCTTCACCACCTCGGAGTCCGGCCGCCACCCCTCGGCCCTGGCGCGGCGCTCCGCCATCGCCACGGCCTCGTCCACCGCGTCCTGAGCCTCGCGCACCGCGCGCACCAGGGCGGCCGCGCCGGCGAGCTGCTGTCTCCACCGGAACGCCGTCACCTTCGGGAGCAGCTCGCGGTAGCGGCCCCGTGCCTGGTCGAGGAGCTCGGCCCGGCCCTCCAGCCGAGTGCGGTAGCTCGCGTCCGAATCCGCCGGGGCCATGAGGCGACGAGTGTCGCACAGCGCTCGGGAGCGGCGCCCGCGCAGCGTTCGACGGGGAGGGACATGAGCACCGGTCGCCGCGCGGGCTACGTTCTCACCGCGTGTTCCTCCTTCTTGGGGATCTCGAAGGAGGCGCGGGGGGCCCACGAACGCGGTGGACGAACAGACTCGGGTGGAGTGGCGCCAGCTCGGCTTCTTCTACGAGGTCGATGAGCAGCGCCGTCGATGGCTGCTTCGTGGTTCCCGATCCGGTCTCGAGCGGTTCTCTGAGCTCCTGGGCGCCTTCGCGGCCAAGCACCGGAGCGATCGACTTTCCGAGCACGACCACTTCGGCCCGCACCTGTACCTGAAGATCACGACGGCCCAGGAGCCAGGCCTCGGCGGAGACCGAGTGTCAGGCACCCCCGACGACCTCCGGCGACTCGCGGCGCGGGTCGACGAACGGCTCGCGAACACCAAAGTGGGCGACACCTTCTCCGTCTCGGGCGAGTACGCGGCGGGGGCCCACTTCACGATGGAAGGGGGCGTCGAAGAGGACGCCTTCGATCCCGCCGCGGCGGATCCGCTGTGCTGGGGAGGGGAGCGCAGCGGCCTTGCTGGGACTTCAGCCGAGCCCACGGAGGTCGTTCGTGCGACCTCCCTCTCCGACGACTCGGTGCCGAGCCAGCTCCGCATCGTCCGCTCCGACGAACGGCCAACGTGGACGTGTGCGGAAGACGAGGAAGCGGGTGATGGCCGAGGACACCGGGGCCCCTGGTTCCGCCTCGAGTTCCTCTCGCCGACGGACCCGAGCTGGGTGTCCTCGGCGGGCCTCTGGCTTCCGAGTCTCGCGGCCGCCGTTCGTGAGGCACAGGGCGCCGCGGCCGGGCTTCGCTGGGGACGGTGATCGCGGCCAGACGCACGCCGCCATCAGGCTCGCGGCGCGGCGCCGCTTGGGTACACTCCATCGCTTTGGAGGGGTGATGCTCAGGCTCTCGGTGATGGCGACGGTGGTGGCGCTCTCCGCGGCGAGCGCCGAGGGCGTGGCGAAGGTCGGCGCGACGCCGCCTGTGGAGGCCGCCACCCGGCCCCGGCTCTTCGTCACCGAGCTCATCGCGCTGGGCGTGACGCCCGCCCAGGCCCAGGCCTTCGGCGACGCGGTGGTCTCCGCGCTCTCCTCGCGCGGGCTCTTCGAGCTGGTGGCCGCTCGCGACGTGCAGACCCTGCTGGGCGTGGAGCGCCAGAAGACGCTGCTCGGCCTGTGCGAGGCGAACCCCGAGCAGTGCGCCAAGGACGCGCAGGAGTCGCTCTCCGCCCGCTTCGTCCTCTCCGGCCAATTGGCGCGGGTGGGCAGCGCCTACCAGCTCACGCTGCAGATGGTGGACACCCAGAAGGGCCAGTCGGTGGCACGGGCCACCAAGCTCTCCGGTTCGCTCGACGAGCTGCGCGCCCTGGTGCCCTACGCCGCCGCCGAGGCCACCGGCTCGCCCTTGCCCCCGCCGCCGTCGCGGGTGGTGCCGTACTCGCTCGTCGCCGCCGGCGGCGTGGCGGCCTTCACCGGCGGGGTGGTGGGTCTGCTCGCCGTGTCGCGGCAGCAGGTGCTCAACGACGAGCTGTGCCCCGGCGGCGCGCCGGCGGCGGGCCCCTGCTCGGGGGTGAACCTGCGCGACCGCTCCTTCTACGTCGCGCAGGACTCGGACATCGCCCAGCAGAAGGCGCTCGCGGTGGGCCTGCTCGCCACCGGCGCGGTGTTGGCGGGCCTGGGGCTGTGGCTCAACCCGCCGGCCACCTCGGTCGGCGGCGTCGCGCTCCAGGTGGTGCCCGGGCCGGGCGGCGTGGCGCTGGCGGGGGGCTTCTGATGCGCTCTCCACGCGCCCTTCCCGCCCTCGCCCTCTTCCCGCTGCTCGCGGCCTGCGGCGGGGTCCTCTACAACAAGAGCAACGCCTTCCCCTGCGACTTCGGCCAGCCGCTCGGCGCCCGCGACTCGGTGTGCGCGCCGGGGGACGTGTGCGGCACCGACGACCTCTGTCATCCCTTCGTCTACGAGGGGCCGCGCTTCGAGGGCCCGCCGACCCGGCCGGACTTCTCGCCGGAGGCCGGCGCCGGCGTGGTGCTGCACCCGACGCAGGTGGACGCGCCGGTGAAGCTCTTGGGGCGGGACGCGCTCGGCACCGGCCTCGCCGGCCGCACCGGGAAGCACGAGATCTTCGCCATCGACTTGCACAAGGCGGTCACCCTCATCCCCGACGCGGGGGTCTTCGACGGGGTGACCCAGGTCGTGCCGCTGACGCCCATGCCGGGACAGAGCGCGTCGATGGTGCTCGGCACGCCCACCGGGGTGTTGGTGTTCGACCGCGGTCGCTTGCTGGACCCGGGAGCGCCGCCGGCCCGGCGGGTCCGAAGCGCCATCCTCCCCGGGCCGCTGGGCGTGCCGCGCCAGCGCGTCTTCGTCATTCCCCAGAGCGAGGGGCCCTTGGGCGAGGTCTTCCTGCCGCTCGTCGGGCCGCCCAGCTTCTTCTCCTACGCCGACGCCGGCCTGCCCACGCCCACCCTGGACGTGGCGCCGGTCCAGCGGCGCGGGTTCGGCAGCCTGGCGGTGCTCTCGCGGAACGGCTTCTCGCTGGTGCTCGACGGCGGCTTCGCGCCCGCCAGCACCGACGAGGTGGACTTCGGCAAGGCGGCGCTCTTGAAGAGCGAGGCCTCGAGCACGCTGTACGCGGTGGCCTTCGACCCACGTCCGGCGGGGGCCGACACCAGCCTCTCCGCCCTCTCCACCTGGCAGCTGGTGAAGACCGGCACCACCTGGGAGTTCCAGCGCGCCTGGGCCGACTGCACGCCGTGCGCGAAGGGCTCCCCGGTGGCGATGACCCCGGTGCTCGTCTCCGGCGCGCCGATGGTGCAGGTGTTGTGCGCCACCCAGGGCGGCGGCGCCTTCCAGGTGAACGTGGTGGGCTCGGCGGCGTCCGACCCCTCGCAGGGCTGCTCGGTGGAGCTGCCAACCATGACCTTCGAGCCGCGCCGGCTGGCGACCGACCCGGAAGCGGGGGGGAAGAAGCCCGCGGGCTACCCCACGCAGGACGAGTCCCAGTCGGTGGGCGTGGCCCTCGGAGGCGCGGCCGGCCAGCTCTGGGGCGGCCTGTCGCTGTCCACGGTGAACCCGCTCTTCCTCGACCGCGTGCCCGACGACGTGGCGATGGTGAGCTGGCCGGCGGGCGACGGGGGCCTCAAGCTCGCCGCGCTCACCGACCGCTACCTCGCCACCCTGCACGACGAGCCCTTCCACAACGGCTTCGAGCGCGAGGCGTTGGCCGAGGCCTTCGGGGCCAGCGCGGAACAGCGTCCTTTGGGGCTGGTGCACGGCGGGCAGGGGTGGTTCCTCGCCAGCACCGGAGAGCTGGTGCGGGCCTTCCAGAAGAGCGCCGGCGACGGCGGATCGCGCCTCGCCGGCGGCTTCGGGCCGAAGCTGGTCGACGGCCGGGGCTCGGCCATCACCCAGGCCTTGTGGGGCGAGGCGGCGGAGGGCCCGGACGGCGGCGTGCGCTCGGCGCTCATCGCCGCCGACGACAGCGTGTACTTCGTGCCCCTCGACCTCACCCCCGCGCTCTCGTCAGCGGCCTTCGACGACCTCACGCCGGTGCTGACGCCCGAGCCGGGGACGGTCTTGCGCGGGCTCGCCCTGGAGCGCACGCCCATCGCCACCGACGGCGTCACCAAGCTGCGCGCCTACACGGTGACGTCGCGCACTCTCTATCGGGTGCAGCTGTCGGGCTCTCCGCCGCGATGGTCGGCGACCCCCATTCCGTTGGCGGGCGGCGAGCCGATGGAGGTGTGGATGGACAACCCGCGCGGCGGCCTGGGGCGGGTGGGCTACGCCGACGGGCGCGTCTTCACGCTGCCGGGCGGCTTCCAGCTGGTGGACGCCCTGCCGACCCTCGACGGGGGCGCGCCGCCGCGGGTGGACGACTACGAGAACCTGGGCGGCTGGCCGGTGGCGCTGGCGAGCACGGGCCTCTTCGTGGCGGGCTACGGCACCACCGACGCCGGCACCCTCGACAACCGCTTCCCCGACGGCGGGGTGAACAAGCCGATGAGCTGGAGCCGCATCACCTTGCCCGACGGCGGCCAGCCCTGGCTCATCACCCGGCCCGACGGCACCACCCGCGCGCGCCCAGGGCACCTCTTCGTGCAGGAGGACCCCGAGCTCGCCGTCACCACCGACGCCACCACCGTCTACAAGCACCCCTTCCGGCTGCTCCTCTTCATGGAGGACCGGGTGCTGCAGGTCGGCCAGCACGTGCGCAGCAACAAGTCGGCGGTGGTGCAGTAGGCGCTCGAGGCTCAACGCCCCGAGGGCCGGGTGCGCGCGAGCTCGAGCTGCTTGTTCAAGAAGAAGCCCAGGTCGCGCCCCGAGGCGGCGAGCTGCTGCGGAATGAAGGATGCCCTGGTGAGCCCGGGGAGGGTGTTGATCTCCAAGAACACCGGCCCCTGGGGCGTGAGGATCATGTCGGTGCGGGTGTAGCCGTAGCAGCCGACCGCGCGGTGGGCGAGCAGGGCCAGGCTCTGCGCCTGCTCCCACTCGGTCTGGGTGAGGACGGCGGGGGTGATCTCCTGCGTGCCCTTGCCCAGGTACTTGCCGGCGTAGTCGAAGGCGGCGTTCTCCTCGAGCTTCACCTCGGAGACGGGGAGCGCCACCTGGCTCGGGCCCTCCTCCATCACGCCCACGGTGAGCTCGCGTCCCTCGATGAACTCCTCGGCGAGGTAGCGCACGTGCACCTGCTCGAGCTTCGCCGCGGCGGCCACCACGTCCTGCGGGCGGCGCAGGTGCACCAGGCCGTGGCTCGAGCCGTCGGCGGCGGGCTTGAGCACCCAGCGCGGGTGCATCTTCAACAGCTCGAGCAGGTTGGGCTCGGCGGTCGACGACTTCATCGGGTGCAGCTCGACCGCGGAGGCCACCCGCGCGCCCTTCTTCTCGGCGAGCGACTTGGCCCGGGCCTTGTCGAAGGCGTCGGCGCTGGCCTTGGCGCCGCTGCCGGTGAAGGCGAGGCCCTTCTGCTCCAGCTTCCCCTGGAGGACGCCGTTCTCGCCCTCGCCGCCGTGGAGCGCGAGGAAGAAGGTGGCGCCCTGCGCGGGCTCGGAGGCGAGCGCCACGTCGAGGGAGGGGAAGGCCGCCGGGCCCTTTTGCTCGAACTCGGTCTGGAAGGCGTCGGTGTGCGCGGCGAGCTTGTCCTTCGGCACCACGTAGATCGCGCCCGTCTTGGTGAGGAACCACGGCTCGGCGTCAGGCAGGAACCGGCTCACGTTCTGCGCCGAGGCCACCGAGACCAGGCGCTCCGACGACGCGCCACCGAAGAGGAGGATGACCGGAGCCTGTGGAGTCGCCATCGGGTCGAGGCTCCTACCACATCGCTCCAGGCGCTACCCCTGAACTACCAGTCGCCTCTGCGGTCGGACTTCTTCTGGGCGTGGTGCTTCTTGTCGGCGAGGCGCCGGCGCTTGGCGCCGCGGGTGGGGCGGGTGGCGACCCGCGGCGGCGCGACGTAGGAGAGCGCCTCGAGCTTCTCGCGCAGTCGCTCCAGCGCGTGCACGCGGTTCATGAACTGGCTGCGGCGCTCGGTGGCGGTGATGACCAGCCCGGTGGGGCGGTGGGTGAGGCGAACGCCGGACTCGGTCTTGTTGCGGTGCTGGCCGCCGGGGCCGGAGGCGACGAAGACGTCGACGTCGCACTCTTGCAGCAGCGCCTCGGCGTCGAGGGCCAGGGCGCGGCGGGCTTCTTGCGGGCTCGGGTCGGGCATGGCGCGCTCCGACGAAGCTCGGAGAGTGTGCTGACTCAGAAACGGACTTCGGCACCCTTCGACGAGCTCAGGGTGAACGGTGGATCGGCTCAGATGTCCAGGTTGGTGACGGTCAGCGCGTGGGTCTCGATGAAGTTGCGGCGCGGCTCGACCTCGTCGCCCATGAGCAGGGTGAACACGCCGTCGGCCTCGACGCCGTCGGAGACCCTCACCTGCAGGAGCGTGCGCTTGGTGGGATCCATGGTGGTCTCCCAGAGCTGCTCGGGGTTCATCTCGCCCAGGCCCTTGTAGCGCTGAATGGACAGGCCGGCCTGCGCGTCGGTGAGCGCCAGCTTGAGGACCTCCTGGTAGGTCTGGGCGGTGTGCGTCGCGTCCTCGAAGGCGAGGGTGTACGGCGCCGGGCCGAAGGCCAGGAGCGAGTGCTTGAGCGTCACAAGGTCGCGGTACTCCGGCGAGGAGAGGAAGGCGAAGTCGATGACCGTCTCGCGGAAGGCGCCGTTCACCTCGGTGGTGACGGTGAAGTTCTTGGCGGAGTGCTCGCGGTCGTCTCCGCGGCGCACCGGCTTCTTCGAGAGCTGCTCGAAGACCTCGGGGTGCCGGGCCTCGAGGTAGTCCATCATCTTGTCGAGCTCGTCCGCGGCGGCCTCGCCGTCCTTCAACGTCTCGGGCTTGAGGTCCGTGGCCTGCACCAGGGCGTCGATGACGCGCGCGTCCTTGCGCATCGCCATGCGCTCCAGCCGGCCCTCGTAGGTCACGACCTTCTTGAGCAGGGTCTTGAGGGCCTCGCCGGTGAGCTCCTGGCCCGAGGCGAGCTTCAGCTTCCCGCGCTCGGCGGCGATGGAGAGGAAGAAGTCGTTTCGCGCGTCCTCGTCCTTGACGTACACGTCCTTCTTGCCGCGGCTGATTTTGTAGAGCGGCGGCTGGGCGATGTAGAGGTAGCCCTTCTCGATGAGCTCCGGCATCTGGCGGAAGAAGAAGGTCAGCAGGAGCGTGCGGATGTGGGCGCCGTCGACGTCGGCGTCCGTCATGATGATGATGCGGTGGTAGCGGACGTCGTCGGGCTTGTAGTCCTCGACGTTGGTGCCCGCGCGCACGCCGGTGCCCATGGCGGTGATCAGCGTCACGATCTCCTGTGACGTGAGCATCTTCTCCATGCGCGCCTTCTCCACGTTCAGGATCTTGCCGCGCAAGGGGAGGATGGCCTGGAACTCGGAGTTGCGGCCCTGCTTGGCGGAGCCGCCGGCGCTGTCGCCCTCGACGATGTACATCTCGCAGAGCGACGGATCTTTCGAGCGGCAGTCGGCCAGCTTGCCGGGCAGGGACAGGCCGTCGAGCAAGCCCTTGCGTCGAACGGTCTCGCGCGCCTTGCGGGCGGCGATGCGGGCCCGGGCGGCGTCGCCGATCTTGTTGACGATCTTCTTCGCGTTGGAGGGGTTCTCGTCGAGCCAGGTGGTCAGGCTCTCGTTCATCATCTGCTCGACCAGGCCCTTGATCTCGGAGTTGCCGAGCTTGGTCTTGGTCTGCCCCTCGAACTGCGGCTGGGGCACCTTCACCGAGATGACCGCGGCCAGGCCCTCGCGCGCGTCCTCGCCGGTGGGCTGCTCCTTGATGTCCTTCCAGTGGGCCCCTCGCTCGGCGTAGCCGTTGATGGAGCGGGTGAGCGCGGCCTTGAAGCCCGAGAGGTGGGTGCCGCCCTCGTGGGTGTTGATGTTGTTCGCGAAGGTGTAGATGCGCTCGTCGTACGCATCGTTGTACTGCATCGCGATCTCCAGGGAGACGCCGTCCTTCTCCGCCTTGAAGTAGATGGGCTTGTCGTGGAGCGCGGTCTTGCCCTTGTTGATGTACTCGACGAAGGAGACGATGCCGCCCTCGAACTTGAAGTCGTGGCTCTTGCCGCTCCGCTCGTCGGTGATGGTGATGTGCAGGCCGGCGTTCAAGAACGCGAGCTCGCGGATGCGCGCGGAGAGCGTCTCGAAGTTGTACTCGGTGACCTCGAAGATGCTCGAGTCGGGCTTGAAGCTGACCTTGGTGCCGCGCTTCTCGGTGACGCCGATCTCCGCCACCTTCTGCTGGGGCACGCCCTTGGCGTAGCGCTGCTGGTAGACCTTGCCGCGCAGCTGCACCTCGACGGTGAGCCACTCGGAGAGCGCGTTCACGCAGGACACGCCGACGCCGTGGAGGCCGCCGGAGACCTTGTAGGCGCTGTTCTCGAACTTGCCGCCGGCGTGTAGCTTGGTCATCACCACGTCGAGGGTGTCCATGCCCACCACGGTGGGGTGGGGCCCGACGGGGATGCCGCGGCCGTTGTCGATGACGGTGATGGAGTTGTCGACGTGGACGATGACGTCGATGTCGGTGGCGTAGCCGGCGAGGCACTCGTCGACGGAGTTGTCGACCACCTCGTAGACCAGGTGGTGGAGGCCGTAGACGTTGGTGTCACCGATGTACATGCCCGGCCGCTTGCGCACGGCCTCCAGGCCCTCGAGCACGGTGATGCTCGCGGCGTTGTACTCGGCCGGCTGGGTGCCCGGCGTGCTCGGTGGGGTGGGCGGCGTCTGCGGTTCCATGCGTGAAAAACACCTCGCGAAGAAGACCGTCTCTCGTAACATCTTCAGGCGCGAAATGGGGCCCGATGTGGGCTTTTCAGCGCCAAAATTCCAGCGTGATTTCAACGAGTTCAAGGCCCGACCGGGACCTTCACGGGCTCACGTTCAGGCAGCTGTCTGGACGCTGGGCGTTGAGCTCCAGGAGCGCCTCGTCGGTGGCCTCGCAGCGCAGCTCGATGCCGAAGTACATGCGGCGCCAGTAGTCGCCGTCTTCGGGGATTTTCTTCTTCAGGTTGGCGATGAAGAGCGACTCGATTCTGGCGAGCACGGCCTTCTTCTGGGCGATGCCCCACTTCTTCCGGGTGGGCAGCTCGAAGAACATCAGCTCGAGCTCCTTGGGCGGCTTGTCCATGCCCCACATCTGCGGGAGGCGCAGGGTGGTGGCTTCGCCGGCCACGCTGCCCACGAGCATCGCCTTGTACATGCAGTCGCGCTTGTCGGGGGCGTTGTTCATCACCGTGCTCTTGAGCGTGTCGAGCTGCTGGTGCGCCATCGACGGCATCATCACGCGGGACTCGAGGACCTTCTGCTCGAGCTCGGGTACGGAGAGGCTGGTGAGCGACGGGTCGTAGAGGTCGAGGCCCGGGCAGCCAGAGGGCTGCGCGGGGGCGGCCACGACCGGGGCGACGGAGTCGGCGGGGCGCAGCAGCACCGCGGCGGCGAGGAGGCCCCCTAAGAGCACTCCGCCGAGGCCGACGGCCAGCGGCACTCGGCTATGCGCCGCGGAGGGCGGCACCGGCGAAGCCACGGGAGGCGGCGCGGCCGTGGCGGAGGACGGGAAGGGCGTGGCCAGGTCGCGGCGCAGGGGGGCGGTGCGGTCCGCGGAGGGCGGCGGCCAGCCCAACGCCTCGGCACCCTGCAGCGCGGCGATGAAAGACTTCATGTCCGGGAAGCGGTCGCCCGGGCTCTTGGCGCAGGCGCGCGCGAGCACCAGGTCGAGCGAAGGGGCCTCGAAGCGCGGGTCGATGACGGCGAGCTTGGGCAGGGGCGCGGTGAGCTGCTGGTGGAAGAGCTGGGCCACGTTCTCGGCTGAGAAGGCGGGCTGCCCGGAGAGCATCTCGAAGAGCAGCAGGCCGAGGGCGTAGACGTCGGCCTTGCCGTCGATGGCCGCTCCTTGAATCTGCTCCGGGGCCATGTAGCGGGGCGTGCCGGCCACGCCGCCCTCGCGGGTGAGCTTGGCGCCGCCGGCCTGGGTCAGCCGCGCGATGCCGAAGTCGAGGACCTTCACGTGGGTCATCGCCAGGTCGCGCCGGACGCGCACGTTCTCGGGCTTGATGTCGCGGTGCACGATGCCGCGGTCGTGGGCGTAGGCGAGCACCTCCGCGACGCGCAGGGCGATGAGGCGCGCCTCCTCCAGCGGCAGGCGGCCCTCCTTCTCCAAGAGCTCGCGCACATCCTGGCCCTCGACGTACTCGAAGGCGAGGAAGAGCTGGCCGTCGGCGTCCTGCCCCATGTCGAGCAGCTGCGCGGCGCCAGGGTGGTGGACCTCGAGGGAGACCTTGCCCTCCTGCAGGAAGCGGCGGACGAGGCCCTCGTCGTGCGAGAGCTGCGGGGCGAGGTACTTGAGGGCCACCTGGTTGCCGACGCCGGTCTGCTCGGCGAGGTAGACGGTGCCCATGCCGCCGCCGCCGAGCTTGCGCACCTTGGTGTAGCGGCCGGTGACGGAGCGTCCCTCGACTCCGTCGAGGACAGGCTTCGCTTCGGCAAGGGGCGCGCCGGGGCGCGGGGCGCTGGGCGGCGCGGGCGAGGCCATGGTGTCGCCGGGCCGGGTGACGGGCGTGTGGCAGGCGGGGCAGTCCGCCGCGTCGTCGGGGACGGGCTTTCCGCACTGGACGCAGTCGACCATCGGCGCGCGACTCTACTCGGGCTGAACGGCGGGTGGGTCGAGCTGCGACCAATCGCCAGCGCCGAGCTCCAAGCGACAGGCCGACCTATGCTCGACCGCCCATGGCGACCGAGCTGGCCAAAGCGCAGGTAGAGCATGACCGCCGGCTCCTGCGCCGGCAGCCGAGTCTCTTGATTCGCAAGTGGTCCCGCATGGCGGCGTCTCCGTTCGCGTTCCTGCGCGGAGCCTCGGGGCTGTGGGGCGAGGCGCTGCGGCGCGAGCCGAAGCTCCTGCACGGCTTCCCCGGGCGGGGCGTGGTGGTGGGCGACCTTCACCTCGAGAACTTCGGCACCTTCCAGACGGCGAAGGGGCCGGCGTTCCACGTCAACGACTTCGACGAGACCTTCGTGGGGCCGTGGGTCTTCGACGTCTTGCGCCTGCTCACCAGCGTCCTGCTCGCGCGCGGGGAGCTCGGCGTGTCGGGCACCGAGGTGCTCTCCCTGGCCGACGCGCTGCTCGACGGGCACGCGCGGGGCGTGGGGGGAGGCCGCCAGTCGCCGCCGCGCTTCATCGCGGAGCTGGTGGCGAGGGCCGGCCGCGCGCCGAACGAGAAGCTGTTCAAGAAGAAGCTGGAGTCGAAGGAGCGCTTCGTTCGCGACGGCGAGCGGATGCTGCCGGCGCCGCAGGCGGTGGTGAAGGACGTGCCGGAGGCGCTGAGGCGCTGGGCGGCGGCGCTGAAGCCCCGGGTGAGCGAGCTCGAGCGGCTCGAGGTGGTGGACGTGGTGCGGCGGGTGGCGGGCACGGGCTCGCTGGGCGTGGAGCGGGTGCTGGTGCTCTGTCGCGCGCGCGGCGGGCCGGTGATGGTGGAGCTGAAGGAGGCGCGGGGCTCTCCGTCAGACCCGGAGGCGACGTCGTCGGAGCGGACGGTGGAGTTGATGCGCAGGGCCCTGCCAGCGATGCCCGCGGGCTTTGGCTGGTCGCGGCTCGCGGGGCTGCCGGTGGTCGTGCATCCCTTGCATCCGGGCGAGGCGAAGCTCGAGGCGGGAGAGCTGCCGGCGAACGAGCTTTCCGACGTGATGCACTTCCTCGGCTTCGCGACCGGGCAGCTTCATCGCGGCGGCGCCGACGAGCGCGGGCGGTGGTCGAGCGCGCAGGCGCGGCAGCTCATCTCCCGCGCGTCGGATCTCGCTGGGCTTCACGCCCACGCCTTCTTCGAGTTCTGCGCTCTGGTGGCGGGGGCGCGCTAAGGGAGCTCGGCCGAACGCGGAGGAGAGCGGGTGCCGCCACGGGTGGTCGCGCGCCTGGGTCAGCCGCTTCGCGATGACGAGTCGCAGGAACCGGCGGGTCTCGGAGCTCGCGCCGCCGCGCCGGGCGGTTCCGAGGCGCGCCATGACGTTGCCCTCCGGCCTGCTCTGCACGAGCAGCGGAGCGCTCTCTCCGCCCGAGCGAGCGGTCGCCAACTCGCAGCCCTCGACCGCGAGGAGCAGCGCTCGCATGGATTGCCGCGCAATCGAGCAGCTGCCGGAGCACGCCTCCGAGGCGGATCAGGTCGAGCACCGCCGTCCCGTCGTCCCCGTCGTTCCCCCGAGTCGTTCACGACGGCGGTTCTCTCAGGGGCCGCTGACCTCGCCCGAAGCCGCGGCAGTGAGACGTGGCTCGCCGCCGAATCGCTGACACGTAAAGGCGCCGCCGCCGCCGCTTCCACCCCTCGCGCCATCAGCGCCCGCTTCCGCACCCGTTGCGCCGCACGCCCCAAACCCTCGGCCATCGCCGCGGCATTGGCGTCGGTACACAACTTGATTGCTGTCGGATCACCATGTCGCAACGGGACCGAGTCGATCGCCACACCCTGCGCCGGCCCTGCGAGGCGCGCTTCCTCGCGGGAGGAATCCACGCACTCCGGGGGGAAGTCTGCGACATCTCCCCCGAGGGGCTCTGCCTCGCGCTCGACGTCCCCATCGGCGTCAGCATGCTCACCGTCGGCCCGCCGGAGATCGGCCGGCAGCTCTACCTGGAGTTCGCGCTCCCCACCGGCTCGGTCGAGGCGGTCGCCGAGGTCCGCTGGCTCGCCCGGCACAAGGACGGGCGCGTCACCGCCGGCCTCCGCTTCTTGCGCATTCCAGTGACCTCCCAGAACGCCATCCGCGCGCTCATGGCCGCGAGCCCACGCAGCCAGGAGAGGATCGCGGGGCGGTGGATGCTCGCGTGAGGGGGACGGCGGCTCAGCCGCCGATGATGAGCAGGTGCAGCGTCGCCGTCGCGATGGGCTTCGCCGGGTCGTCCTGCCACGCCACCGCGCGCACCGTGGTCACCCGGCGGCCCTGCTTGAGCACGGTCGCCTCGGCGAACACGTCCTGCAGCTTGCCGCTGCGCAGGTAGTCGATGGTCAACGTGATGGTCTTCGGCAGCACCGCGGTCTCGGCGCGGAACAAGAGCTCGAGCTGCGCGGTGAGCTCGAGCAACGCGCCCAGGGTCCCTCCGTGGAGCGCGGGGATGGTCGGGTTCCCCACGTGCATCTCGGTCGCGCGCAGGTGCCCGAGCAGCTTCCCGTCCCTCACCTCCACGCCGATGCCCATGAAGCGCAGGTAGGGCACCGCCTCGGTCAGCCGGCTCCAGTCGCCGCTCGAGCGCGCGGCGTCGATGAACGCCTGCACATCGCTCATCGGCGCTCGTCCTTCTTGCCGTACAGGTCGGCCTCGGTGACGCTCTTCCCCTTGGTCGAGAGCATGAAGGTCGACGTCCCCGAGGCGATGGGGTCGTTCTCGTCGTCGTGGAAGGCCACCGCGCGCACGAACGCCACGTTGTGCGTCGTCTTGAAGCAGGTCGCGCGCGCCCGCACCGCCCGCTTGGGTGTCGCCGGCTTCAAGAAGTCGATGCGCAGGTCCAGCGTCGCGATGGGCACCGGCTCCTTGAGCTTCACGTAGACGCTCGCGCCCGACACCGAGTCGAGGAGGGTGGTGATGACGCCGCCGTGAATCACCCCGGTCTCCGGGTTCCCCACGAAGCGGTCGTCATACCCCAGCACCATCACCAGGCTGGGGGGCTCGGCCGTCACCGACTCGATGGTGCAGCCCAGGGCCCGGTTGTGCGGCACGAAGTCGCGGAAGGCCGCGTTCAGCGCCTCGACGTCGAAGGTCTCCTCGCTCATGGGGCCGATCCTTCCTCTCGCACCACCGTCCCGCCGCGCACCCGAAGCCACACCGTCTGTGGCCCCACCGCCTTCTTCACCAGCGACGCGTCGGTGGTGGTGAGGAACACCTGCGCTCCGCTCTCGGCGAGGTAGCCCATCAAGAACGCGTTGCGCTCGGGGTCGAGCTCGCTGGAGACGTCGTCGAGCAACAACAGGGGCAGGAAGCCGTTGGTCGCCGCCAGGTTCTCGATCTCCGCCACTTTCCAGGCGATGACCAGCGCGCGCCCCTGGCCCTGAGAGGCGTACTGCCGCGCCGCGTGCTCGCCCAGCGCCAGGTCGAGGTCGTCGGCGTGGGGCCCGACCGAGGTGAAGCCGCGCTCCAGGTCCCGCTGCAGCCGCGCCTCGAGCTTCCGCGCCATGGCGTCGGCGAGCGAAGCCTCGTCGGCGGTCTCAAAGTCCACGCCGTCGAGGTGCGAGGGCTCGTAGGCGAAGTGCGCCGGCGCCTCGGTCCTCCCGATGCGCGCGAAGGCCTGCGTGGCCCGCGTGGAGAGCTCGCGCATCAAGGCCCGCCGCCGGGTCCACAGCCGCGCCCCGGCCCGGCACAGGGTCGCGTCCCACGCCAAGAGGAGCGCGTGGGACGCGTTCTCCTTGAGCAGGCGGTTCCGGCTCTTGAGCGCCCGCTGGTACTCGCGGCTCTCGGAGAGGTACGCCGGGAAGCGGTTGAAGACCGAGCGGTCGAGGAAAGCGCGCCGGCCGTCGGGGCCGCCCTTCACCACCGCGAGATCGTCGGGCGTGAAGGCCACCACCGACACGCCGCCGAAGTACGCCTCCAGGGACGCCGCCTTCTTCCCGTCGACGCAGGCGGTGCGCCCGCCGGGCTGAATCTCCACCGAGAACTCCCGCTCGGCGCCGCTCACCACGAAGCGCCCCGTCACCTTCGCCGACGGCTGGCCGAACTGGATCAGCTCCAAGAGCTTGTGGGCGCGCAGGGGCTTGAGCGTGGTGAGGAAGTAGAGCGCCTCGAGCAGGTTCGTCTTGCCCTGGCCGTTCTCGCCCACCGCGACGGTGGCCTTCGGCGACGGCTCGACGGTGACGTCGACCAGGTTCCTGAAACGCTCGGCGCGAACCGACAGAAGGCGCACCGGCCCCTCTGTAGCCGCCCGCTGGGAAAAAAACGAGGCGCCGAACCCACCCCCGCAGTGGTTCGGCGCCTCAGGGCGTCAGGTACGCTGACGCGCTTTGGGTTGAAGTGTTACGCCTTCATCTTTTCCGCTGCCTTGACGGAGATCTTGCGGGCCTGGGCCTCGGGCAGCTTGGGCAGCGCGAGGTTCAACACGCCGTCCTTCAGCTCGGCCTTGGCGTGATCAACATCCACTCCGGTGGGAAGAGTGAAGCTGCGCGAGAAGGAGCCGTAGCTCCGTTCGTAGGTGTACCAGGTGTCACCCTTGTCGCTGACCTCGGCCTCGCGCTTCCCGCTGATCAGCAGGCGGTCGCCGGTGATGGAGACCTCGAGGTCGCTGTCTTTCACGCCCGGCACGTCGGCCCGGAAGAGGTACTGATCCTTCGTCTCCTTCACCTCGAATGACGGGCTGAACGCGACCTCGCCATAGTTGGTGAGCGGGCGAAGGTCGCGGAACGGATCCCACGCCAGCATGTCGCGCATGATGCGGAACGGATCCATCGCCTGCGTGCCGATGGTGGGGAGGGAGGAGGGGATGTCCTTGCGGACGGAGATGTTCGCCATGGGGTGCTCCTTCGAGGTGCCCGGCGCTCTTCAAGTCGCGTTCCAACCCAACGCCCTGGGGAGCGCGCATCTTCGGGGCGAAACAATTGCGGAAGAAGGACCTCGGCGGCGCAAACTTTCGAGCGGTGGAAGCCGTCGGGAAAAGCCGCTATGTGCGTCGCCCCGCCTTCCGGTGGTGGGGCGTCGTCCAAGGGTAGGACATCAGACTTTGACTCTGAGTATCCAGGTTCGAATCCTGGCGCCCCAGCTTCACCCACATGTCGGCCGTGACGAGCGCCGTCGAGTCTGTAGAATCCCGGGGCTGTTCTCTGAGGGCACCCTGGGGGGTGAGATGACGGGCAAGGAGCTGCAGTTGGTGGTGGTGGGGCAGGTCCCGCCGACATTTCTGAAGGAGCTGGAGCTGCCCATCGCGCAGGTGCTGGGCGTTCAGGCCTACGTCGGCAAGTCGCTCCTGTCCGAGCCGAGCTTCGCCTTCAACAAGGACCGCGGCCAGTACCACACCGCCGCCATCCTGCGGCGGCTGCTCACCTTGAAGGAGGCCGGCACGCCGCACCTGATGGGCGTGGTGGACGTCGACCTCTTCGTGCCTGACGCGAACTTCGTCTACGGCGAGGCCGACCGCGAGTCGCACGTGGCGGTCATGTCGACCCACCGGCTCCGCGCCAACGAGGGCGACGCCTGGAAGCGCCGCACCTTCGTCGAGGCGGTGCACCAGGCCGGGCACCTGGTGGGCTTGTCCTTCTGCGAGGACGCCCGCTGCGCCATGTACAACGCGATCACCATCACCGACGCGGAGCGCCGGCAGCTCAACCTCTGCAACAACTGCCGGAACGAGCTCGTGAAGCTGCGGCGGCTCTGAGCGCGTCGCGCGGGCCAGTGTCCTTCCGGCCGCTCGTTTGCTAGCAGACGCCGCCATGACTCCAGGTCGCGTGGCGAGACGGGTGCTGTCGCTGTTGGGCTTGGCCTTGATGGCCTGTGACGCGTTCGGCGGCGGCGGCGGCGGTGGAGGCGGCGGCACCTCGCCCATCGCCTTCGCCAAGGGCTTCACCTACGTCCGCAAGGACGACCGCAACGTCTACGTCGCCGACGAGTCGAACTTCCAGACGGTGGGCGTGCTCACCACCGGGCAGACGGCGTCGACGCCCAGCCTCTCGCCCGACGGGAAGCAGATCGTCTTCGCCCGCAAGACCGCGGCGGGCACGGAGCTGGCGCTGGTGCCCTCCTCCGGCGGCACGGCGAGCACGCTCCTCGCCTCCAACGCCAACGTCGCCAACGTGCGCACGCCGGTCTTCTCGCCCGACGGCACCAAGGTGGCGTTCACCTTCGACTCCGCGGGCGCGGCGGCGGTGGGCGTGGTGGACGCGACCGGCTCGGGGTTCGCCAAGCTGAACAGCGGCGGCTCGCTCGGCTACGCCTTCCCCAGCTGGTACCCCGACGGCTCGGCGGTGCTGGCGGCGGCGGGCGGCGCGGGCCTGGGCTTCACGCAAGTCGAGAAGCTCGACCTCGGGACCGGCGCGCCGACCAACATCACCAACACCCTGGGCACCGAGGCCCAGGCCATCGTCAACCGGCTGGTCATCTCGCCCGATGGCACCCAGGCGGTCTTCGACGCCCGCGTGGGCAGCGGCGTCTCGCGCATCTTCGTCATCGACCTGGCCACCAAGAAGGTCACCAAGGCCAACGACTACACCAACGACCCCGGCGCCAACGACACCTTCCCCGGCTGGAAGTCGAGCACCGAGCTGACCTTCGGCTCGGACTCCGGCGGCGCGGACAACGTCTACTCGGTGAAGCCCGACGGCACCGCCCGCTCGCTCTTGTTGCCCAACGCCATCGAGGCGTGGTTCGGGCCGCAGAAGTGAGCGCGCGCGCCGAGGCGCTGGCCATGGCCTGGCTCGAGGCCTTCAACCGGCACGAGCTCGAGGTGCTGCTCGCCCTCTACGCCGACGACTGCGTGCACACCTCGCCCAAGCTGCGGGACCGGAGGCCGGAGACCAAGGGGCTGGTGGCGGGGAAGGCGGCGCTCCGAGAGTGGTGGCACGACGCCTTCGAGCGGCTGCCCAGGCTCCACTACGAGAAGGTGGCGGTGACCGCCTCGCCGTCGCGGGTGGTGCTGGAGTACCTGCGGCAGAACCCCGGCGAGGCCGACCTCGCCGTCGCCGAGGTGTTCGAGGTGCGAGACGGCCGCATCGCCGCCTCGCACGTGTACCACGGCTGATCAGCCCAGGAAGCGGTAGACGATCTCCGCCGCGCAGGCCGGCTTGGGCTCGTTCTCGATCTCGATGGCCGCTTGCATCACCGTCTCCACGCCGCCCTGGATGTCCTTCACCTCGGCGAGCTTGAGCGCGAGGCGGTAGCGGGCGCCGGCCTTGAGCGGGGCGGGGAAGCGCACTTTGTTGCAGCCGTAGTTCAAGATGGCCTTCATGCCCTGGATGTCGAGGATCTCGAAGAACAGCCCCGCCACCAGCGCGAGGCTGAAGTAGCCGTGGGCGATGGGCGCGCCGTAGGGCGACTCCTTGGCGATGCGCGCCTTGTCCACGTGGATCCACTGGTGATCGCCGGTGGCGTCGGCGAAGCGCACGATGTCCTCGTAGCTCATCGTCTTCCACTCGCTCTTGCCCAGCTCCTTGCCCGCGTGCGCCTTCACGCCCTCGAGCCCAACCAGCTTCGTCGTCGCCATGGTGTTTCTCCTCGTCGAGTCACTTCTTCAGAGCGTGTCGATCAACCCCAGCAGCTGATCGAACCCGGAGAGCCGGTGGGTGGCGGCCTTGGGTGCCTCGCCGCCCTCGTAGACGCTGGCCGCGTGGCGCCGGGTGATGACCGCCGACGAGACGATGTCCAGCCGCTCGCGGTACTCCGGTGAGACGTAGGTGCCGTACTCCGCCCAGGCGTCGTGGCAGCCGAGCTCCTTGGCGATGGCCACGTCCTTCTTGAGCGAGTCGCCCACCACCAGGCACTCCTTGGGCTGCACGCCGTAGGTCTGGAGAATCTTGGCCAGGCCCTTGGGGTTCGGCTTCTCGAAGTCGCGGGGCAGCTCCATCACCGGGCAGGCGGCGCGGTAGGCGCCCTGCTCGTCGCGCCGCTGGATGTCCTCCGAGACCAGCGTCTGCCCGTCCGGCGCCTTGGGGAAGGCGAAGCCCGGCATCGTGTAGAGCGCGGTGAGCGACGCGTCGAGCTTCATGTGCCGCACGCGCCCCTCGGCGGGGTTCCGGGGCGCGTCGGTGAGCGCCACCACCGGAATGCGCCGCTCCTTCAGGCTCGCGAGCGTCTCGGCCACGTGCTTGTAGGGCCTCAGGTACTTCCGCCGGGCGTCCTTGAAGGCCGCCCGCGCCGGCTCGATGACCAGCTTGTCGAAGCTGCCGAACTCGTCGAACTCCGTGTAGAGGGACGACTCCTGCAGGGCGAAGGGGTACTCGTTCGACTCGTACTTCGTGTACACCGCCTTGAGCGACTGAATGACCTTGAGCCGCGTGGCGCCGGTGGAGAGCACCACCGAGTCGACCATCGCCTCCACCGCGGGGACCACGTAGTCGATCCACGAGTACAGCGTGTTGTCCATGTCGGTGACGACCAGGCGAATCGGCATGGGGCGCGTTCAAGCCCAGCCGGCTGGTGAAGTCACGGGGGGAAAACGCCTCGGACCCGCGCCGCTTCGGGCATACTCGCGCCCCGCCATGTGGCAGCTCGTCATCAACGGCCCCGGCTATTTCGACACCCGCTACGACCTCGCGGAGGGCGAGACGCAGGTCGGCCGCGCCGACGAGAACGAGATCGTCCTCTCCGGCGATCTGGTCTCGCGCCGCCACGGCAAGTTCCACCTCTCGAGGGAGGTCCTGCAGTGGGAGGACCTGGGCAGCCGCAACGGCTCGAAGGTGAACGGCTCGGTGGTCATCGGCACCCTGGAGCTCAAGGCCGGCGACGTGGTGCAGGTGGGCGAGAACAAGATTTCGGTGGCGCGACCCACGGTGGCGGAGAGCGCGTCGACCGAGCTCGTCTCCACCGACGGCGCCGGCGGCGTGAAGCGCTTCGGCAAGGGCGTCGACGTGCACGAGGCGCTGCTCGCGGCGCGCGACATCGGCGACTCGGGCTTCTTGAAGGCCCTCGACGAGATGGCGCCCTTCGAGGCCGAGGGGCAGAAGGCCGCGCCCCGGCCAGAGCGGGACACCGACGAGGTCGAGCCCCCCGCCCCCAAGGGGGCCAAGAAGCCGTCGCCCTCGGTCATCCAGTCCCTGGTGCTCATGTACAAGGTGGCCGAGCGGCTGGTGAGCTCGCCCTCCCAGCAGGCCTTCCTCGACGAGGTGACGGACCTGGTGATGGAGCGGGTCAACGCCACCACCGGCGTGGTGCTGCTCCGCCACGCCACCGGGGTGATGGTGCCCTCGGCGGTGCGCCACTCGGGGAAGCTCGGCAAGGGGGAGGTGCCGGTCTCCGACGCCATCGTCGACGCCGCCCTGATGCAGGGCCAGGCCATCGCGGTGGCCAGCGCCAAGGACGACGTGCGCTTCAAGGAGCGGGAGAGCGTGGTGCTCTACGCCGCCGACCAGGTGCTGTGCATTCCCATCGGCACCAAGCCGCCCTTCTCCGGCGTCCTCTACCTGAACCGCTCCTCGCGGCAGGGGGAGCCTTTGGAGGCGCTGCTCGACACCTGCACCGCCATCACCCAGCTCCTCCAGGCGGGGCTCTCCAAGCACCACGGCAGCTCGAAGAACGACGAGCAGGTGCGGCGGGTGTGGGACAGGGTCTTCCCGCCCGACGCGGTGGAGCAGCTCGTCCTCGAGCAGAAGGGCGCGCCGCTCGCCGCCGGCCTGGAGGAGAAGCAGGGCACGGTGCTGGTGGTGCGCGTGACCGGGCTTCCGGCGGTGGAGAAGAAGGTGGCCCCCGCCAAGCTGACCGAGCTGATGAACGCCTTCCACAAGACGGCGAAGCAGCTCGTCTTCAGCTTCGGCGGCGCGGTGATGCGGCTGTCGGGCGACGGGGTGGTGGCCTTCTTCCCCGCCACCGGGCCGAAGAGCGACGCGGGCATCAAGGCGGTGCGCTCGGCGGTGGCGCTGCGCACCGAGTGGGAGATCGCCCAGGCCCGCTTGAAGAACCAGGACCGGCTGGGCCTCAAGGCCGCGCTCCACACCGGCAAGGCGCTCACCGGCCTCCTCGGCCAGGCCCCGGCGCTGGACTACGCGGTGGTGGGCGAGGTGGTGGAGCTCACCCACGCGCTCTGCGACACCGCCCAGGCGGACCAGGTGCTCATCTCCGCCAAGACGCTGGCGGTGGTGGGGGCGCGCTTCGACGTGAGCCCCTTGGGCGAGCGCGCCCTGGGCGCCGCCGCGCTACGGCTCGCGGTGTTCGAGGTGCTGGACGAGGACAGCGACTCCGGCACCCTGAGCGGGGTGCGCGGGCTGCAGCGCTGAAAACACGACGGGCGCGAAGGCCTGGCTCGCCTCCGCGCCCGCGGCGCTTCGAAAGAAGCGTGAGGCTCAGATCTCCGCGCAGCGCGTCGGGCAGGTGGTGCCGGAGCAGAAGGTCGCGCCGCACTCGTCGCTGTACTGGCTGCAGGTCGCGCCGGCGGCCTTGAAGGCGGTGCACTTCTTGGTGGTGCTGTCGCAGTAGCCGTCGGCGCAGCCCAGGTTCTCGCCCGAGCTGCCGGTGTCGCAGGACGCGGGCACCGAGGGCCACTCGGTGCACTTCTTCGCCGTGCCCTCGCAGTACAGGGTCTTCTGGCACTCGTTCTTGCCCGGGGTGCAGGCCTCGCCGAGCGGCTTGAGCGCGGTGCAGGTGCCGTTGCCGGAGGAGCCGCCGACGCAGGCGTACTTGCCGCCGCACTCGGAGTCGGTGCGGCAGGGGGCGGTGGCCGAGGGGGCCTTGCAGGTGCCCGAGCCGGTGCTGGTGGAGACGCAGTGGAGCCCGGCGGCGCACCTGGCGCCGGTGGCGGAGCCGCAGGTGGCGCCCTCCTTCTGGTTGGCGGTGCACTTCTTCGTCACCTGGTCGCAGTAGAGGCCCTGGTCGCAGTCGGCCCCGGCCGCGCTGCAGTCGCCGCCCTCGACGACCCACGCCACGCAGGTGCCGGGGCAGGCGTTGTTGGTGAACTTGCAGGCGCTGCCGTCCTTGCAGTCCATGCCGCCGCCGTAGCACGCGCCGCCCACCGCCACCGCCCCCGCCACGGTGGCCTTGCACGCGGCCGGCACACCCTGCGCGGTGCAGGCCTGGGTCTCCAGGGCGGTGACGCAGTCGGCGGTCTTCGCGCCGTCGTAGACGACCCGCTTGGCGTCGATGGCCTTCTTGAGGTCGTCGCAGATGAACGAGCGCGCGAACTGCTTCTCGTAGACGGCCTGGCTGCCGCCCGCGCAGGTCACGTGGTTGGCCGCCAACGCCTGGTTGAGCTGCTTGCAGAAGCCGTCCGGTGTGGGGCCGCAGGCCGAGAGCGCGAAGGCGGCGGCGAGGGTGAGCGAGAGGCGGGGGGCAGTGGACATGCCCCGGCTTCTAGAGGGCTTCCCTCGCGCGCGGAAGAACTCTCGCCGGCACGGTCAGGTCGAGGCGGGCGGCGGCGCCGAGGGCGTGGGCACGGGCGGCGGGCTCTGGGGCTTGGGCGGCTCCTGGAGCGAGCGCAGGGTGACCGGCGGCGGCGTGGGGTCGAGCAGCCTGGTGCCCAGCCGGCTCTCGTCAGCGTAGCGCAACAGCGCCGCCACCAGCGCGAGCAGCACCGGCCCGGCGAAGATGCCGGTGAAGCCGAAGGCGGACACGCCGCCGATGACGCCCACCAGCACCAGCATGGTGGAGACGTTGGTGGAGCCGGAGATGACCAGCGGCCGCACCACGTTGTCCGAGCCCACCACCAGGATGGCGCACCACAACAAGAGGAAGAGCGCGAGCCCGTGGGAGCCCTGCGCGAAGACCGTCAGCACCGCCGGCACCCACACCAACGCGGTGCCCACCACCGGGATGAGCGAGGAGAGCGCGCCCAGGCTCCCGAAGACCACCGGCGACGGCAGCCCCGCGATGGCGAAGCCGATGCCGATCAGGGTGCCCTGGGTCAACGAGGTGGCGAAGGTGCCGGCCACCACCGCCTTGGTGACCGCGCCCAACGAGACGCGCAGCTCGCGCTTGCGGTCCACCGACATGGGCACCAGGTTCTCCGCGCGCCGCCACAGCTCCCGCCCGTCGCGGACGAAGAAGTAGAGCAGGAACATGGTGAAGGAGAAGGTGGTGACGACGTTGACCGCGCCCACCACCAGCGAGCCGCTCGCCTTGGCGAGGAGCTGCACGCCCGTCTGCGCCCAGTCCTCCGCGCGCGCCACCAACTCCTGGGCGGACAAGGAGGTGTAGGCGCCGATTTCATCGATGAGCGCCTTCACCGGCCCGAGCTCGAGGATGAGCTGCAGCCCGGGCAGCCTCCGCTCGCTGGCCTCGGCCTGGAAGCGCACGACGAGGTCGCCCGCCTGGCGGACGAAGAGGGTGAGCACCGAGGCCAGGGGCGCGAGGATGGTCAGCACCACGATGGCGGTGACGGCGGCGGCCGCGAGGTTCGGCCGATTCCACTTCGCGACGAGCTTCCGGTAGGCCGGTTGGAAGAGGAAGGCGAGCAGCGTCGCCCAGATGATGGAGGTGAAGAACGGCTGCAGGACGCGGAAGAGGAAGTAGCCGAGCACGCCCACCGTCACGAGGCCGAAGGCCCGGGCGTAGAAGCGTGAGGCGATGGGGGGCGGCGTGGAGTCCATGATCAGAAGGAGAGCCTCGCGAGGAGGAGGGCTGGCTCGGGGAGGGCGACGCCGGGGCTCGACGGCGGCGCGGCGGGACGCGGCGGCCCCCACCGGCCCCGCAGCCCGTCGAGCTCGAGGCGGAGCTGGGCTCCGCGCGTCTCGAGGTCCACCCGCTCGCGCTCGGCCTCGGTGGCGGACTGGTGCCCGAAGACGGCGCTCACCACGCCCAGGGCGAGCCCGGCCAGGCCCACGGCCATGAGCCCGTAGGCCCACGAGGCGGCGGCGGCGGCGACCACGCTGAAGGGAAGCAGGAGCGCGCCCAACAGGAACATCGGCGCGGCGGCGAAGCCCACCACCGCGCCCACCACCGCCAGCGCCGGCCACCCGCGGGGCAGCCGGGCCAGGCGGGCGGTGGTGTCGTAGAGCTCGCGCTCCAGCTCGGCCTCGCGGGCGCTCGAGGGCCCGAGCGCGGCGGGCGCCTGGGCCAGCCGCTCGCCGACGAGCCAGCCTTGGGCGTGGAGGCCGCCGGCCGACGGGAGGGCCGCGACGCTCGCGGTCAGGACGACGAAGAGCACCATCAGGTCATGCCACCCCAGCGCGCGCGGCGCTACTTGACCAGCGCGAAGATGCCGAGCGCCACCGCCAACAGCACCGCCACGCCCACCAGCACCAGGGGCAGCTTGGAGCGCGGCACCGAGAGGTTCTCCGGCCGCGGCTTCGGCGCCGGGCGCGCCAAAGGTGCCACGGCCAAAGAGCCGACCGGCGTCGCGTCGTTGGCGAGGGCGGCGATGCGCGGAGGGATGGGCGCCAGCGCGGGCCGCGACTCTTCCCGGGGCTTCACCGCCACCGCGGGCTGGGTGGCGACCGAGGCGGCCACCGAGGGCACGCCGCGCGGCGTCTCGCCGTCGTCGACGTAGGTGGGCTCGCTGGAGGCGCTGGGCCTCGGCACGGGCAAGGGCTCGTGCTCGGCGGTCTTCTGGTAGGGGCTGGCGAAGCCGTCGGTGGTTCCGTCGGTGTGTTGCTCGTGGTCGTCGGTGGGGGCCTGGGTGGAGGCGTCGTTCCACCCGCGCTTGGGCACCACGCCGCCGCCGGAGCGGAAGACGGGGTTGCTCCCGGTGCTTCCCTTGGGCGCGTCGGCCTTGGGGGTGGGGGTGAAGGCCGAGTGGCTCCCTGAGCTGCCCGTGGGGCTCACCGCGCGCGCCTCGAAGATGCGCTTGAGGGCCTTGCGCACCTCGTCGGCGCTCTGGGGCCTCAGGTTCACGTCGCGGTTCAGGAGCGAGACGATGAAGGTGTCGAGGGCCTCCTCGAGCCTGGGGTTCCAGGTCTTGGGGCGGGGCGGGTCGGCCTTCAGCTTGGCGCTGACGATCTCGATGGCGTTCGAGCCCTCGTGAGGCAGGTGCCCGGTGACGAGCTGGTAGGCGATGCCGCCGACGGCGTAGAGGTCGGTGGCGGGGCTGGTCTTCTCGCCGCGGATCTGCTCCGGCGCCATGAAGGCGGGCGTGCCCAGGATGGTGCCGGGGTTGGTGGGGCGCACCGAGCCGTTGGCCTTGTCGGCCTGCTTGGCGAGGCCGAAGTCGAGCAGCTTCACCTTGGCGCGGCCTTCGGGCTGCTTCTCCAGGATGATGTTGCCGGGCTTCAAGTCCCGGTGGATGACGCCGACCGCGTGGGCCGCCGCCAGCGCGCCGAGGAGATCGTCGAGGATGTCGAAGGCGTCGGCGAAGGGCATCGGCGCCTTCTCGCGGATGACCATGTCGAGCGGCTCGCCCTCGAGCAGGTCCATCACGATGTAGGGCTGGCCGGTGGCCTTCACCTGCCCGAAGCCGAAGATGTCGACGATGCTCGGGTGGCGGATGGCGTTGACGGTGCGCGCCTCGCGGATCAGCCGGGACACCATCTCCGGGTCGTCGGCGTAGTCGGGGCGGAGCACCTTGATGGCCGCCGGCTTGCCGATGACGGTGTGCAGCGCCCGGTAGACGATGCCCATCGCGCCTTCGCCGATGAACGACTGAATCTCGTAGTCGTCGAGCTTCTGGCCCACCAGCGGATCGCGGATCTTGGTCGACTCGATGAGGCCGCCCTGGGTGCTGTCTTCACCGCCGCTCACTGGCGGCACGCTACTCGTTCCGAGCAGTTGGGTGAAACATCGAAGCGACCGGAGTGAGCGGAGGTCATGCTACGCGGCCGGACCATGAGCCGAGCCGCCATCACCGACCTGTACCGCATCGACGACATGCTCTCCGACGAGGAGCGCGCCATTCGCGACACCGTGGCCCGCTTCATCGACGCGGAGTACCTGCCGCGAGTGGGGAAAGCCTTCCGCAACCACACCTTCCCCAAGGATCTGATTCCCAAGCTGGCCGAGCTGGGCGTCTTCGGCGGGCCGCTGAAGGGCTACGGGTGCCCGGGGCTGTCGAACGTGGCCTACGGGCTCATCCTGCAGGAGCTGGAGCGCGGCGACTCAGGGCTTCGCAGCTTCGCGTCGGTGCAGTCGTCGCTGGTGATGTACCCGATTCACGCCTTCGGTACCGAGGCGCAGAAGCAGAAGTGGCTGCCGGCGCTGGCGTCGGGCACGGCGGTGGGCTGCTTCGGGCTCACCGAGCCGGACTTCGGGTCGGACCCGGGCGGCATGCGGACGCGGGCGCGCAAGGACGGGAAGCACTACGTCCTGAACGGCTCGAAGATGTGGATCACCAACGGCACCATCGCCGACGTGGCCATCGTCTGGGCCAAGGTGGACGACGGCGGCGCCGAGTCGATCCGCGGCTTCCTGGTGGAGAAGGGCATGCCGGGCTTCGTGGCCAAGGAGATCGAGGGGAAGTTCTCGCTTCGCGCCTCGTACACGGCCGAGCTCTCCTTCGCGGACGTGAAGGTGCCGGCGGAGAACATGCTGCCCGAGGTGCAGGGCCTCAAGGGGCCGCTCTCGTGCCTGAACAAGGCGCGGCTGGGCATCGCCTTCGGGGTGATGGGCGCGGCGGTGGCGTGCTTCGAGGGCGCGCGCGAGTACGCGCTCTCCCGCGTTCAGTTCAACAAGCCCATCGCCAGCTTCCAGCTCACGCAGGAGAAGCTCGCCGACATGCTGCAGGAGATCGTGAAGGGGCAGCTTCTGGCCTTGCGGCTGGCGCGCCTCGCCGACGAGGGAAAGCCGGAGCCGGCGCAGGTGAGCTTGTGCAAGCGGAACAACGTGAAGGCGGCGCTCGACATCGCGCGCTCGGCCCGGAGCATCTACGGCGCGAACGGCATCACCGACGAGTACCCGCCGGTGCGGCACATGCTGAACCTGGAGAGCGTGTTCACCTACGAAGGCACACACGAGGTGCACACGCTGATTCTGGGGAAGGCCATCACCGGCATCGACGCCTTCGGCGCTTGAACGCGTCGCGTCGTGGCGCGGGGCGCCTGTAAGCGAGGCTGACAGCGGGCTCGACGATGTTCGGGCAGATGACCCTGCGGCGCTCCACGTGGGTTTCGGTGGGAGGCGGCCGGATTCGCGCGCTTGGCGGGGCGCGATGCGGGCGCGGATGTTGCTCAATGCCCCGCCGTGCGAACGACGACCGCGGAGCGCCTCCCCGCCGCATCGGTGTCCGACACGGACTCCGTGCAGGCACCGCTGGAGCTTCCGATTCGGAGCCCCCGGCCCATCACCCTCGAGGTGCCGCTGGCCCGCCATGAGGACGTGGTGGATCTCTCACCCGACACCGAGACCATCACCGAGCTGATCCGCCGCGCCGGGCCGGATGAGGCCGCGCCCGCCCGCGCGAGCGCCGAGGTCACCACCGAGCTCGACCTGGCGCCGGCGACGGCGCCGCTGGAGCTCTCGTTCGCCGAGCCGGAGGCGCCCATCACCGACCTGGTGCGGCTGGACGTGGCCGCGCCGGAGGTGGAGCAGGTGTGGTTGGCGGAGCCCGGGCCGGAGCTGATGAGCGACGAGGCGTTGCGGGCCCTGGTGCGCCGGCCGCGCTGGCCGTGGCTGGCGCTCGCCGCCGCGGTGCTGGCGGTGATCCTGACGGCCGGTGCGCTGCCGTCGTCCGCGCCGGTGGGGCCGGCCGTCGACGAGGAAGAAGAGCTCGCGCCAAAGCCGGAGCCGCGCAGCCACGTGCGGGCCTCGGCTCCGCCGGTGACGCTCGCGGCGGCGGTGGTGCGGCCCTCGCGAGCGGGCGCCGGAGCCGTCGCGCTGGCCAAGAGGAGTACGACGAAGGCGGCGCCGAGAGCGCGGCGGTGAGCTGATCAGCGCTGCTCGGGTGGCGCCTCGTCGGTGTCGAGCCACCAACCGACGGGATCGAAGGTCTCGGTGCTGAAGGGTTCGAGCGAAAGCCGCTCGCCGAGCATGCAGGTCGAGTGCAGGGAGTAGCGGTCGCCGACCAGCTTCAGCACTTCGATGGTTCGCTGCGACGGGTCGAGGATCCAGTACCAGCCGATGCCCGAGCGCGCGTAGACGCGGGTCTTCTTCACGCGATCGATTCCGGCGGTCGAGGGGCTGAGCGCCTCGCAGACCCAGTCTGGAGGGACCGAGAGCCAGGGAGCGTCAGGTAACCGTGGCATTCTCGCAGTCGTCCACCCGCCGATATCGGGCACGAGGACGTCGTCGCCCAGGTGAAGATCGGGCTCGACCATGAGGACCCAGCCCGCTCCCGGGCCTCCACCGCCGAATCGAGTCTCGAGGAACGCGGACGTCCGGGTCACCGTGAGTCCATGCGCCGTGCCAGGGCGCGGCATCGCGAACAGCTCTCCGTCGATGAGGTGGCCGGTGACGTTCTCGGGAGGGCCTTGAGGTCCTCGTAGGTCGCACGGTGGCGGCTCAGGTCGCGCATCCAGGCGAAGCATAACCTCGGGGCCATGTCATTGGGCCTGCCCTGCACGCTCCGTTCAGCCGGCAGCGGGATCGAAGGACGAGGCACCAGCGTGAGCCATTCCTCCGGTCTGGCCTCCTCCCGGCGCAGCCACGTGCGGGCCTCGGCTCCGCCGGTGACGCTCGCGGCGGTGAGCTGATCAGCGCTGCTCCGGTGGCGCCTCGTCGATGTCGAGCCACCAACCGACGGGATCGAACGTCTCGGTGCTGAAGGGCTCGAGGGAGAGTCGCTCGGCGAGCTTGAGGACCTCGATGGTGCGTTGCGACGAGTCGAGGATCCAGTACCAGCCGATGCCGGAGCGCGCGTAAACGCGGGCCTCGAGATCCTCGTAGGTCGCCTGGTGGTGGCTCGGGTTGGGCATCTCCCCAAGACTCGAACGTCCTCAACGATGTTCCGGCAGAACGGGCCGCCTTGCGGGGAGGAACTCAGGCGCGCTGCCCAGGGAAGGGCGGCGAAGCAATGAAGAACATCGCCTTGGCGCGATCGTCTTCAGTCGACGTAGAACTCGGCCTCCTTCTCGATCAGCACGCCCCGCTCGTCGAAGTGGAGCACTCGCAGGTGGTAGTGCGTGTCGGTCGGACTCTCCGTGTAGCCCCAGTACAGTTCACGGCGCTCGCCTGGCGAACGCTTCCAGAGTGGCTCGCCGAGAACGGACCGCACTCGTTCGCTCGAATCCCCGACCATGATCCGAACGAAACGCCAGTCGGAGTACCCGGGGGCGTACCGCGTGTCCCCGGGACCGAAAAGGCACATGCTCAGGAGATCCAGGGGCCCTTCAACCACGAGGAGCCGGGCCACGATGAGCAGTAGCGCCAACGACCCGAGGAGGATTCCGGTCCGGACCCGATTCAGCACCCGCCGAGCTTCCTGCTCGACCGCTCCGTCGGGCAAGCCCCTCGCTCGCGAGGGAATCGCCACGCCGTCTTCCCAACCGCCTCCGTCCCTGATGTTCGGAACTCGCGTTCCTCGTTGACCGTAGAAGCTCGTTTTGTGCCATAGGAAATAAAGTGCTCATCCATCTTTGACGAATGCACTTTGTTTCTGTTGGTCTGATGCGCATCAAGGAGGCGGAAGGGGAGCTGGAGTTGATCCCTCCCCTTCCCGAAGTGCTCCGGAGGACGCATGGACCCGACGAGCCTCACCATCACCGGCTGGCGGATGACGGCGCCGAAGACGCTCACCCCGTTCGAGGAGAAGGCCAAGGCCCCTGCGGCCGGGCAGGTGCTGGTGGAGGTCGCCGGCTGCGGCGTCTGCCACACCGACCTGGGCTACCTCTACGACGGCGTCCCCACCAAGCACGCGCTGCCGCTGGCGCTCGGGCACGAGGTCTCCGGCGTGGTGGTGGCGGCCGGATCAGGCGCCGAGAAGTGGATGAACCGCCGCGTGATCGTCCCCGCCGTCTCGCCCTGCGGCGAGTGCCGCTTCTGCAAGGAGGGCAAGCGCACCGCCTGCCGCTCCTCGAAGATGCCGGGCAACGACATCGAGGGCGGCTTCGCCACCCACCTGATGGTCGACGCCTGGAGCCTCTGCCCCGTCGACGGTGACGCGGTCGTCGCCAAGGACGCGCCCATCGGCGCCGCTGGCCTCGCCCTCTGGGAGCTCTCGGTCATCGCCGACGCCGTCTCCACCCCCTTGCAGGCCATTCACCGCTGCGGCCTCGCCGAGAAGGACGTGGCCATCGTCATCGGCGCCGGCGGCGTGGGCGGCTACGCGGTGCAGCTCGCCGCCGCCAAGGGCGCCTCCGTCGTCGCCCTGGACATCGACCCGGTGAAGCTCGAGCGCGCCAAGGCTCTCGGCGCCGCGCTGGCCGTCGACGCCCGCACCGCCCCCAAGGAGCTCAAGAAGGCCATCGCCGCGCTGGCCAAGGAGCAGGGCGCCCGCGGCGAGGCGTGGAAGGTCTTCGAGACGAGCGGCTCCAAGCCCGGCCAGGAGCTGGCCTTCAACCTCCTCACCCAGAACGGATCCATCAGCGTCGTCGGCTTCACGCCCGAGCTGGCCACGGTGCGCGTGTCGAACCTGATGGCCTTCGACGCGCAGGCCTTCGGCAACTGGGGCTGCGACCCGGCGCTCTACCCCGAGGCCCTCGCGCTGGTCGCCGCCGGCAAGGTGAAGATCCGCGGGCAGGTGCGGAAGGAGAAGCTCTCCGAGGCCCCGAAGATTCTCGAAGCCGTCCACCAACACGCATTCCAAGAGCGCGTCGTTCTCGTCCCCTGAAAGGCAAAGGCCATGCACAGCCACGATCTCGTCCAGACCGAGTTCAAGCACATCCTCTACGAGCAGCGCCCCGCCAAGAAGCCCGACGGCTCCGTCGCCGAAGGCCTCTGCAACGTGTGGATCACCTTGAACAACGAGAAGGAGCTCAACTCGTACACGACCGACACGGTGAAGGAGGTCATCCTCGCCTTCCGCAAGGCGTCGAATGACCGCTCGGCCGTCTCGGTGGTCTTCACCGGCGCCGGCAGCCGCGCCTTCTGCACTGGCGGCAACACCCGCGAGTACGCCGAGGTCTACGCCGGCCGGCCGCAGGAGTACCGGCAGTACATGCGGCTCTTCAACGACATGGTCACGTCCATCCTCACCTGCGACAAGCCGGTGATCTGCCGCGCCAACGGCATGCGCATCGGCGGCGGGCAGGAGATCGGCATGGCCTGCGACTACACCGTCGCGCAGGACCTGGCCCGGTTCGGCCAGGCGGGCCCCAAGCACGGCAGCGCGCCCGACGGCGGCGCCACCGACTTCCTCCAGCTCTACGTCGGCATCGAGCACGCCATCACCTCCTGCACCGCCTGCGACCCGTGGAGCGCGCAGAAGGCCCACCGCCTCGGGCTCGTCACCGAGATCGTCCCCGCGCTCAACGTCGACGGGAAGTTCGTCGCCAACCCGCTCGTGCACACCGAGTACGTCGACGCCGAAGGCCGCCTCGTCTACGGCGAGCCGAAGACCGGCGAGGCCGCGGTGGCCGGCAAGGCGCTGCTCGCCAAGGGCAAGGTCGACCTCTCGCGGCTCGACGCGGCGGTGGACGCTCTGTGCACCAAGCTGCTGATGACCTTCCCCGACTGCACCACGCGCACGCTGGAGTCGTTGCGCAAGAAGAAGCTCGAGCACTGGGAGAAGAACAAGGAAGGCAGCCGCGCCTGGCTCGCGCTCAACATGATGACCGAAGGCCGCGCCGGCTTCCGCGCCTTCCACTACGGCGAGAAGAGCCGGGAGGTGGACTTCGTGACGCTGCGCCAGCGGCTCGCCAAGGGCGAGACCTGGAACGACGCCATGCTCGAGGCCATCGAGCCGGTGGGCGCGCGCCCGTCGGATCTCGCCAAGCGCGGGGTGAGCTGAGATGGGCCTCGACGTCGCCAAAGCCCTCGACGGCGCGGTGCTCAAGCTGACGCTCAATCAGCCCAAGGGCAACGTGCTCGACGGCAAGCTCATCGCCGAGCTGCGCGCGCAGATCTCGGCCGCGAAGAAGGACGCCGCCTTGCGCGCGGTGCTGGTCGACGCCGCAGGGAAGGACTTCTCCTGGGGCGCGTCGGTGGAAGAGCACCGGCCCGAGCAGTGCGCCGCGATGCTGGGCGCGCTCCACGCGCTGGTGCTTGAGTTGCTCGAGCTGTCCTTGCCCGTGCTGGTCGCGGTGCAGGGGCGCTGCCTCGGCGGCGGGCTAGAGCTCGCCCTCGCCGGCAGCCGCCTCTTCGCGCACCCGGGCGCGACCTTCGGGCAGCCGGAGATCAAGCTCGGCGTCTTCGCCCCCGCCGCCAGCGCGCTGCTCGCCGAGCGCGTGGGCGCGCCGGCCGCGGAGGACCTGCTCCTCACCGGCCGCACCGTGAACGCCGAGGAAGCGTCGCGCTTGCGCCTGGTGGACGAGCTCTGCGCCCAAGACGCCACGCCGGCCGACGCCGCGCTCGCCTACGCCCGGGCGCACCTGCTGGAGACCAGCCGCTCGGCGCTCCGCTACGCCACTCGCGCGGCGCGCATGTTCCGCGTCCCGGCGGTGAAGGAGCGCCTCGCCGCGCTCGAGCACCTGTACCTCGACGAGCTGATGAAGAGCGCCGACGCCAAGGAGGGCATCGCGTCCTTCCTCGAGAAGCGCCAGCCGAAGTGGACCCACTCGCTGCCCACCTGATTCGCCACCGACGCACCCCCGCCGTCACACCTCCGTTCACCCTGAGCCCGTCGAAGGGTGTCCTCGCTGGAGAACCGAACGATGATGACCGCCGAAGAGATCGTCGCGCACTGTGAGCGGCTGTACGCCGACACGGCGCTCGGCACCGTCCACGACTGGAAGAGCCGTCACCCCGGGCGCCCCGCGTTCGGCCACCTGCCGGTGTACGCGCCGCGCGAGGTGGTGCACGCCGCCGGAGGCCTGCCGGTCGCCCTCGCCGGCGCCGGAGAGCACGTCGACATCGTGAAGGGCGACGCCTGCTTCCAGAGCTACATCTGCCACATCCCCCGCTCGACGGTGGAGCTGGGCCTCACCGGCGACCTCGACGTGCTCGACGGCATGCTCTTCCCGTCGACCTGCGACGTCATCCGCAACCTCTCCGGCATCTGGCAGCTCCTCTTCCCCAAGAAGCCGGTGCGCTTCATCGACCTGCCGCAGAACTTCGCCAAGCGGCTCGGGGGCGACTTCTACCAGCACGACCTGAAGGAGCTCATCGACCTGGTCGTCGCCAACGGCGGCAAGCAGCCGACCGACGAAGACCTGGCGCGCTCCATTCGCCTCTACAACGACAACCGCAACGCCATCTCCGCGCTCTACGACCTGCGGACCGAGCAGCCGCAGCTCGTGGCCAGCGACGAGTGCTTCCTGGTGGTGAAGGCCGGCGCGGTGCTGGACGTTGCCGAGCACACCCAGCTGGTGCACGACTTCATCGCCCAGGCCAAGACGCGGAAGAAGAAGAAGGAAGACCGCATTCGCGTGGTGATGATCGGCGCGTTCTGCGAGCAGCCACCCATCGGGCTGCTGCGCTCGCTCGACCGCTCCGGCTGCTACGTCGTCGACGACGACCTGAACCTCGGCATGCGCTGGCTGGAGAAGGACGTGGAGCCGGGCAAGAACCCGCTGGAGGCCTTCGCCGACGCCTACCTGACGCAGTCCACCTGGGCGTCGACCAAGTACGAGGCCGACGACCTGCGCGCGCCGAAGCTGCTCGCGCTGGTGAAGCGGCGCAAGGCCGACGGGGTGGTCTTCGCGGCGCCGTCCTTCTGCGATCCGGCGCTGCTCGATCAGCCGGTGCTGCAGAAGATCCTCTCCGTCAGCGGTGTGCCGCACATCGCCTTCAAGTACGCCGAGAACACCGGCCAGTTCCAGGGCATCCGCGAGCAAGCGGGGACCTTCTCCGATTCCATCAAGCTGTGGGGTGCCGCATGAGCGCCGACGTGAAGCACGCGCAGAAGGACGTCAGTCAGAACCGGCAGAAGGAGATGATCGCCAAGCACTTCACGCGCCTGAGCAAGGCGCGCGAGAACGGCGAGAAGGTCGGCTACACCTTCGTGCCCGGGAACCTCACCGAGCTGCTCGGGGTGTTCGACATCCTCCCGGTGTACCCGGAGATCAACGCGCTCCAGTCGGCGATGCGGCAGAAGAGCGCCGGCTACATTCGCGAGGCGGAGCGGCTCGGGCACAACGAAGACGTCTGCACCTACGTCAAGTGCGACATCGGCATGATGACGCAGGGGAACATCGGGCCCACCGGCGAGAAGCTGCCGCCGCCTGATCTGCTGCTCCTCTCGTACACCGGCTGCTTCACCTTCATGAAGTGGTTCGAGCTCCTGCGGCAGGAGTACGGCTGCGAGATCGCCATGCTCCACGTGCCCTACGTCCCCGGGCAGATGCCGACGTCGGAGATGCGGCAGTACGTGAAGGGTCAGCTCAAGGACGAGGTCATCCCCAAGATGGAGAAGGTCTCGGGGAAGAAGTTCGACCCCGACGCCTTGCTCGCGCGGCTCAAGCTCTCGGCCCGGGCGGAGAACGACCTGGTCTGGGTGCTGGAGAGCGCGAAGAAGCGCCCGTCGCCCATCGACGCCTACTTCGGCAGCGTCTACTACGTCGGCCCCATCTTCACCGGCTTCCGCGGCACCGAGGACGCCGTCAGCTACTACAAGGAGCTGCGCGCCGAGGTGGAGGACCGCATGTCCCGCGGCGAAGGCCCGGTGACGCCCGACGGCACGCTGGCCAAGGAGAAGTACCGGCTGGTGGTGGAGGGCCCGCCGAACTGGACCAATTTCCGCGACTTCTGGCGCATCTTCTACGACGAGGGCGCGGTATTCGTGGCCTCGACCTACACCAAGGTCGGCGGCCTCTACGACACCGGCTTCCGGCACGACCAGGAGAAGGATCCGCTCCTCGCGCTCGCCGACTACTGCATCGGCTGCTACACGAACCTCTCGCTGCCGCAGCGGGTGGACCTGCTCGAGAAGTACGTCCGCGAGTACGAGGCCGACGGCGTCGTCTTCAACTCCATCAAGAGCTGCAACTCCTTCTCCGCCGGGCAGTTGGTGATGCTGCGCGAGCTGGAGAAGCGCACCGGCATTCCCGGCGCGTTCATCGAGTCGGACCTGGTGGACCCCCGCTACTACTCGCAGGCCAACATCAAGAACCGCATCGAGAGCTACCTGCAGATGCTCTCGGCGCGCAAAGCCGGCGGGCACGTCGCCCAGCCCGCGTCGCTGAAGCTCCCCGTCGTCGCTGGAGGACACTGAAGATGACGACCTGGCTCGGAATCGACCTGGGCAGCACCACCACCAAGGCCGTCCTGGTGAACGAGGACGGGAAGGTGGTGGGCGCGGGCCTCACCAACACGCGCTCCAACTACGACGTGGCCGCCGCCATCGCGCGGGCCGAGGCCATCGCCGACGCGCAGCTCTCCCGGCTCGAGGCAGAGCTCGCCCGGAACGGCGAGAAGAACGCCGCCGGCACGCTCGCCGAGGTGAAGCGGGCGGTGCGCATCGAGCAGTCGCTGGCGCGGCTGACCCAGGTGCGGGATCGCACCGTGTCGCTCACCCGCTCGGCGCCCGACGGCGGCGACGTCGTGGCCGACAAGACCCAGGCGCTCTTCGACGCCATCGCCAAAGACGGCGAGAACGTCTTCGCCGCCCTGGCGGTGGACCGCTCGCGCTTCTTCCGCGACATGGTGGCCGCGCGCATCTTGTCCGACGCGGAGAACGCGGCCCGCAAGCGCGAGCTGCCCTACGACGTGGTGGTCGGCGCCTACGACCGGGCCATCGTCGACGTGGAGAACTCCGAGGCCGCCGAGTCGGTGGGCGTGCACCTGGTTCGCTCGCTCTCGCACGCCAAGGTCTCGTCGGAGAGCGCTCGCCGCATCGAGGCCGCCTGGAAGACGTTGGAGGCCGAGCCCATCGACATCAAGGCCATGGTGGGCACGGGCTATGGCCGCTCGCGGTTGCCGTTCCCGAAGGAGAACATCCGCTCCGAGATTCTGTGCCACGGCCTGGGCGCGCACGCCTTCTTCCCCAAGACGCGCACGGTGCTGGACATCGGCGGGCAGGACACCAAGGCCATTCAGGTCGACGGCGACGGCGTGGTGACCGGCTTCCAGATGAACGACCGCTGCGCCGCCGGGTGCGGGCGGTACCTCGGCTACATCGCGGAGGAGATGAACCTGGGCATCCACGAGCTGGGGCCCTTGGCGATGAAGGCCACGCGGGCGGTGAAGATCTCGTCCACCTGCACGGTGTTCGCGGGCGTGGAGCTGCGCGCGCGGCTGTCCCTGGGTGAGAAGCGGGAGAACATCCTCCTGGGTCTCCACCGCGCCATCATCTTGAGGGCGATGAGCTTGCTCGCGCGGTCCGGCGGGGTGAGCGACGAGCTGACCTTCACCGGCGGCGTGGCGAAGAACCAGGCGGTGGTGCAGGAGCTGACGGACCTGGTCGGCAAGCACTACGGCCAGCGAACGCTGAACATCCACACCGACTCCATCTTCATGGGAGCGATGGGCGCGGCCCTCTTTGCGAAGCGCGGGGTGCAGGCATGAACACGATGAAGCTGACCGCCGGCGTCGACGTCGGCACGAGCGCGGTGAAGGCCGTGGTGATGGGCTTCGGCCAGGGCGAGCCGAAGGTGCTGGGCACCTGGCGCGAGCGAATCTTGAGGCGCGACGCGGCGCAGGTGGCGGAGCTGGCCTACGAGGCCGCGCTCGAGGCGGCGAAGGCGAAGAAGAGCGACGTGGCCTACGTGGCGTCGACGGGCGAGGGCGACGAGCTCGAGTTCCGCGACGGGCACTTCTACGGCATGACGACGCACGCGCGCGGGGCGGCCTTCCTGGTGCCGGGCGCGAAGGCGGTGGTGGACATCGGCGCCTTGCACGCCCGGGTGATGTGCATCGAGGGCGTGAAGGTGGTGCGCTCGAAGATGACCAGTCAGTGCGCGGCGGGGACCGGTCAGTTCCTGGAGAACATCGCGCGCTACCTGGGCATCCGTACCGACGAGATTGGGCCCTTGTCGCTCGCGGCCACGCGCGCCGAGGTGTGCAGCGGCATCTGCGCGGTGCTCTCGGAGACCGACGTCATCAACATGGTCTCGCGCGGAGTGAACACCGGGGAGATTCTGCGCGGCGTGCACGACTCCATCGCCCAGCGGTTGGCGCGGCTGCTTCGCTCGGCGGATGCGAGCGGGACGGTGGTACTCACCGGCGGGCTCGCGGCGGACACCGGCCTCGCCGGCTCGATGCGGCGGCAGCTTTCGAGTGACAAGGGCGCGCCGCTGGAGATCGTGGCGCACCCGCTGTCCACGTTCGCGGGCGCCATCGGCGCGGCCCTGTGGGGCGAGTTCCGGTACGAGCGGCTGAAGAAGAGCGGCGCGGCGGGCGAGGAGCTGCGGGCGAGCGCGTAGGCGCTACTTGATTGGAACACCGCCCGCGATCGAGAAGACCGGCAGGTACATCGACCAGAGGAAGAGCGCGGCGGCGGCGATCTGGGCGGCGAGCGAGAGCACGCCGGGCCAGACCTCCCCTCCGCGGATCGCTGCTGCGATGGATGCGCCGCATCCAGTCAGCGCGATGACCGTCAGGAGTGCTCGTCCCCACGAGAGCGCGAACTCAGTGCCGGCAGGCAGCACCGACCCGAAGTCGGCGTACATCTTCGCGAACGCGCTCGCCCCCGGCCACGCGAGGGCGAGATCTCCCAGGGCGAATACCGCGGAGACGACCGCCACGACCACCGGGAGCACCCGGTACGAAGCTTCGCCCGCTGCCGGAGTTCGAGGGGTCACCAGTTTCCGTCCGGTAATCCAGTCGCCGGCACGTACATCGCCAACAGGAACAGACCGAGCGCCGCGACTTCGACCACGACCGCGGCCTCGCCAGGCCAACTCACCCTCCCTCGAAGCGCAGTGCGAATGGCGACCCCTGCTCCACCGAGCGCGACGAACGACATGAGCCAGCGCCCCCACGTCAGCGCGAAGGCCGTGATCGCCGGGAGATACGACCCAAAGTCTACGAACATCCTCGCGAACGCCGCCGAGCCAGACCACGCGAGCCAGAAGTTCAGGGCGCCGAGCGTCATCCCGCTCAGCGCGATTGACCAGCGCAGCGTCCGAGACGGTGGCTCGTTCATGCCGTCAGCCTAGCGCGTGCTCCACGGCGTCTTCCGCACCTGTGCGCACCGTGGACGCGCAATTCACTCCAGCCGGCTTGCGTGGAGTGTCACACCGCCGCGACGCTCGCGTCCCCCCGGATTGTCCCGCTGATCCGCCCGCCCATACGGTGCGCGGTCGTCATCGCAGCCAAGGGGCTGCGCAGGAGGAAGACCGTGCGCTGGACCTTCGTCTCACGCTGTCTCGTGGTCGTCCTCACCGGTTGCGGCGCGGTGCCGTGCAAGGGCGCCGCGTGTCGCGCTGACGCCGGTGCACCACCGACCGCAGGCTCGAAGTGCGGCGTCTGCCCGGTACTCACCCCGGTGTGCGACGAGGCTCACGCCACCTGCGTCACCTGTACCGCCACCACCGGCTGCGGCGGCGACAAAGGCGTCTGCGACACCGCCGCCAACTCCGGCGCGGGCGCGTGCGTCGCCTGCACCTCCGCGCACGGCTGCTTCGGCGCCACGCCCAACTGCTTCACCCTCGACGGTCCGCCGCGCTGCGTGGAGTGCCTCAAGGACGATCAGTGCGCCTCGGGCCGGTGCCGCCAGCTCACCCAGACCTGCGCGCCCGTCGACGCCGGCACGCCGGGCGACGTCGACGGCGGCGCGCTCCTCGACGGCGGCGTCTGCGTCGCGCACCAGCCCCCCGCCGGGTGCACCCTGGAGTGCGGCCGCGGCTTTACCTGCGTGAACAACACCTGCGTCCTCAACGGCGGCGGCGGCCCCATTCAGGTCACGCTCCGCTGGGACACCGACGAGGACGTCGATCTCCACGTGCTCGAGCCGACCACCAACGGCCTCTGCGACATCTACTACGGCAACCTCGACGGCTCGGCCTGCGGCGCCCTGGGCTCGCTCGACCTGGACTCCAACGCCGGCTGCACCATCGACTCGGTGGACATCGAGAACGTCATCTACCCGGCCGGCACCGTGCCCACGCCGGGCACGTACACGGTGAAGGTCGACCACTACCAGAACTGCAGCACCGCCACGACGGTGGTGCCCTTCGAGGTCGAGGTGCGCACGCCCGCTGGGCCTCTCGGCTACTGCGGCGCCTTCCACCAGAACGCCACCGGCTGGAGCGACTCCGGCGGCGCCAACTCCGGCCGCACGGTGCTCACCTTCACCCTTCCCTGATCAGCGCGCCTGAAGGGTGAAGACGCTCTTGGACACCGTCTTCAGCCCCATCGCGTCCATCGTCGACTCGACGTTTCCGGCCACGCGGTGGAGCGCCCCCGCCCTCTCGTCGAAGGCCATGGTCGCGTCGAGGGCCACCATCATCTTCGGCATGCCGCCTCCGCGCGCCGCCTTGGGGCCGCCGCCCATCATCGCGCCCATGCCGCCCATGCCCATCATCCCGCCCATCTGACCCTGCATGTCGGCCATGCCCTGAGCCATCTCCTGGTCGGCGTGGTCCATCTCCTGCTCCATCTCCGCCGTCTCGGCCTTGGGGGCGCCCATCGCCTTGGCCGTCTTCACCGTGGCCTCGTTGCTGCCGTCCACCACGCTCTTCATCGAGAGCATCGAGCACGTCGCCTTCTTGCAGGGCTCGCCCGGCAGGCCCTTCCCCTCGAAGCGGATGGAGGGGAGGTCGATGCGGAATGCCTCGCCCGGGGTGACCGGCCCCTCCGGGAGCTCCATCAGCGAGAGCACCTGCGCGGGGAGCACGTCGATGGTGGTGGGCTCGCGGCGCTCCTCCTCGTGGGTGGAGGGCTGGGGAGGAGGCGCGGCCTTCCTGGTGATGGAGGCCGAGACGCGCCCGGTCTTGGGGTCGATGGCCGCGGTGGCGGTCACCGTCTCCCCGTCCACGGTGGCGCTGGCCGAGCCGCCGGTGGGGCCGGCGGTGACGCTCCCCAGGGCGTAGTGCCCGTCGTCGGCCACCTGCACGATGACCTTCTTGTAGAACTCGAAGTGCCCGCGCGGCGACAGGTACGCGCGCATCACCTGCATGTCCTTGGGGAGCTTGCCCAGCGTGGTGGCGGCGCCCGTCGAGTCCTTGAGCACCACCTTCTCCAGGGTGAGCTCCACGTCGGCGCGGCCGTCGGGCAAAGCCTTCACCACCTTCACCGAGTAGTCGGTGTCGACCACCAGGTGCTGCGTCATCGGGCCCATCATCGGCATCTGCACCGTCACGTCATCGGTGCCGGAGTAGTGGAACTTGGAGACGCTCCCCGGAGTGAGGGCGTAGCGCCAGGTGCCGGCGAAGGCCGCGGCGGGCAACAGCGCGAAGAGGACGAGGGCACGGCGGAGCATGGGGACCTCCGGACGACGGGGTGCGCAAGAGACGCACGCCCCAGGCCGAGATTCAACGTCCGCGTGCGCCACCGCCGTCGAGCGAGTCAGCGGCGCGGCGTGTAGATGTCGTGGCGGATGTCGCGGGGGAGGTTCCACCCGCTCGGGTCGCCGGCGGAGAGCTGGGACAGGTTCACGTCGGCGATGACCAGCTCGGGGTTCGTGCTCAGGTTCGGGCACAGACCGTTGGGGCCGGTGAAGTGGCTGTCGCCGAAGTAGGGCTGGTTCCAGGGGCGCTCTTGTCCCGCTCTGTTGCTGCCGCCGATGAAGACGTTGTGGCGCGCGGCGTCGACCTGGAACTCGAGGTGCCACATGCGGTGGCTCTTGGCGCCGAAGGTGACGGCGGGGCTCAAGACGAGCTCCGCGCCCTCCTTGGCCAGCGACCACATCACGCCCTCGAAGTGCCGGTCGTAGCAGATGGCCACGCCGATCTTCCCCAGCGAGGTCTGCCACACCGGGAAGTAGGAGTTCTTGGACACGTTCTTCGGGCCGAGCAGGTTCTTCCCGTCGCTGCGCTCGTAGTAGTGGCCTTCGAGGAAGCGACCCTGCTCGTTCTCCCCGTGGGGGATGTGCGTCTTGCGGTAGGTGCCGAGCACCTCGCCGGTCTCCTCGATGACCACCGCGGTGTTGAAGCGCTTGCCCGAGGGGTCCTGCTCGTAGATGGGCGCGATGATGATGAGGCGCTCTTCCTTGGCCACGGCCTTGAGCTCGGTGACCGTCTTGCCGGTGCGCGCGTCCTCGGCGGCGGCCACCCAGAACGGGTCGTGCCGGAGCGCGAAGTAGGGGGCGGGGAAGAGCTCGCCGAAGCAGATGACCTGCGCGCCCTGGCGCCGGGCCTCCTTGGCGAGCGCGACGTGGTGGGCCACGTTGGCGGCGCGGATGTCCTCGAGCTTGGAAGCGAGCGAGGGGAGATCCTCGGGCCGCTCGGGCATGCCCGGGTAGGCGTTGACGGTCTGGGTGAGCGCGGCGCGGACGATGCGAGGCGAGGGAGAGCTCATCGGCGGGGGAAGCTACAGCGTCGGAGGCAGTCGCGCACCGGCAGAGCCGACGAGCCCGACCATGGTCGGACCACCGTTCACCCTGAGCCCGTCGAAGGGTTCCGAATTCAGTCCGCGGTGTTCGGCAGGCTTCGACGAGCTCAGCCTGAACGGGGGGAGGGTCAGGCCTCGTCGGCCAGCGCGAGCAGGACGTCGAGCAGGACGTTCACCCCGTCGGCGCACTGCTTGGGCGTGGAGAGCTCGCGGGGGTTGTGGCTGATGCCGTCGTACTCGCCGGGGACGAAGACCATGCCGGCGGGGCAGAGGCGGGCCATCTCCTGGCAGTCGTGCCCGGCGCCGGAGACGAGGTGCTGGTGCGAGAGCCCGCGAACCTTGGCGGCGGCGGCGACCAGCGCCTGCACCTTGGGGGCGAAGGCGATGTCGGGCGTCCGCGCGGTCTGCCGGGCGGAGAGCGTCACCTTCTCCTCGGCGGCGAAGCGGTTCCAGGCCTCCTTGAGCTCGGCCTCGGCGCGCACCAGCACCGCGTTGTCCGGGTGGCGGATGTCGACGGTGCAGGTGACGCGGTTGGGCACCACGTTCACCAGGCCGGGGTGGAACTGGGTGACGCCCATGGTGGCGCGCAGGTGCTCGCCGTACTTGCCGCTCCTCACCATCTCGCGCAGGTGCACCTGGATGCGGCTGGCCACCACGCCCGGATCGACGCGCAGGCTCATCGGGGTGGTGCCGGCGTGGGCGCTCTTGCCGGTCAGGGTGAGCTCGAACCAGCTGATGGCCTGCACGCCGGTGACGACGCCGATGTCCTGGTTCGCCGCGCGCAGCATCGGGCCCTGCTCGATGTGGCACTCGACGTAGGCGTGCGGGGCCTCGAGGCGCTCGCCGGCTTCGCCCACGAAGCCGATGGCCTCGAGCTCGGCCTTCACCGTCTTCCCGGCGCGGTCGGTGAGGGCGTAGGCCTTCTCCAGGGGAATGCGGCCGGTGGCCACCGCGGAGCCCAGCATGTCGGTGCCGAAGCGCGCGCCCTCCTCCTCGGAGAAGAAGGCCACCACCAGCGGTCGGCGAGTCTGGCGCTGGGCGTCGTTGAGGGTCTTCACCACCTCCAGCGCGCCGAGCACGCCCAGGCAGCCGTCGAAGCGGCCGGCGGTGGCCACCGAGTCGATGTGCGAGCCGGCCATGACGGGCTTGGCGTTGGGGTCGGTGCCCGCGCGGCGGCCGAAGACGTTGCCGATGCGGTCGACGGTGACGGTGAGTCCGGCGGCCTTCATCTCGGCGACCACGTGGCGGCGGCCCTCGCCGTCCTCGGCGGTGAACGCGAGGCGGCGCACGCCCACCAGCTTCGTGTCGTCGTCGGTGTAGGCGCCGATGCGGCCGAGGGCGGAGAGGCTCTCCTGGAGGCGGTCGGCGTTGATGGCGAGGGTCGGGGTGGTCATGGGCGCTCCGTTCGGGCGCACCATAGCGCTTCGATCAGTCGTCCGACGCGGTCCAGTGGTCGAAGGATGAGATGAACTCCCTGAAGGTGTGGCCCAGCTCAATCATGTCCGCGCGCCCGCGGCCGGCGATGGGCACCATGACGTAGGTCGTCTGCCCGGCCTCGAGGTCGAGCGCGAAGGCCTCGGCGCCGCCGTCCGTGCCGATGAGGAAGAGGCCAGGGAACCTCGTCGCCGCCGCGTGGGCCGCGTTCTTCGACTCGAGCGTCTCGACGCGCCACAGCGAGAGGTACCCTTCGCCGATCGGGCCTTCGCCGCCGTTCGAGGCGAGGAGGAAGTTGCGGAGGTCGAGGGGCAGCGGCCGGCCCAGCGTGCGCTCACAGGCGGCGAGGTCGTCTGGCACGGCAGGCGGAAAGCGCTCGAAGCGGCTGAGGAGCTCGGTGAACGTCATGGTCTTCGCGGGGGTGCGACGTCGGCTGCGGAACGGACCTCAGGAACCGCCACGCTCGTACTCGAAGTTCACGGAGAAGCGCCACGACTCTTCGGGCTGAGGCGTCATCAACTCGGCGCCGATCTCCCGATGAAGTCGCAGCTCCCGCTCAACGGCCTACAGGTCCATCTCGTCCCCCCGAAACTACGGCTCCGGAAACGCGAGCATCTTCTTCCACAGCCCGGGAGCAGCCTCGCGGGCTTCGGCGCGAATCTTCTCGATGTCCGCGGTGACGAGCTTCCCGTCGACGACCACCGGCTTCCCGGCGACGACGACGTGACGCGGCTTCTCACCGGGGATGCCCACCACGACGTCCGCCGCCGCGCCGTCCTCGACCGTGCCCAGCTTCGCGCCGAACAGCTCGCTCGCCAGCGCCCAGCCCGCCTTGGTGCGCGCCTCCAGCACCGCGTCGGAGTCGCCGTTCGCGCGGCCGAGGCGGAAGAGGGCGTCGCGCTCCACGCTCATCTCCGAGGGCCAGCCGTCGGTGCCCAGCGCCACCCGGCCGCTGGCCTTGAGGCCCTTCGAGTACCCCACCGCGTTGCCCTCGTTGGAGCGCGGGTTCTGCACCATCCACAGCCCCGCCTCGTCGGCGCGCCGGACCTCCGCCTCGGTGAGGTGCACGCCGTGAATCGCCAGCGAGCCCTTGGGCAGGGCGCCGAGCCGCAGCAGCCGATCGAGCGCGCCGTCGAAGCCGCGCTTCCTCGCGTCCACCACGTCGGCGCCATCCTCCGCGACGTGGACGTGCACCGGCACGCCCAGCTCGCGCGACATCGTCCCGGCCTCGCGGACGCACTCGTCCGACACCGTGAACGACGCGTGCAGCCCCACCAACCCGCGCACCAGCGCACGGCGGTTCGCCTTCACGAAGCGCGCGCACTCCCCGAGGCCGCGCCGCTCTTCCTCACGCCCGCCGTTGCGCCCGGTCGCGCCGTAGGCCGCCGCCAGGCGCACGCCGAGCTCCTCGGCCGCCTCCGCCAGCACGTCCAGCGAGCCCTCGATGAACGCCGGCGATTCCTGGTGGTCGACCACCGCGGTGGTGCCCCAGAGCAGGCCTTCCGCCAGCGCCAGCCGCGCCGACACGCGCAGGCTCCGAGCGTCGAGCGCCCGGTCGAGCCGCCACCACACCCGCTCCAGGATCTGCACGAAGCTCTGAGGCTTCTTCGCCGGCTGCGGCATCGAGAGCCCGGCGAGGCCCGAGTAGAGGTGGGTGTGGGCGTTGACGTCGCCGGGGCGAATGGTGACGCGGGGATCCCAGGCGCAGTCGAGGCGGGTGACTGCAGGTGAGTCCGCGGTGTTCGGCACCCTTCGACTTCGCTCAGGGTGAACGGATTGGCTCGGGGCCCTCGACTCCGCTCGGGCTGAACGGTGCAGGACTCCGGCGTCAATCGACCAGGCGTCGCCGAGCCACACCACGCTCATCGCCATTTGCTCCGGTCACCCTTGAGCTTCCCGACGCTCATGGCCTTCGACGCCGGCGAGTCCTTCATCGGCAAGGTGTACCGGCGCACGCCGTCGAACGCCTCCAGCGCGCCCGCCACCGCGCCCGCGGTGGGCACGAGCCCGATCTCCCCGACGCCCTTCGCGCCGTACGGCCCCTCCGGCTCCGGGTCCTCGAGCAGCATCACCTCGACCTTCGGCATGTCTCGCGCGCGCAGCACGCCGATGTCGCGCAGCTTCGAGGTCACCGGCAGGCCGTCCTGCGTCGGCAGCTCCTCGGTGAGCGCGTAGCCCAAGCCCATGTGCACGCTGCCCTCCACCTGGCCGGAGCACAGCTGCGGGTTCACCACCCGCCCCACCTCGTGCGCGGCGACGAAGCGCTCCACCTTGCCGCCCGCGTCGAGGATGCAGACCTGCGTCGCGTAGCTGAACGCGGTGTGCGTCTTCACCTTCGGCACCGGCTTGCCCAGCGGCGTGGTGTCTTCGATGACGACGTCACCGACGTAGACGCGGCCCTTGAGCTGCTCGAGGTCGTACCCGAGGTCCAGGTCGGCCTTCAGCTTCTTCGACGCCGCGATGACCGCGTTCCCCGCGAAGAGCGTGGCCCGCGAGCCGGTGGTCTGCCCGGCGCCGAGCGCGAACGTGGTGTCCACCTTCGGCCTGAACGTCTTCGCGCGCAGCCCCGTCACCTCCGACGCGAACTGCTGGCAGATGGTGAGCAGGCCCTGCCCCATCTCGGTGTAGCCGTTGTAGAGCGAGATGGTGCCGTCGGGCTCCACCACCAGCCGGCACTTGCCCCACTCCTGCACGCCGTTGCCGATGCCGGAGTTCTTGATGCCGCAGCCGATGCCCACCGCTTTCCCGGCGCGCCGGGCCTCGTAATAGATGTCCTTCACCGCCTCGAGCGTCTTGCGGATCCCGACGCTCTTCTCCAGCACCTGGCCGGTGGAGAACACGTCGCCCACCGCGAGCACGTTGCGGTTGCGAATCTCCCAACCGTCGAGGCCGACCTTCTTCGCGAGCAGGTCCATGCACCCCTCGACCGCGAAGGACGCCTGGTTCGCGCCGAAGCCGCGCATCGCGCCGCAGGGCGGGTTGTTCGTGTACATCGCCAGCGCTTCCACATCGACGTGCGGCACCTTGTACGGGCCGCAGGAGTGCCCCGCCGCGCGCTCCAGCACCTTCCCGCCCACCGAGGCGTAGGCCCCGGAGTCGCCCAGCATGCGCGCCTTCACCGCGGTGAGCCGCCCCTCGGCGTCGCAGCCCATCGTGTAGTGCAGGGTGATGGGGTGCCTTTTGGGGTGCATGCGCACCGACTCGTCGCGGGTCAGCTTCACCCGCACCGGCTTCTTCGTGAGGAAGCACAACAGCGAGGCGTGCGCCTGAATCGACATGTCCTCCTTGCCGCCGAAGGCGCCGCCGTTGGGCACCAGCACCGTCTCGAACTTCTCCAAGGGCAGGCCCACGAAGGCCGCGCACTGGCGCTGATCATCGAAGATGCCCTGCCCCTGCGAGTAGAGGCGGACGCCGCCGCTCGCGGTCGGCTCGGCGAGCGCGCACTCGGGCTCGAGGAAGAGGTGCTCGATGCGCTGGGTCTGGAAGGTGGCGCTCACCACGTGGGCGCTCTTCTGCAGCGCCGCGTCGGCCTCGCCGCGCTTGATGACCGACTTGGAGAGCACGTTGGCGTGGGTGGGGTTCACCTGGGGCGCGTTGGCCTCGAGCGAGCGCTCCGGAGAGAGCACCGGCTCCAGCACCTCGTAGTCGACCTTCACCAGAGCCGCGGCCTTGCGCGCGGTGGCCTCGTCGTCGGCGGCCACGGCGGCGAGCACGTCGCCCACGCAGCGCACCTCCTCGCCCACCGCCACGAAGCCCGGCCAGTCGGAGTAGAGGATGCCGTACCAGCGCTGCCCCGGGACGTCGGCGGCGGTGGCCACGCAGCGCACGCCCGGCAGCGCCTTGGCCGCCGAGACGTCGATGCTCTTCACCTTGGCGCGCGCGTGGAGCGAGTGCACCACCGCGCCGTGGAGCATGCCGTCGCGCTTCAGGTCCGCCACGAAGGGCCGGTCGCCGAGCACCGTCTCGTGTCCCTGGTAGCGGGGGAGCGCCGCGCCCACGCCCTCCTTCTCCGGCGGCGTTGGAATCGGAGCCCCGAGCCGGGCCCGGCCGAGCAGCTCCACCGCGTCGACGATCTTCACGTAGCCGGTGCAGCGGCAGAGGTGGCCGTCGAGGGCGGTGGCGATCTCTCCTCGCGAGGGCGACGGCGTCTTGTCGAGCAGGTGGTTCGCCTTGAGGGCGAAGCCGGGGATGCAGAAGCCGCACTGGATGCCCGCGGCGGCCACGAAGGCCTGGGAGGTGAGCTCGCGCGCCTTGGCCGAGAGCCCCTCCAGGGTGACGATGGTCTTCCCGTCGCACTTCTCCGCCGGGGTGGCGCAGGTCGTCTTGGCCGCGCCGTCGATGAGCGCCAGGCAGCAGCCGCACTGGCCCTGCGGCGCGCAGCCGTCCTTCACCGAGATGACGCCGCACTTCTCGCGCAGCACGTCGAGGAGCGACTCGCCGGGAGAGACTTCGACGCGCTTCTGAGCGCCGTTGACGGTGAGGGTGATGGTGGCCATGGCGCGCGACCTTAGCCCACGCCCGGCGGAGGCGGATCCGCGCGTCGTCCCCGCACCGGCCGATCCGCAGCAGCCGCTCTTCAGGGGCTGGTCAGCGGACCCGAGGGGGACCTTGTTCCCCCAGCGGCCACGGATGCAGAGTCGTTCGGTCGGCGCGGGTGATGGCGGCGAAAGACCGTGGAGGTGCGGCATGGCGCGGCGTGACTTTCCCTTCGGCGTGGAGCTCCCCGACGCCGTCTCACGGCTCTCCGGCGCGGTGCCCCTGGTGCGCGACGCGGCGCGCAGCCGCAACGTCGACGTCCTGCGCGCCCTCGCCGGCCCGGCCTGGCGTGGCCTGGTGGAGCGCCGCGGCCGCAACGAGACGTCCACCCGGCTCCCCGCCCACCACGAGGCGGCCTTCGACTGGGCGTACCTGCGCGATCGCCCAGCGCTCGCCCGGCTCTACGAGGCCGCCAAGTCGTCGCAGTGGAACGCGGCCGACCTGCCGTGGAGCACCGACGTCGACCCGCTCTCCGCCGAGGCCCCCGCTGGTGCCGATGGACTTCCTGCCGGTGTGGAAGCTGGACGCCTTCCGGCGCCTGGACCCGCGCACCCAGGCCGTGCACCGCAAGGACCTGGTGGCGTGGTTGCTCTCGCAGTTCCTCCACGGCGAGCAGGGCGCGCTCTACGCCGCGTGCCAGGTGACCGAGGCGGTGCCGTGGCTCGACGCGAAGCTCTACGGCTCGACCCAGGTGGTCGACGAGGGCCGCCACGTGGAGGCCTTCCACGGCTACCTCTCGACGAAGCTTAAGAAGCGCTACGAGGTGAACGACAACCTCTACGTCGTCGTCGACGCACTGATGAGCGACGGACGGTGGGATCTCAAGTTCCTCGGCATGCAGATCATGATCGAAGGCCTCGCGCTGGGCGCCTTCGGCATGCTCCGCCAGCTCACGAGGGAGCCGCTGCTCAAGGCGATGCTCACCCAGATCATCGCCGACGAGGCGCGCCACGTGCACTTCGGGGTGCTGGCCCTCACCGAGGTGGTGCAACAGCTCTCGGAGCGGGAGCGGCGGGAGCGCGAGGACTGGGCCTTCGAGGTCTCGCTCTTCTTGCGCAACCGCTTCTTCGCGCACGAGTTCTACGAGGAGCACTGGGCCCACCGCCTGCCGCGCCGCGCCTGGGACGCGCTGGTGCTGGAGTCGGAGATGATGGCCCTGTTCCGCAAGACGATGTTCCGGCGGGTGATTCCGAACCTGAAGCGCATCGGTCTGCTCTCGGAGCGGGTGCGGGGCCGCTACGCCCAGCTCGACCTGCTGGGCTTCGAGCACGGGCGCGCCGCGCCGGAGCTCACCGCCCAGGACCTGCTCGAAGACCGGGACTGAAGTCGGCGCCCGCCGTCACAGCGCGTCGAGCAGCCCCATCCGGTCCTTCAGCGCCAGCACCCGCCGGCAGGCGGCGTCGATGCGCGATTTCGCCACCGGCTCCTTCTCGCCCAGCGCCGTGAGCAGCCCGATGTAGTCGAGGCCCTTGTCCCAGTCGGGCGGCGCGGTGGTGAGGAGGAGGTCGTTCCCCGCCAGGAGCGCCTGGCGCAGCACGTCCTCCTGGCTGCCCTGAATGGCGTCGGCCAACACGCCGATGGCGATGTCGTCGGTGATGGCCACGAAGCCCTTCTGGTGCGCGAGCTCGACCAGCGACGGGCAGAGAATGGCCGGCTTCCCGTCGTAGGGGGCGTAGGCGATGTTCGACAGCATCACGCCGCCGAGCACGTCGCGGGTGGCGTCGAAGACCTCCACCTGCGAGAGCACCTTCTCCTTCGTCCACTCCGCGGTGGCGAGCGCGTGGTCGGAGTCGGCGGCGAGGTCGCCGTAGCCGGGGAAGTGCTTGCCCACCGGCACCACCCCGGTCTCCAGGAGCCCGAGCGAGAACGCGCGCGCCTTGTGCTCCACCACCTTGGGGTCGCCGGAGAAGCTGCGGCGGTTGTCGGCCATGTGCCCGGTGGGCGCCACGTCGAGCACCGGCGCCAGGTTCAGGTTCAGCCCCACGTCGCGCATCGCCTGGCCGACCTTCTTCCCCCAGGCCTTCACCTCGGCGTCGTCGAGCGCCGCCAGCTCGCGGGCGCTGGGCAGCTCCTTCAAGCCGGGCGCGCGCTTCATGCGGTTCGACGGGCCTCCCTCCATGTCCACCGCGATGAAGGGCGGCACCTTGGCGCGGGCGAAGGAAGCGGCGATGCGCTCGCGGGCCTTGGCGAGGTTGGCGAGCGTGTTGCCCACGAAGAGCACGCCGCCCACCTCCACCGGCGCGGTCTTGCCCAGCTGCGGGTAGGCGAGGAGGAGCTGCGCGGCGCGCTGCCTCGGGGTGAGGCTCTTTAAGACGCGCTCCACCCGCGCCTCGTCCACCGCGCGAGAAAGCGGGTTGGGCCTGAGCGGGGGCAGCTCGATGCGCGGCGCGGGAGGGCCCGCGTCCGCTCCTCCGCCGTCTTTGGGGCGCGCCCCCGCGGCGAAGCCCACGCTCAGTGAAACGACGACCAGCCACCGCGAGACGAACGACGAACGCACCGGCACCGCAGTCTAGACGGGTGGCGGGGCGCGGCCAGTCCACCTCCCCGTCCGGCTGAGGTCCCAGAGACGAAGGGGGCGCTTCGAGCGGGCGCTCAGGCGCCCAGGCCGAGCACCGCCTCGCGCGCGGAGAGGATGCGCGGCCGGCCTTCCCACTTCTTCTTGTCCTCGGCCTCCAGGGCCTCGACCTCGGCGCGAATGGAGAGCCACTCCTCCTGGGGAATGGCGAGGAAGATCTCCGCCAGGTGCGGGTCGAACTGGGTGCCGGCGAGCCGGCGAATCTCGGCCGTCGCCACCGAGAGCGGCTGCGCCTTTCGGTACGGCCGGTCGCTGGTGATGGCGTCCATCGTGTCGGCGAGGGCGAAGAGCCGGGCCCCCACCACGATGGACTCGCCGAAGAGCCCCTGGGGGTAGCCCTTGCCGTCCCAGCGCTCCTGGTGCTGGTGCACCACCATCGCCGCGCCCTGGAGGTAGGGGATGTGCGCGAGCATGCGCCAGCCGATCTCCGGGTGCTGCCGCATCTCCACCCACTCGTCGGGCGTGAGCGGGCCCTGCTTGAGCAGGATGGAGTCGCGCACGCCGATCTTCCCCACGTCGTGGAGCAGGGCGCCCTGCTCGATGGGCAACAGGTCGTCGCCCTTGAGGCCCGCGGCGATGGCGATGCGGCGGGTGACCTTCGCCACCCGGTAGCTGTGCCACTGGGTCTCGGTGTCGCGGTAGTCGAGGGCGCGGATCATGCCCTCCAGGAGCCCGTTGGTGCGGTCCATCACCTGCCGCTCCAGTGACTGGTTCAGGGTCACCAGGGCGCCGTTCTTCTCCGCCAGCTGGGCGTGGAGGCGGCGGTTGTCCTCGCCGAGGCGAAACGTCTCGATGGACTGGGTAATGGCGCTCTTGAGCTCGGCCAGCTGCCAGGGCTTGGAGAGCAGGCGGAACACCTCGCCGTCGTTGACCGCCCGCTGGGCGACGCTCATGTCGGAGAGGGCGGTGAACATCACCCGCACCGCGTGGGGGTTCGTCTGGCGCACCTGGCGGAGGAGCTCCACGCCGTTCAGGTGCGGCATGTTGAAGTCGCTCATCACCACCGCCACGCCGGTGACGGCCACCGCCTGGCGCGGGTCGGCGTGGGAGACGGGCTCGAAGCCCAGGGAGCGCACCACGCGCTCCACCACGTTCAGGATGCTCGGGTCGTCGTCGACGATGAGGACTCGCTCGGCCACGCAGGGCGGGACGGTAGACCCCCCGAGGCGGAGCTGTCGAATGCCACCTGCGTGAACGGCCCGGGCAAGCTCAGCCGCGGGCGGCCTTCCGCGCCGGCGCGGGGGCCTCGACCACCACCGGCGCGGCGAGGGCCTCCACCATCCAGTCCAGGGTGGCGCGGACGCGGGGCGAGGGCTGCTCGGCGGGCGGGTAGAGGGCGAGGAGCGAGGTCTCCTCGGTGGCGAAGTCGTCCAGCACCGGCACCAGGGCGCCCTTCTTGAGGTCGTCGGCCAACAGCCCGTCAGGCAGCCGCACCAGGCCCTTGCCGTCGAGGGCCAATTCGCGCAGCGCCTCCAGCGAGGCCGAGCCGACGCGGCCCACCGCCGGCACGCCGACCACCGCGCCGCCGACGCGGAAGCGCCACTCGCCGCCGCGCCAGTCGGTCAGCCAGGGCAACAGGTCGTGGCCCTGGAGGGCCTCCACCGTCTTGGGCGCGCCGCGCCGCGAGAGGTACGCGGGCGAGGCGAACACCCTGAGCTTCCAGGTGGCGAGCTTCTTCTGAATGAGCGGCGACTCGGTGATGCGCGAGAAGCCGACCGAGATGTCCACGCCCTCGGCCATCGGGTCGACCCAGGCGTCGCGCAGGGCCACGTCGAGGCCGAGCTGCGGGTAGCGCTCGAGCAGGAGCCCCAGCCTCGGGGCGAGCAGCTTGCGGAACACGCCCGGCGGGCACGACAGGCGCACCCGGCCGCCCGGCTCGGTGCGCGAGCGCGACACGGCGGCCTCGGCGTCGCGCACCTCGGTGAGGATGCGGCGGCAGCGCTCCAAGAAGCCGCGCCCGTCCTCGGTGAGGCTCACCTGGCGCGTGGTGCGGTTGAGCAGGCGAACGCCGAGCCGCGCCTCCAATTTGGAGAGCGTCTTGCTGACCGCCGAGGGGGTGACACCGAGGTGCCGCGCAGCGACCGAGAGGCTGCGCGCCTCGGCCACCTGAACGAAGACTTCCATTCCACTGAGTGAGTCCATGGGCGCCCGACTGAGCACCGGCTGTGCCAGTGGAAGCGCGTGGAATCAGGAGGTGTCGAGCCAGACAGGATGGGGCAGCTTGCCCCGTTGGGCACTAATGCCCAGGTCGCACAACAGAAACCCACCTCACACCGGAGGCGGGCCTCAATGCTCGCGGAGGACGCGGAACACCGCCTCGGCGTTCTGGCGGCCCTTGAGCTTCTGCTCGCCGATGGGCTCGACCTCGAAGCGCCCGTGGAGCCGCTCGAAGGTGGCCTTGCCCACCAGGGTCTCGCCGGCGGCGGCGAGCGACTGGAGGCGATCGGCCACGTTCACCACGTCGCCGATGACGGTGAAGCTCATGCGCTCCTGGCTGCCGACGGTGCCCATCACCACGGTGCCGCTGTTGATGCCGATGCCGACCACGATGGGCGCCTTGCCCTGGGCGGCGCGCGCGGCGTTGAGCTCCTGAATGCGCCGCTGAATGGCGAGGGCGGCGCTGGTGGCGGCGGGCGCGCCGGCGCTCTGGTCGGCGACGAAGACGGCCATGATCTTGTCGCCGATGAACTTGTCGATGGCGCCGTCGTGGGCGGTGACCTCGTCGATCATCACCCGGAAGTACTCGTTGAGGAGCGCGTGCAGCTCCTCCAGCGAGACGCGCTCGGAGATGCCGGTGAAGCCGCGGATGTCGGCGAAGAGCACCGAGCACTCCTTGCGCTCGCCCGACAGCTCGTGGCCCTGGTCGCCGCGGGAGAGCAGCCGCTTCACCACGTCGCGCGAGACGTAGCGGCTGAAGCTGTCGATGAGCAGCTCGCGCTCGGTGATGTCGTCGAGGAGGATGACGGTGCCCTTGAGCTCCTCGCCCCTGGCGTGCAGCCGCTCGGCGCGCAGGTAGACGACGCGCTTCTGGCCCTTCGCCGACTCCAGCGAGACCTTGGTGAGGGGCAGCCGGTCCATGGCCCTCACCGTGGTGATGAGCTCCTCGGCGGGCAGGCCCTTGAGCCGCGCCACCACGCGCTCGATGGGTTGCCCCATGGCCTCGGCGGCGCTGATGCCGGTGATGTCCTCCACCCGCCCGCTCCACAGGCGCACGTTCATGCCCGGGTGGTCGACCACCAGGACGCCCGAGGTGAGCGACGCCACCACCCGCTCGTTGAACTGCTCCGCCTCGAGGAGCGCCTGGCGGTGGGCGGCGGCGGCGTGCTCGGCGGTGCGGGTGCGCTCCTCCAGCCCGGCGGCGAGCTCGGTGAGGGCCACCACCTTCCGCTGCGCCGAGCGGGTCAGGTGGGCGGCGAAGGTGTTGGAGGCCACCGAGGCGAGCTTGATGACCGCCTCCTCCACCTCGGCGAAGCTGTGGGCCAGGGCCGCGTCGCTGCGGGGCCCGGCCTTGCGCACCACCTTCCGCACCACCGGGTAGACGAGCAGGAGCGCGCGGAGGAAGTCGGCCGAGCCGAAGCCCTGGTCCACCCGCTTCTTCGCCACCTCCTCGAAGAGCCGCGTGATGCGCGTGGTGTCCCCCGTCTCCAGGACGTCGATGAAGTGCGTGAAGAGCACCTCCACGTTCTTTCGCAGCTCCGACGCCTCGGAGAGCGCGTAGGCGGGCACCACCTCCACCACCGACGCCACCAGCTCGTCGATGGCCTCCCGCTCGTGCTGCTTCAGGATGTCCGCGGCGAGGTTGGGCACGCCCCGACCGTAGCCGTTTTGAGCGAAATGTGTCTGGAATTCGGGCAGTTAGACTACTGGCGGCAAAAATGACGCAGGGCGTCGTGAATGCCGGCCGGGCGTGCTATGGAGCGTGGCGGGGGCGGCCATGAACGTCCAGAGCAGCAGCTGGGAGACCATGGAGTTGGAGCCTTTGGGCAACAACCTTGCCCCCAGGGCGCCGCGCGCACACACTCGGGCGGTCATGCTGCAGGAGCCCACGCCGGAAGCGCCGATCGACTTCGGCCGCTACCAGCTCATTCGACGCATCGGGGCCGGCGGCATGGGCGAGGTGTTCCTCGCGCGCGAGGGCGGAGAGAAGCCGCGGGCGTGCGTGGTGAAGAAGGTCTTACCGAACCTCATCGCCAACCGGGCCTTCGTGGGCCGCTTCCTCGACGAGGCGAAGGTGGTGGTCAGGCTCAAGCACCCGAACATCGCCAACGTGTACGCGATGGGCGACGTGCACGGGGAGTACTTCCTCTCGATGGAGTACGTGCAGGGCAAGACGGTGAGCCGCTTCAGCCGCCGCCTGCGCGACAAGAAGCTGGAGATGCCGCTCGGGCTCATCCTGCTCATCGGGGAGAAGGTGTGCGAGGGCCTGCAGTACGCGCACGACTCGAGGGACGAGACCGGGCACCCCCTGCACCTGGTGCACCGCGACCTGTCGCCGGCCAACGTGTGCATCTCCTACAGGGGCGACGTGAAGATCATCGACTTCGGCGCCGCGCAGTCGACGCTCAAGGAAGAGCAGACCGCGCCCCGGGTGGTCATCGGGAACCTGACCTACATGGCGCCCGAGCAGGCGAAGAAGCAGATCGTCGACGGGCGGGCCGACGTCTACTCCTGCGGGGTGATGCTCTGGGAGATGCTGGCCTGGCACGCCTTGCCCCAGAAGGGCGACCCCATCGAGCGGTGGCGGAAGGCGGCGAACCCGAGCTGGGACGCGCCCTCGAAGATGAACGCGGCGGTGCCGCGCGACGTGGACGAGCTGGTGTTGAAGGCCCTGCGCAAGGAGCCAGGCGACCGGTTCACCTCGGCGAAGGCCTTCGGCGAGGTCCTGCGGCACGCGCGCCTGCGCCACGCGCCGCAGGTGTCGGAGCGGGACCTGGGCGACCTGCTCACCAGGGTCTTCACCAAGGAGAAGACGGGCGAGGACGCGGTGCTGCGCGAGGCGGTGTACGGCACGGCGGGCGAGTCGGGGCCGAAGGAGCTGACGCGCCGGGTGGCCATCGTGCCGCCCACCGCCCTGGCCTTCGAGCACACGGCGGTGCTGGCGCCGGCGTCGATGATGCCCGACGACGAGGTGACGGACCCGGGCCGGCCGCTCGCCGCGCCCGCGCAGACCGTCGACGACGAGGGCACGCCGACGCCCAACAAGGACCCGCGCCAGTCCGGGCCGATGTACTTCGCCGAGACGCGCATCGTGAAGGGCACCCGCACCGGCTTCGGGGTGGAGTTCGCCGACGCGGTCGAGCCGAGCCTCGACGAGCCGCAGCTGATCAGCGAGATCGAGGCCACCTTCTCGGGGGAAGAGCGCCTGGACAGCGACGAGCACGGCGCCGCCCCGGGCGTGCTGCCCAAGGTGGCCCTCTTCGGGGGCATCTTCCTGGTGGCCCTGTCGGTGGGCTTCATCGCGGTGTGGTTCGCGATGCGGTGATTGCCGCTCGAGCTGCCACCGCGCATCGACCGGCGGCGCTGACCCACCCCTTCATTCCTTGACGGCCCCGCCGCCTCGGGCTGCGATTGCGCCCCGGACCACACTCCATGGCGACCGCACCGCCCGCGCCCGGCACCCCACCGGCACTCGAGATCGAGCACAAGGTCACCGGCTCGCCGCAGGCCCAGGCCGCGGGCGCGGCGGTGATGGCGCTGGCCAAGGCGGCGCGCTCCTTCGTCCTCTACGACGCCAACAACAAGCTGGTCCGGCAGCTCCTCGAGCAGTTCCGCGACAAGACCGCCGAGGCCCTGACGGTCGCCGCCGCGCTGCCGCTGGACTTCGGCGCCTTCGAGGTGAAGCTCAAAGGAGAGGTCGTCTACCTCGATCAGGACCGCGAGAAGTCGATGGCCTTCAAGCTGTTCCGCGACGGCGTGCGGCGCATCACCCTTCTCCAGGGGGTCTCCTTCGAGGAGCTCTTCCGCCTCCTGGAGATCATCGCGCTCCGCTACACCGCCATGCGGCAGCAGGAGGACGACTCGGTCACGCTCATCCGCAAGGCGGACTTCAAGAGCATCCAGCTCGTCGCGGTGGAGGGCTTCGCCCCCGCCGAGGAGCGCCCCGAGGCCGACGTGCCCATGGAGGCCGCCTTCAAGGGCCCCAAGGTCGAGCTGCCCCAGGACTTCGACCTGCCCCTCCCGCGCCTGCCCAACCCGGGCCGGGTCGCCTACCGCGAGCTGCCGCCGACGGTGCTCTCCGGCCTCCTCGCCGAGGAGAGCGACGCCTCCTGGGCGATGAGCGCGCTGGCGCTCGGCCGCGTGCTCCTCGACGAGGCGAAGAAGAACGCCTGGAGCACCACCGAAGACCTGAACCAATACTTCCTCGAGCTGCGCGAGGCGATGCTCGCCGACAACGCCTACGGCCCGCTCAAGCAGCTCATCGAGCTGTTGGAGAAGGCCGGCGCCACCGCGGCCCACCAGCAGCTCCTCGCCGCGCTCGCCGACCCGAAGACCCTCGACCTCATCCTCGACGTCATCCCCGCCGACGTGGCGGTGCTCCCGCCCTCCCTGGTGGCGCTGCTGCCCTACCTCGCTGGCGGCGCCGCGCTGGAGAAGATGATCGCCGAGCCCGACGAGCGCAAGCGCGCCCTGCTCCTCGAGCTGGTGCTGGCCGCGAACCCCAAGGCCGCCGAGGAGATCGTCAAGAAGGTCCCCACCCTCGAGCCCCAGCTCGCCCGCACCGTCGCCAGGGGCCTCGCCACCAGGTCTCCCAAGCTCGCCTCCGAGGTGGGCAAGCTGCTCCTCAACTCGCCCGACGAGGCGATGAAGCTCGACGGCCTCGAGGCGCTCCTCGCCGGCAAGGGCGAGATCTCCATGCTGCTCGTCACGCCGCTCCTCGACGCGCAGTCGCCACAGGTGCGAGCCCGGGCCCTCGACCTGGTGGAGAAGCGCGGCGACGAGTCGGTGCTGAGCAAGCTCGTCTTCATCCTGGAGAACAAGGAGCGCCCGCTCCCCGAGGTGGAGGCCCTCGGTCGGGTGATGTCGGTGCTGAACCCGGTGGGGGCCGCGCGCACCTTCCTCGCCTGGGGGCACCCCAAGGCCCGCGTCCTCGGGGGGCTCTCCGCCCAGCAGAAGCGCCTGCAGTGGGCGGCGGTGGCGGGCATGGCCCACATCCCCGGAGCGGAGGCCGAGCGGCAGCTGCAGGCCATCGGCAAGGAGGCCACCGACGAGAACCTGAAGCGCCACTGCATGGCGGCGCTCTCCAAGCACCGAAAGGCGGCCGCGCCTCGTGGATGACATTCTCCGGGCCCAGCAGAACCTCGGCAAGAGCCTGGGCAAGGCGCGCGCGGGCGAGGACAAGGAGCTCTCCGGCAAGGTGCGCGAGGCCGGCGAGGCGATGGCGCAGATGCTCGCGGGCATCCTCAAGATGAGCAAGGTGCACGCCGCCGACAACCGCGCCTTCGACATGCCGGTGAGCGAGTTCGTGAAGTCGCTCCAGGCGCTCGACGGGCTGGTGGGCGCGGTGCACCTGGTGACGGTCGACGAGCTCGCCTACCTCAACGACATGCGGCTGCGCACCGAGGGCAAGGCCGGCATCAAGGACCTGGGCGCCGAGCTCAAGAAGCACAACGTGGGCGGCCTCTCGTTCCACGCGCCGCTCGACGCGAAGCAGACGCGCCTGCTCGTCTCCGCGCTCGCCGACAAGCCGAAGGAGCCCACGCCGCGCACCGCCCTGCGCGAGAAGCTCCACGAGCTGGGCCTCAAGAGCATCGAGCTGCACGGCATCTTCCGGTTCCGCACCAGCGAGGAGAAGGCCGGCGCCAAGCCGCTCGGCGACGCCTCCAAGCCCGAGGTGCGGGTGGCGGCGGAGGCCCAGGCCAAGCCGGGCGCGAAGGCGAAGAAGCCCGTGGCCGCGGAGGCGGCGCCGGTCGTGGCGGCTCCGGCTCCGGCTGGCCCACCGAAGCTCGTTGCTCAGGCGGGCGCGGCCGCGGGCGACGACTTCTTCAAGACCATGGTCGGCTCGGGCAGCCCGGTCTCCGACGCGGCGGACGCGGCCTTCGAGAGCCAGGCCGCCTCGGCCGGCGCATTGGTGGAGGCCGAGGTGGAGCCTTTGCTCGAGCCCGAGGCCATCGAGGAGCCGGTGCCCGAGGTCTCGGACGACCCGAACGCGGCGACGCCGGCCATCTTCTCGGTGCTGGAGCGCCTGGCCACCCTGTCCACCGCCGCCTGGGACGCCCTCGCCACCGGCAGGACCTTCAGCCCGCTGCCTCTGCGCCGCGCGGTGGCGGAGCTGCTCGAGCTCGGCGTGGAGCAGCCGGCGGTCTGGGACGCGTGGGTCACCGGGGTGACGCTGGGCCACCACGCGGTGACCGTCACCCTGCACGCGCTGTTGCTCGGGCAGGCGGCGGGCCTCCCGCGCGCGGTGCTCCAGGACCTGGGCGTGGCGGCGCTGGTGCACGACATCGGCTACGCGGCGCTGGTGGGGAAGCCGCAGGGGGCGGGCCCCGAGGGGCTGTTGCGGCACCCGGGCGAGGGCGTGCGGTTGTTGCTCCAGCAGCGCGGGTTCAGCCAGGCCAAGGTGCGGCGCCTGCGCGCGGTGCTGGAGCACCACCGGCCCCAGGGCGCGCCGGAGAAGCCGTCGGTGCTCGGCGCCATCCTCCACATCGCCGAGGACTACGCGACCTTCCTGCGCGTGGCGGGCGGCAAGACCACCGCGGTGCACGTGCTGGGCGCGATGGCTCAGGACCAGGGACAGGTCTATCACCCGGTGCTGATGCAGGTGTTCGTCAACGCCCTGGGGCAGTTCCCGCCGGGCGCGTTGCTCGAGCGCGCCGACGGCTCGCGGGTGCGGAGCATCTGTCCGGTGCGCCGCCCCGAGCAGTTCATGCTGCCTCTGGTGCGGCCGGTCGGGCCCGACGGGAAGCCCACCGGCGGGCCGATGGAGCTGGCCGGCGGGCCGGCGGTGGCGCGGGCCTGGCCGGGCTGAGGCGCTCCTTTGGAAGCGAGCCCTTGCCGAAACCTCGGGCCGCCGCGAGATTCTGCCGATGACCAGGCGCCGGAGCGTCCTCCTCCTCGCCGCGGCGCTCGCCGGGCTGGGTCTCGTCGCCTGGCGGAGCACCGCCTCGGACGAGGCCACCGAGCCCTCGCCCACCCCGCCGCCGGTCGCCGCGCTTCCTTCCGACCATCCTCCGCGCGGCCGGGCGCGGGCGGGGCTCGAGGACTTCCCGGAGGGCGGGCTCGAGCGCCCGGCGCGAGCGACGGCCCCGCTCGACGTGGCCGACGCCGGCCACGACTCGTTGGCCGACCCGGCCGCGCTCCGCCGGGCGGGGATGGGGCTCGAAGTCGCGCAGTGGCTCCGGAAGAACGCTGAAGCCGCCGAGCGGAACGTCGACCGGTTCTGCGAGGAGAACGAGAAGCTCAGCGCCGCGAAGGCCGGCGCCGAGCCGGGCCAGCGCGCCGACGCGGCCACCTACCTGGCGGTGCGCGTCGACTGGGAAGGCGGCCGCACCGGGCTCTTGCACCTCCCCGAGGCGCTCACCACGCGCTTGCGCGGGCTGCCCCAGGACTCGTGGCCGCGCGCCATCGACGAGCGGGACTGGGCGGGCCTGGACTTCTCCTGGCTCTCGGAGCTCCAGGCGTTCGACCACTGGTCGATGAGCGGCGATGGGCCCCTCAAGAACCAGGACTCCATCGAGTTCTCCTCCGCGCCGATCCCCAACTACCTCGGGCTGATGTGGTGGGCGAAGCTGAGGCTCGCCAAGGGGCTGCGCGAGGGCCAGCTCGAGCGCGCGTCGGCGGAGGTTCGCCACCTCGGCGACCTGTGCGGCTCCTCGGGGACGCTGGTGGGGGAGATGATCCGCGTGTCGGTCCTGCGCTTCGATCGCCTCGCCTGGGAGGCGTCGGGGCTCCCCATTCCCGAGACGTCGAACATGACGGCGGAGCTGGCGAGCGCCGTCCGGCGGGCCGGGCTGGCGGCGCCGTACTTCCTCTATCCGGGCGTGCCGCGCGAGGTGCAGCAGAAGGCCCTCGGGTGCGGGCTGACGCGGTGCTCTCAGCTCCTCGAGGCGCTCGGCGCGGCCGCGATGTTCCGCGACTTCGTGCCCGACGCCGAGGCGCAGCTCGCCTGGCTCGTGGCCCAGCGGCCCTGCGACCTGAGGCTGGCGGAGAAGATCCGTTCCGGGCCGCCGCCCTCGCTGGAGACGATGGTGGAGAGCTTCACCCCAGGCCCCGGCGCCGACCGCTGGGACGCCCCCGACGCGGGGCCATGAAGGCCGTCAGTCGAAGGCCTTGGCGAGGCGGTCGAGGACCTTCTTCTCGGCCGCCGACACCGACCAGCCCAGGCCGAGCACGCCGCCCGAGGCCTCGGCCACGTGGCGGGCCCGGCCGAGCAGCTCGCTCTTGAAGGTCGCCTTCTTCTCGGCGGAGAGCTTCGAGCAGATGCCCTTGACGTACTCGACCCACAGCTTGTTCCACGACGGGTCGGGGCGCTCGTCGAGCCACTGCGCGAGGAAGAGGAAGGCGTCGCTGTGCGGCTTGATGCCGAGGCCGGCCGCCTGCTCGAGGACGACGCTGCGCTCCTTGTCGGAGATGACGCCGTCGGCCCAGGCCACCTCGATGACCGGCAGCATCGACATCATCATGGTGGCGCCGGAGCCCAGCTTCATGTCGGCCAGGGACTCGAGCAGCTTGTCGTCCGAGATGCCGGTCTGCTGGCGGAGCTCGTTCTTGGTCGCGGCGCGCGCGCTCGACTCCTTCATCTTCTTGAGCAGGGACTCGTTCTGCTTCTTGAAGAAGTCTTCTTCCAGAACACGGCGGCGGTCGTCGAAGGCGTCAGTCATGGAGGGCTCCGGGGCTGGCTTTTTTCAGATGGTCGCGGGCGATTCAACGAAAGAGCGCGCGCCTCGTGCGATGATGGCCGAATGGACGATGGTGCGGCCACGGCCCAGGCGGCGCTCGAGCGAAACGACCGCTACTTAGTGGAGTTCATCGAGCACCTGAGCCTGTGCCCCTTCGCCCGGAGCTGCCGCGAGGCGGGGAAGCTCCAGCGGGAGGTGGTGCTCGACGAGGCGCCGCTGGCGCAGGCGGTGGCGGAGCGCATTCGCGCGGTGCCCCTGGAGCCTTCGGGCGACGTGGAGATCGGCCTGTTCCTCTTCCCCAAGGTGACGCTCGAGGCCGGGCCGTGGGAGCGCTTCGTCTCCGAGGTGCGCGGCGTGTTGGACCAGGCGCGGCAGGGGCCGATGACCGGCTTCGTGGTGGCCTTTCACCCGAAGATGACCATGAGCTTCGACACGCCGGACAAGGCGGTGGCCTTCATGCGCCGGAGCCCCGATCCGACGATTCAGCTGGTGAGCGCGAAGGCCCTGGAGCGGGTGGGCGACGCGGCCGGTGGCAGCGAGGCCCTCTCGCGGCGCATCGCCGAGGCCGGCCTGCGCGCGGTGCTGGAGGCGGGGCCGGAGCGGGTGCAGGCGCTGCTCGCCGAGATTCACGCGCGCTAGCGCCGAGCGCGACCTCGAGCGCGTCCACAACTTGCAGCGTGGTCCCCCCATGCTCGAGGGGACGCCCGGTCCCGGACGCGTGGAGCGCGCGGAGCCCGGACCTCCGCGGCGCGGCCTCTGGAGCTGGTTTCCCGGGGCGTGGGTGCTGCGCCATTACCGGCCGGCGTGGCTCAAGCACGACCTCTTCGCGGGGCTCGCCCTCACCGCCGTGCTGGTGCCCGCGGGCATGGGCTACGCAGAGGCTGCGGGGCTCCCGGCGGTGGCCGGCCTCTACGCAACCGTTGCGCCACTGCTCGCCTACGCGATCTTCGGGCCCTCGCCGGTGTTGGTGATTGGCCCCGACTCGGCGCTGGTGGCGCTCATCACCGCGGCGACGCTGCACCAGGCGGCGAACGGCGACCCGTCGCGGGTGGCGGCGCTGGCGGCGCTCTTGGCGGTGTGCACGGGCGGGCTGTGCGTGGCGGCGGCGGCGGGGCGGCTGGGGGCCATCACCGACCTGGTGTCGCGGCCGGTGCGGGTGGGCTACCTCGACGGCATCGCGCTCACGGTGCTGGTGTCGCAGCTCGCGCCGCTGTTCGGGTTCTCGGTGAAGGCGGAGGGGCTGTGGCAGAGCCTCGCCAGCTTCGCCCGCGGCGTGCTCGAGGGGCAGGCGCGCGGCGAGGCCCTGGCCATCGGCGGCGGAGCGCTGGCGATCATCGCGCTGTCGCGGTGGCTGTGGCCCAAGGCGCCGGGCTCCCTGGTGGCGGTGGTGCTGGCGGGGGCGGCGGTGGCCTTCTTCGGGCTCGAGGGGCGCCTCCCGGTGGTGGGCCCCTTGCCCCGCGGCCTGCCGCTGCCGTCGTGGCCCAAGGCCGAGGTGCGGGACGTGGGGCGGCTGTTGGTGGCCGCGGCGGGCATCGCGCTGGTGGCCTTCACCGACACCACCGTGCTCTCGCGGGCGCTGGCGGGGCGTGGCGCGCACCCCGACTCGAACCGGGAGCTGTTCGGCCTCGGCGTGGCCAACCTGGCGGCGGGGCTCTTCCAAGGCTTCCCGGTGAGCAGCAGCGCCTCGCGCACCCCGGTGGCGCTGGCCGCCGGCTCGCGCACCCAGCTGACCGGCGTGGTGAGCGCGCTGGCGGTGGCGGCGCTGCTGTTGGGCTCGCCCGGGCTGGTGCGGTACCTGCCGCGGACGGCGCTGGCGGCGGTGGTCATCGTGGCGTCCTTGGCGGTGATGGACGTGCGCTCGTTCGCGGTCTTCTACCGGGTGCGGCGCTCGGACCTGGTGCTGTCGATGGTGGCCTTCTTCGCGGTGGCGGCGCTGGGCGTGTTGCGGGGCATCGGGGTGGCGGTGACGCTCTCCCTGCTCGACTTCGTGCGGCGGGCGTGGCGGCCCCACGACGCCGTCCTCGGCCGCTCCCCGGGGGTGAAGGGCTACCACGACGTCGAGCGCTACCCGGAGGCGCGGCAGGTGCCGGGCTTGCTCCTGTTCCGCTGGGACGCGCCGCTCTTCTTCGCCAACGCCAGCGCGTTCCGGGCGAGGGTGCTGGAGGCGGTGGAGCGGGCCGAGCACCCGGTGCGCTGGGTGGTGCTGGCGGCCGAGCCCATCACCGACGTGGACAGCACCGCGGCGGAGCTGCTCGACGCCCTCGACGGCGAGCTCCTCGCCCGCGGCGTGAAGCTGGCCTTCGCCGAGCTGAAGGACCCGGTGGCGGACCGGCTCGCCCGCTACGGCCTCAAGAAGCGCATCGGCAGCGAGTTCTTCTTCCCCACCATCGGCGTGGCGGTGAAGGCCTTCCTCGAGAAGCACCAGGTGGACTGGGTCGACTGGGAGGACGCGAGGAAGGAGTGATCAGCGTGAGCCGCCAGAGCACCGAACAGGTTCCCCGGCCGTCGCGAGGCGGACGAGACCGAAGCGAGCCGGGCACGCGAGCGGCAAGCACCGGAGCTGTGCTGGTGGGCCCAGTGAGGAGCGCAGCGGCGAGCCTGCCCGGCGCAGCGAGAGGATCGTTCGCCGCAGCAGGCTGGGGAACCTGTTCGGTGCTCTAGGACCCGTCACGGCGCGGCCGGGCCGCCGTCGGGGCTCTTCGGCTGCACCAGCGCGCACAGGCCCAAGAGCGCGCGGCCCAGGTAGGGCCCGGGGTGGAGCAGGTCCTTGGTGGGCAGCTCGGCCCAGCGGGCGGTCTTGAGCTGGGGCAGCGCCACCACCACCTCCTTGCCCTCCTTGGTGTCGGCGGCGTCGATGACCAGGTCGGGCTTGAGCGCCACCGCCCGCTCCAGCGAGTAGGCCGGGTAGGCGGTGGGGGCCTTCTCGGCGAGGTTCCTGGCGCCGCAGTCCTCGAGCAGCTCGTGGGCGAAGCTGCCCGGCCCGGCCACGATGAGCGGCGAGAAGCCGTAGGCCAGGAGCACCGTCACCGGCTTCTTCCGCGCGCGCCCCTCGGCCCGCACCCGCTCGCGCAGCGCCTCGAAGTCCTGCACCAGCGCCTTCGCCGGGCCGGGGCGCCCGAGCACCTTGCCCAGCTCCATGGTGGCGTCGAGCGAGTCCTGCACCGAGGTGAGGGGCAGGGCGAGCACGGGGACGCCGAGCGAGGCCAGCGTCTCCACCGCCTTCTGGTTGCCCGGCGCCTTCTGCACCACCAAGAGGTCGGGCTTGAGCGCCACCACCGCCTCCACGCTCGGGTCGACGAAGCCGCCGACCCGAGGGAGGTCCTTCACTTCGGGCTGCTCGTCGAAGCGGCTCACGCCCACCAACCGCTCCGCGGCGCCCAGCGCCACCACCGTCTCGGTGAGCGAGGGCGCCAGGGTGACGACGCGCTTCACCGTGGCCTTGGGCGTGGGCCCCAGCCACTGCGGCGCGGCGGCGAGCGCGAGGGCGACGACGAGCGCGGTCACGGCACGGCCAACACGTCGGAGACGTTGCCCTTGCCGCTGATGGCGCTCACCGGGCAGGCCTGCACCGGCAGCCCCGCGTCGCTGGCGTAGCCGCGGCGCTCGGTGAAGCCGGCGTCGGTGACGTCGAGGACGAACAGGCGCCCCGCGTTCTGGTCGCCCAGGTACACCCGGCCGTCACGGAGCGCGAAGCGCCCGGGCATGACGGGCCGGCAGGTGGTGCCGCCGTCGGGGAGGGCGGCCGAGGCCGGGCACGCCGCGCTCCACGTCCCCGCGCGCGCGTCGGAGGAGTCGACGAGCACCAGGCCCGCCTTGTCCGTGCTTACCACCGCGTAGCTCGAGTCGTACTGCGGCGCTCCGCCGCAGCTCACCACCAGCCGCGTGCCGTCGGAAGCGAGCCACTGGGGGTTCAGGCAGGCGTCGGCGCCGAGGTTCACCGTGGTGACGGCCTTGGTGGTGGGGTCGATGCGCGCCAGCAGGCCCGGGCCGCTCGGGGCGTAGGTGTCGGGGTCGAGGTTGTTGAGCGCGACGTAGAGGGCGCCCTTGTGGGTGACGATGGCCCAGGGCCGCGCCACCGACGTGCCGCCGTCGAAGGGCAGAAGGTTCACCGAGGCGAGGTCGACGGTGTCGGCGACGGTCGGGTTCTTGGGGTCGGCCACGCTCACCTTGACGACCTTCTGGCCTGCCGCGGCGGCGGCGCCGCCGAAGCCGCCGTAGAGCGGAATCCACAGGTCGGTGCCCAGCTTGGCGATGCCCTCGGGCCAGGTGTTGGCGCCGAGGGGCAGCTCCGCCACGGTGGCGAGCGCGAGGCCCTGCGTGCCGCCGTCCTCCACCACGCCGCCGTCGCCCGGCTGCAGCACCTGCAGCGTGCCGCTCTGGGAGTTGATGACGTAGACGGTGGTGCCGTCGACCACCACCTGGTTCGGCACCTGGCCGGTGGTGTTGGAGCGGCCGAGCGAGGTCAGCGCGGGGAAGGAGGCCTGCACCAGCCGCGCGTCGGTGCCGTCGGCGGCGAGGAGCACGTTGCCCGCGAGGGCCAGCGCGGCCGGGCCGCTGCCCAGGTCGGAGAGCGGTCCGCGCAGCTCGGAGCCCGCCTGAAGGCCCGCCACCTGGCCCGAGGTGAAGCAGGCCAGCACCACGTCCCACGCGCACTTCCCGGCGTGGCAGCTCTGGCCGGCGCCGCAGACGGTGGTGCAGTCGCCGCAGTGCGAGGGATCGGTCGCGGCGTCGACGCAGCTCGCGCCGCACTTGAGGCTGGTGCCGAGCGCGCAGCCGCCCTTGCACTCGCCGGCCTCGCACACCTCGCCCGAGGCGCAGGCGTGGCCGCAGGAGCCACAGTTCTTCGCGTCGGAGGCGGTCACCGCGCAGGTGCCCGCGCAGTCGGTGGTGCCCGCGCGGCAGGCGCAGGTCGAGGCGGAGCAGACCTGATCGGCGCCGCAGGCGATGCCGCAGCTGCCGCAGTTCTTCGCGTCGGAGGTGGGGTCGGCGCAGCCGTTGCCGCAGCGAATCGTGCCCTCCTTGCAGACCACGCCCAGCTGCGGGCAGGCCGAGAGGAGGAGCAGCGCCAGCGCGCTGGCGAGGACGACGAGTGAACGAGTCATGGTGCCTTTCGAAGCGCCGCGTCCCAGGCCACGGCGAGAGTGAGGTACGCCGCGCGGGGCGGCAGGGGGTAGCCGTCGACGTCCTGCGACTGCGCGTCGAGGAGGTTCTTCACCTCCAGCGAGACGGTGACGGCGGGGAAGGGGGGTGGGCTCGAGGAGAGGCCGACGTTCACGAAGGCGCGCGCCGGCAGCACCAGCTTCTCGGTGCGGTTCTGGAACTGCTCCGACTGCGCCAAGAGCTCCGCGCGTCCCAAAAGCCAGCTCGGGCCAACGGTGACGCGCGCGGAGAGCCGGTGCGCCGGGCGGAAGGGGAGCGCCTTCAGGTAGTAGCGCGGGTCGTCGCGGAGGTTCTGGGTGCGCAGGAAGGTGTAGGCGGCCTGCGCGTCGAGCCAGCGGAACGGCGTCACCCGCGCCTCGACCTCCACGCCGGTCACCAAGGCGGCGCTGAAGTTGTAGGGGCGCGCCCGCGTGGGCGGGTAGTACTCGTAGGAGATGAGGTCCTCGGAGAGGCCGCCGAAGCCGGTCAGGGCCAGGGCCGCGCGCGGCGAGCCGTAGGCCACCGTGGCGTCGGCGCCCAGCGTGCGCTCGGGCCTCAAGTCCGGGTTGGGGACCAGGGAGCCCTGCTGCACGTAGCGCTCGACGAAGGACGGCGCGCGGCTGGTCTGGCCGGCGTTGACCTTGAGCTCGAAGCCGTGCGGCAGGGTGAGGGAGGCACCCAGCTTGGGGGACACCACGACGAAGGGCCCGGCGAGGTCCACCCGGGCGCTGGGGGAGACCACCAGGTCGCCGCCGTGGAAGAGCACGTCGTCGGCGAGGAAGACGCCCAAGCGTCCCTGCCAGGGGTTCCTCCCGCTGGGCTCGGTGAGCCAGTCGCCGCCCGCGGTGGCCAGCGCGGTGAGGCCGTGGCGCGCGGCCACCAGGCGGGTGGCGGTGACCTCCACGCCCAGGCTCCGCTCGAGCTGCGGGTAGGGCCTCGCCCCGAAGGGGCTGCCGGAGAGCGTGGTGGCGTCGGCGCGCCCGAAGGCGAGCACGCTGAGCTCGCCGCCGCCCTCCAGCGGGACGCCCAGCCGCGAGGAGAGCACGCCCCAGCGGGAGTCCTGGTGCGCGTCGGCGGTAGGGTTCTGCACCGTGCCGGCGAGGCCGCGCGACTCCATCAGCCCCTGGGCGGTGAGGTCGAGCGTGCCGCCCAGGGCGGGGAGGCGGTAGCGCGCCACGCCGCCGCCTTGCGCCGCCTGGTTGTTCTGTCGCGTGAGCGTCACCAGCGGGTTGCCGTCCAGCGCCGGGCGGTCGTCGTAGGTGAAGCGGAAGTCGCCCTCCGAGCGCAGCCCGGAGAGGAGGAGGAGGCCTTCGCCCTGCCCCAGCCGCGCCGAGCCGCCGACGGTGCCGGTGGTGGTCTGGAAGCTGCCCTGGGAGAGGGCGCCGAACGCGCGCGTGCCGTCGGGGGCGCGGGTGACGAGGTTGATGACGCCGCCCATGCCGCCGGGGCCGTAGCGGGCGCCCACGCCGCGCAGGACCTCGATGCGCTCGAGCGCCGCGGTGGGCACACGGGAGAGGTCGAAGGCCGTGCCGGGGCTCGCCAGCGGCACGCCGTCGAGCAGCACCAGCACCGCGTTGGAGGCGGAGCCGCGCAGAGAGAGGGACTTGCGCTGGCCCGCGCCGCCCGCGTCCTGCAGGGTCACCCCCGGCGCGTCGGCGGCGAGCGTCGCGGCGTCGGTGGGGCCGCTCTTCTCCCGCGCGGCGACGTCGATGACGGTGACCGCGGCGGTGGGGTCGCGGCGGGTGGGCGAGGAGGGCGTGGCCTCCACCGGCGGGAGCGGGACCTCGACCGGCGGGAGCGGCGTGGCCTCAGGGGTGGCGCCGTCGGTCGCGCTCTGCGCGCGGGCCGCGGACGCGACCAGGGACAACGCGCATGAGAGGGCCAGCCGACGGTGCATCACGCCCTCTGCTCTCTTCCGCGAAGAGAGAAGGCTCGAGCGGCGACAAGCGCCGCACCCTCGGGCAGGTCTCCTGGCTCCCGGGCTCCAGCGGCTCCAGCCTTCCCCCTCGCGGAGTGGCTCCTGCGGAGTCGCCTGCCCCGTCATTCATGCGGGGCTCCCGGTCACAGTGGCGGGACCGCGCCGGAGTTTCACCGGCTTCCCTTTTTCAGCCCGACCTCGGGCACTCGAAGGTGGGCGGCTTGTAGGGGGCGCGAAGGCCCACGTCAAGGAGGCCGCCGCGTACGTCTCGGGCGCGTCACCGCCACGAGAGGGAGAAGGTCACCCCCGCGGGCGCGCCCGCCGCCGTGGGCAGCAGCGTCCACTCCATCGGCTTGGGCTGGGGCTCGGGCGCCGCCGCCATCGGACGCCGCACCACCGTCTCCGGCAGAAGCAGCGCCGCGAAGAGCAGCCCCAGGCCGACCGCCTGCAACCCCGCCGCCCCGAAGAGATACCACCGCGGCGCCGGCGAGTAGGTCTTCCACGTCGGCGTGTCCGCCATCAGCGCCAGGAAGAGCGGCCCCAACACCGGCACCGAGGTCCCCAGGCTCGAGAGCGCGAAGACGGGCATGTCCCCCAGGGGCACCCCCGCCGGTGGACCCGTGGTGCCGGACGGCGTGTGGAGGGGTTGCGTCACTCTGATGATGGTCAGGATGTCCGAGCTCAGCCACACCAGCCCGAAGAGCACCGTCCCCGGAATGAGCAGCGAGGGACGGGCCCGCTGCATGCGCTGCGCACCCGGCGGGAGCGGGCCTCCTGCGTCCGGCTCGATGAGGTAGCGGGTGATGGTGGGGGTGGTGGCGGTGGTGGGTGTCGCGCTCGCGGCTGCGAGGAGCAGCGGGCGGAGCGGGAGCGGGGTGCGGGCGCTCCGGGCGGCTCGGGGCGCGACCGCCGTCTCGCCCGCTCTGGTCTCGCTCCAAGGCAGATGGGTCGGTCGGGCGGCACGCGCAGCGCCACGCCCGGCGAGCACCTCGACTCCTAAACGACGGACGCCAGGGATCCGCTCCCCGCCCGGGGCCGGGCGCGCGCTGATCCGACGCCCGTGCGCTGCCACTGAAAGGGGGCTCCCCGCCCGGGTCGGTTTCCAAAACCGTTGCTGGGAGTGCGATGAGAGTGCAGGAAGTTGCGGTGATGGTGTGGTGTCTGCAACGGCGGCTGTCCCGGTGATCAGAACGAGCACCGCCGCGAGGCCGATTCGCCGGCCCATGGCGCGCCGGTTGATCACGGCAGCTCTCCCGGCGCCGGCGCCGTCGCCTGGGCCAGCGTCGCGAACCACAGGCCCAGCGCCACCATCGCGCTCACCCCGATGCCGATCATGATGAAGAGCATGCCCGGACCGTCCGAGGTCCAGTGCGCCTTCTGCCCCGCCACGAACAGCCCGATGGTGGCCGCCGTCGCCGCCAGCGCCATGAGCCCCGTCAAAAGCGTGCCCAGCACCCGCGCCCAGCGGTGCCGCCGCATCACGTAGAGCGTCACCGCCGCGCCGAGGAGCAGGGGGACGACGCCGACGATGAGCTCGCACATGGAGCGCTCCAGCCGCGAGTCGACGCGAGCCGCGGTTCGCCCAGTCTAGCAGAGCGCCTGAACGCTCACGGCGCGACGTACAGGGCGCTCGTGTACACCCACGGCCGCTCCACCTTCAGGTAGGCGGAGCGCTTGCCGATGAACGCCCTCAGGTGCCTCGGCACGATGCGCACCTCGACCCGGTAGGCACCCGGCGCGGTGACGGGCAGCGAGAGCTCGGCCTCCGACGTCGACGCCACCTCGTTCCAGCCGCCCTCCTTCGCCTTCCACACCTTGAGCGTCAGCGCCGGCGCCTCGGCCAAAGGGTCGAGCCCCTTCACCCTGGGCATCGAGGCCTTCAGCACCACGCCCTTCGCCACGGACACCGTCTCACCCAGCTCGTGCGGCGCGCCCGCCTCCTCGGCGTGGAAGTCGAAGCCCTCCGCGTAGCCCATGAACTCGAAGACCCCGTAGTTGCGCCCCGCCTTGAGCGCCTCCTTCAGGTCGCGGTCGTCCCAGGCCCCGTCGCCCTTCGCCTTCACCAACAGGTGGTTCGAGAACATGCCCATCATGCGGCGGTAGCTGTCGATGCGCTCTCCGTCCTGGAGCAGCTGCGGGAAGCTGTTCCGGTGGCAGTCGGTGCCCATGGTGGTGACGCGCTTGTTGCCTCGCGCCAGCACCGTGCCCCAGGTGCTCAGGTAGACCTCGTCCTCCAGGTTCAGCGCCGCGAAGAAGAGGTCCGGCACCGGCAGCCCGTCGAACTGCTGCTTGTCGACGAAGTTGAGGACCAGGTCCGCCACCACGCCCGCGTTCTTCAGCGCGTTGCGGTGCAGGTTGAACATCTCGAAGCCGTCCAGGTGCATCGTGGAGAGCTGGTCCGCCGTCCATCCCTCGGTGTGCGGCACCAGATTCACGCTCGCCTCGGCGTGGAACCGGTCGAGGTCGAGGTCGGCCTGGCTGTTGTAGGCGGCCTGCCGGCCGGCGGTGTCGGCGCTGACGTGCTCCTCCAGCCCCACCGGCATGGTGCCCGACTCGGTGCCCGCCATGATCAACGCCGGCTTGCCGTCGGGACACGCGAGCCAGTTCGCCGTCGGCCCCGCCCCGTGCGACACCAGCTGGTCGCCCGCCGCCGGCACGTGCAGGAGCACGTCGGGGAACTCGTTCACCGAGAAGCTGGTGTTGTGGTCGGTGAGGAAGACGAAGTCGTGCTGCACGCGGCAGAGGTCCCGGCGGAAGTCCGACAGGCACGACTGGTCGTACACGCCGCCGTCGGTGATGGGCTGACCGTCGCAGGCGTCGTGCGAGTAGATGGAGTGCGCGTGCACGAGGCCCCGCAGCTCCGTGAACCCCCGCGCGTTGGGCGTCCGATCCAACCGGTAGACCGTGCCTGGCTGCCACGGCGCCGGCGGAGGCGTCGTCGGCGCGGGCTTGCCGCACCCGAAGATCACCAGCGGCACCAGCACGACGAGCTTTCGCATGGACGGCTCCTTCACCGGCGGACGAAGGCCTCTCACCACGGTCCCCGTACGCTGGCAACCGGTGCACCCTTTGCGGCGGCTCCAAAGCGCCTGCACCCGCTGCGGTGTCGGCGCCCCGTGCCACGCGCCACGTAGGGCACGCCCGGTGCATTCCACGTGAGTGGAGGTCGTTCATGCGCCGGCTCGCCTGCTCTCTCCTGGTCCTCTCCCTCGGCTGCGCCCACGGGCCCGACCCGCTCACCGGTGACGAGCACCGCGCCGAGGCGCAGCGGCATCAAGCCATCGCGCAGGACGATCGCTCCCGCTACGACCCCGAGGCGACGCGGCTCATTCCCATGACGCGCCTCGACACGCCCGACCTCTACGCCCCCGGAGGCATCACCTCCTACAACCCCACCGAGCGCTGGCTGGCCGAGGCCGACCGCCAGATGCGCGAGGCCGCCGAGCACCTCCGCCGGGCCAAGCAGATCGAGTCCTTCGAGGAGAAGGCCTGCGCCGGCATCCCGGCCGAGCAGCGCTCGGCCTGCCCGCTGCTCGCCTCCAGCGTCGCGCACGTCGAGGAGCGCACCACCGGGGTCGCGCTGCACATGAGGCCCGACGTCGACGCCGCCGCCACCACCCGCATGCTGCAGTGCCACCTCGCCTTCGCCAAGGACCGCGGCTTCGATCAGCCCTCGTGCCCGCTCTTCGTGAAGGGCCTCTCCATCGACCTCGATGGCACCACCACCATCGACTTCCACTCCACCGACCCGAAGGTGGCCGAGGCCATCCGCGCCCAGGCGCGCCGCATATTCAAAGGCCCCGAGGAGCCGCCCTCGCAGCCCAGCGCTCGTAAGTAGTCCCGCTTCTGCTACGGTCCGCGACCCACCGGAGGGGTCATGGGCCGTTCACCACTACTCGTCGCAGTCATCGCGCTCGCCTGCGCGGGCAAAGCTCGGGCGTCGGGCTTCTACTTCGGCGACGAGGGCGCCAAGGCCATGGCCCAGGGCGGCGCGTTCACCGGCCAGGCCGACGACATGACGGCCCTGATGTACAACCCCGCCGGCCTGGCTCGCCAAAGCGGCATCGGGTTCGGCCTCGACCTGTCGCTGATGAACCACCAGGTCACCTTCCTCCGCCAGGACGTGGGCTTCGACCCGGCGAACCCGCGCACCAACCTCGCGCAGACGGTCTCGAACTCCGCCGGCATCTTCCCGCTGCCCTTCCTCGGCGCGTCCTACGCCCTCGACGTGGGCGGCCGGCGGCTCACCCTGGGGCTCGGCGTCTGGGGCCCGCCCGGCGTCGGCCGCTACGCCTTCCCCGAGCCGAACTACGCCAAGACCGGCGGCAAGTACGACCAGAACCCCATCAAGTACGCGCCGCAGCGCTACGCGCTGATCAGCAACGACATCCTCATCTTCTACCCGACGCTCGCGGTGGCCTACGACCTCCACCCCATGGTGCAGGCGGGCGTCTCGCTGCAGCTCGTCGCCTCGTCGTTCCGGTTCCGCCAGACGCTCTACAGCGGCCTGCTCACGCCCAGCAAGATGCAGGAGGAGGATCCCCTCTTCGACTCGGTGGTGTCGGTGAACTTGAACGGCAAGGTGGGCTTCACCGCCATCCCCGGCCTGATGGTGCGGCCGCTCTCGAACCTCTCCATCGGCGCCTCGGTGCGGCCGCCGGTGACGCTGCGCGCCAGCGGCACGCTCGACATCGGGCTGGGCGAGGCGGCTCGCGGCCTCAACACCCAGGTGAGCGGCAACCAGACCGACCTCACCATGACGCTGCCGCTGGAGGCGCGGGTGGGCGTGCTGTTTCAGCCCCTCGATCGGCTCAAGCTGGTCGCCGACTACGTCTACATGGGGTGGAACAGCTTCGACAAAATCGTCCTCACTCCGCAGGGGGTGACGATGAAGATCGGCAGCGGGGAGCCGGCGGCGGTGGCGCCGGTGGAGATTCCGAAGAACTGGGTGGCGACCTCGTCGGTGCGGGTGGGCGGCAGCTACGACGTCGTCGCGCCCCTCACGGTGCACGCGGGCTTCCTCTACGAGACGCAGGCCTCGCCCAACGCCTACTACGCCGTCGACTTCGCGCACCCGGCGCGCTTCTTCGTCACCGGAGGCGTGACCGGACACTTCGGCGGAGTGGACGTCGTGGCCTCCGGCATCTTCACCCCGACCACCACCACCGTCGTCACCGACTCGAAGCAGCTCCAGGCGCAGACCGACGCGACCGTGGCCGGCGGCCCCATCGGCAACGGCATCTACACCTCGGGCGGCTGGGTGGTGAACGTGGGCGTGCGCGGGCACTTCGGCCAGACGCCCGCCCCGGCGCCCGCTCCCGAGGCGACTCCCGCTGCGCCCGTCACTCCTCCTGCCACGAGCACGCCATGAACTTTCGACGCCTCGCTTCGCTGACCGCTGCCCTGGTGCTGTCCGCTTGCTCCGGCCCCGCGCCCAGGTCCGACGCGGGCGTGGACGCCGGCAGCGATGAGATCATCGAAGTCTTCTTCAACGTCTCTGGGACGGTGGCGGTGCACCCGGACGCGGTGAACTTCCTCGCCGACGCCGGGCAGTCGCTCTCGCTCGCCGGGCTCACGGTGCGCGTCGAGGAGCCGCTGCGCGTGGCGCTGGAGCAGTCCGACGGAGTCTTCTCCACGGCCACCATGGGCGCGACCGGGGAGTTCTCCGCCGCGCAGGTCCCCTCGTCGAAGGTCAACCTCGGCGTGGCGGTCGGCATTCGCGACGACGCCGCCGACGGGGGAACGACGGGCCGGGTGATTCGCTCCGCGACGGTCATCTACGACGTGGCGCTGGAGGGGAAGAAGCCCTCGGCGGACCTCGCCGGCGCCAAGGCCTGGGCCATTCCCACCCGGTTCCACGACGCGCTCACCGCGCTCGTCACCCCGGCGCGGATTCAGGCGCTGACCACCCAGCTCGCCTCGGACCTGATCAGCGCGGGCTTCATCCTGGGCCGGGTGGTGGACTCGAGCGGGAACCCGGTGGCGGGCGTGACCGTGACTCCGTTGCCGGCCTCGGAGAGCACCCGCTTCTTCTACCCGACGGCGGACCTCGCCTCGACTGGCGCCGCGACCTCCAGCAACGGCCTCTTCGTCTACGTGCACAACGCCGACGCCGTGAAGCAGTTCAGCTTCACCATCACGAATCACCCCGAGTACAAGAAGCGCAGCGCCGGGGCGACCGCCAACGCGTGCCTGGTGGTGACGGTGTACCCGGGGACGATCGCGCCGTGACGGTAGACGGGCTTCGATGGGCTGCGTCCGAACGGATCGATGCCAACTCCGTTCAGGCTGAGCTCGTCGAAGCCTGCCGAACACCGCGGACTGAATTCGGCACCCATCGACTCCGCTCAGGGTGAACGGCGGATCCGCTCAGGCTGAGCTCGTGCTCCGTCGCTGATCAGCGCCGCCGCTCGACCGCGGTGACGGTGTACGACTGCTCCACGTGCTGCCACTCGCCCTCGTAGCGGGGGTAGCGCCACACCACGAACTGCTTCCTGAGGCACTTGGCCAGCTCGGACTCGTCCTGGTCGCGCCGCAGGTGCGCGTCGCCCACCCGGCCGTCGGGGAACACCGTCCACCGCACCTGGTAGCGCTCGGCGTCCGGCGGGGTGAGGCGGCGGGCCTGCTCGCCGAGGCACTCCTGCATCAGCGGCGCGTAGTGCTCGTTCACCTCGCGCACCGCGTCGGCCGAGAGCCCCTCGCCGCTCTTGGCGGTGGAGAAGTCCTTGAAGGTGAGCGTGCCGAGCGCCTGCTTCTCGGCCTTGCGGCAGGCGCCCGCGCCCTTCGCAAGGTCGACCTGGGCGCACACCCGGTCGAGCTCCGGCGGGCGGCCCCAGGGGCGCAAGGGCTCCGGTAGCCGGGCCACGTGGACCTGCAGGTCGACCAGCGCGTGCTTGAGCGCCAGGTCGGGGTTCTTCTTCTCCAGGTCCTTGGCCACCAGCGCGGCCAGCGCCTTGCGGCGGAGCTCCGCGCACTGCATCTCGGTGCACGAGGCCACCGCGTGCTCCAGCGCCGCGGCGCGCTTCGCCTCGCCCTTCTCCGCCAGCGCCTTCACCAGCGCCACCCGGGCGAGGAGGTAGCCGTCCTGGTCGGCGTGAGCGGTCTTCTCCGCCTCGGCGACGCACTTGGGGGCCAGGCCCGAGCGCTCCGCCTGGTCGAGGCACGCGTCCGCCTTCTGGAGCCCGTCGTGGAGCGCCTTCGCCTTGGCGGCCGCCGGGCCCTTCAGCTTCTCCACGTGGAGGAGCGACTGCAGGGCGGCGGCGCGACAGGCCTCGGCCTTCTCGGGACCGCAGGCCTCGAGCCACTCCCGAGCCGAGCCGAGCGCGTCGTCGGCGTTGCTCCGCGCCAGCGCGAGCCGCGTCAGCGCCTCGTGGGCCCGGTAGCGCTCCTCGCCGGTCAGGCCACCCGAGAGCCGCGCCGCCTGGACGAGCTTCGCCTCCGCGTCGTCGAGCTGGTGGGCCGAGAGCGCCCGGCCTCCGCGCTCCAGCAGGCCGCGGAAGTCGGCGAAGGGGTCGGGCAGGGGAGGCGGGGGCTGTGCCTTCACCTTCTCCGGCGAGGGGGCCGGCGTCTCGTCGGCGAAGGCGTGCGAGAGGTCCTCCTCCTTCTCGGCCCGCGGCTCGAGCCGCTCCGACAGCGCTTCGGCTTTCTTGGGAGCGCTGGTCGCACAGGCCGACGCGAGCAGCAGGAGGAACGGGACGGTGGCGCGGAACATCGGGACCGGGAGGCTGTCCGCCCACGCTGGGAGCTGTCAACGCTCGCGTCTCGCGTTCGGCGAGGTTGAATTCGTGCGCTGCGGGCGGCTAGCGCTTCACCTGCCACGCGAACGGAATGCTCACCGTCACTTCCTTGTCCACGTGCGGGGGAAACTTCATCGCCCGCGCCTGCCTCTCGATGCACTGGCCCACCGGCTTGTCGCCCATCGGCGAGCTGGCCTGCGTCACCTTGCCGCTCGACGCCACCGTCAACGTCACCGGCACCGTCCCCTTCTCGCTCGGCAGGTCGGCCTTGAACTGATCGAAGCAGCGAAACACGGCCGCCGTGTTGCGCTTCACCACCGAGGAGATGATCGCCCCGGTCAGCGTCACCGGCCGCACCACGCCGGAGGCCGGCCTCACCGGCGCCGGCGTGCCCGCGTCCACCAGCTCGGCCACCGCGCTCGGCGGCTGGCCCGCGTCCACCACCGCCAGGGGCTCCGGGCTCTTCGCCACGGCCACCGCCGCCGTCCCCGCGTCCACCATCGCCGGAGCGACCACGCCTGGCTGAACCGGCGCGGGCGCGGGCGAGAGCAGCTTGAACACCAAGAGGCCCACCACGGTGAGCGCCACGCCGCCGCCCGCGGGCAACAGCCACGCCGGTCGTCCCGGGCGATAAGCGCTCGCGCTGGGCGGGGTGAGGGTGGCGGCGCGCTCCGGTGTCCGCGGTCTCCCGGCCGCGGCCGGCGTCGTCGAGGCCACGCTCGGCACCGGCGGCGACATCATCGGCGGAGGAACCGGGTCCGGCGGCTGCCCCTTCAGCTCCGAGAGCGGCGGAATGCGCTGGCGCTCCAGCGCGCGCTCCTCGCCGAAGAAGGACTTCATGAACTGCCCGAGCCCGGGCGTGGCGAGCGGCGTGCGGTTGGCGGTGAGGTAGCCGTCGAGCGCGGCGGCGAGCTGCGCGGCGCTCTGGAACCGGTCTTCGACCCCCGGCGCCAGCGCCTTGACGATGATGTCCTCCAGCGCCTCGGGCAGGTCGGGCCGCACCGCCCTCGGCCGCGCGTACTCGTTCGCCAGCACCGCCTTCAAGATGGCGAGGTCGGTGTCGCGCGCGAAGGGGCGCCTGAGCACCAGGGCCTCGTAGAGCGAGACCCCGAGCGCGTAGACGTCGCTGCGCCGGTCGATGGGCTCGGCCTGCGCCTGCTCCGGCGACATGTACTGGTACTTGCCCTTCACCGTGCCCGCGGCCGTCTGGGCGAGGCGCGACTCGGCCCGGGCGATGCCGAAGTCGAGCACCTTCACCTGGCCGGTGTAGCTGACGAAGATGTTGGAGGGCGACACGTCGCGGTGCACGAGCCCCAGCGGCTGGCCCTTCTCGTCCGTCATCTCGTGCGCGAAGTGAAGCCCCTGCGCGGCGTCGGCGACGACGCGCGCCGCGACCGGAATCGGCAGGTACTGCTTGTTGCGCGCGGCCCTTCGGATGACCGCCGAGAAGTCCTCGCCGGCCATGTACTCCATGGCGATGAAGTAGCAGCCGTCGGCGAAGCCCAGCTCGAGGATCTGCACCACGTTGGGGTGCGAGAGCTGCGAGGCCAGGCGCGCCTCGTCGCGGAACATGTCCACGAACTCCGTCGACTGCGACAGGTGCCGCAGCATGCGCTTGATGACGACGTTCTTCTCGAAGCCGTCCACCCCGACCTGCTTGGCGAGGAAGATCTCCGCCATGCCGCCCTCGGCGAGCTTCCGCACCAGGACGTACTTGTCGAACGGTCGAATGAAGACGGGCCCGACGGGCTCTCTGCCATCGGCGGCCGAGGACGGCTCCATGGCCCCTCTTCTACGGTGGATTTCCGCCCTTGGCGAACTCGCCGTGGCCTAGCGCCCGGGCAAGAGCCGCCGAACGGTGAGGCTCTCCGCGGTGCCCTGGCTGAGGCGAAACACCACCAGCCCCTTGGCCAGCGGGGCCGCCTTGGAGCGGAAGCGGGCCTTGGCGTCGAGGCTCACCGGCTGGCCATTCACGAAGAGCCGGCTGCCCACCGGCGCCACGCCCTCCACCGTCACCGAAGGCGCCAGCGGGTCGCCGTTCCTCGGCGAGGCGATGCGCAGGGAGGAGACGGCGTTGTCCCACACCAGCTCGAGCTTGTTCATGCGCCCGCCGCGCACCGGCGCGCCCTTCGCGTCCAGCGGCGTGACGCTCCAGGCGTAGCGGCCCTCGCCGAGCGTGCCCTCCGGCAAGGACATCGTGGACGCCGTCACCTTGCGCTCGGCCAGGGGCCTGGAGAAGTCGCCCTCGCGGTAGACCGCCACCGAGGCGCTGGCGGCGCCGGGCGTGGCCTTCCAGGAGAAGCTCACCGAGGGGGCCTTGTCCTGGAAGAAGATGGTCGTCTTCTCCGGGCCCTCGGGCACCACGTTCCGCTGCCGGTCGAGGTCCTTCTTCCTCGGCTCGGGGCCGAAGGTGGCGCTGCCACGGCCCACCTCCACCGCGCCGCGCTTCACCACCCAGAAGAGGGTGCCCGCCGCCGGGGCGGTGACGGTGAAGAAGCCTCGGGTCACCTCGGCCTCGGCCACGACCTTCGCGTGCCGGGCGTCGGAGGCGACCGTGATCTTCCCGCCGCCGCCCTCCCACTCCAGCGAGATCGGCTCGGCGCCCGGGTGAAAGACGCGCTGGCCCTCGCGCAGAGACAGGGTGAGCGGCTCGAGCTCCGGCTCCCGCACCGTGATGCCCTCCCCGCCGACGGTGGCCCGCTGCCCGCCCTTCACCTCGCGGGGGGCCTGGCCCTGCTTCACCAGCGTCACCTTCCCCGAGAGCGGCGCGACGTCGAAGCCGTCGGCGGTCTTGGTCACCGTGACCTGCGCGCCCAGGTCCGAGACCAGGCGCACGCCCCCGCCCAGCGAGACTCGAGTCTTGCTCTTCCTGCCGGTGGTGACGGTGGCCGCGCCGCTCTTGAGCGGTAGCACCAGCTCGTCCACGTCGCCGTCGCTCCTGGTCTCGCCCACGGTGAGCTCGGAGCCGCTCTCCAGGACCACGCGGGTGTCGGAGCCCTTCGGCGTCAGCGTCAGCCGGCCGCTCGTCACGCGCACCGAGTCGCCGGGCGCGAGCGCGGGGAGCGCCTTGCCGGCCACCTTGGCCCAGGCGGCGCCGCCCTTCTTCACGAAGGTCTGGCCTTGGGCCTCGGTGATGACCACCTGCACCGGCTCGAGCACGATGAGGCGCGGCGCGGCGGTGGCGGTGAGCGCGCCGCGGGTGCCGGCCTCGGCCTTCATCGGCGCGCCGCCGCGGGAGACGAGCTCCACCTCGCCCACGTTCACGTCCACCCTGGCGGTGTCCGCCTGCACGTCGACCTGCACCTCGGAGGCGCCGACGCGGGTGAGGCCGAAGGGCGTCAAGATGGTGAGCGCCACGTCGGTCTTCGGGGCGCCGGCCGGGGGGCCCTTGGGCACGCGCGAGAGCACGATGCCCTTCTCCACCGAGAGCACCACGCCGCTGGTGTCGGCGCCCACCTCGAAGCGCCCGTTGGCGGAGAGCTCCACCGCGCGGCCGTCGGGGAAGCGCAGGGTGGCCGCGCCGTCGTCGCCGGTCTCCACCACGTCCTTCTCGTGCACGTCGTGGAGCGACGCGGTGAGGCGCTGGCCGTCGCGGACCACCACCACCTCGCCGCTCAGGCCCTCGAGGGTGGCGGCGACGCGCGGCGCGGCGGGGCCGGCGTCGAGGGACGCGGACACGCGGGCGCCGGCGTCAGGCGGCTCGGGGGAGGAGGAGCAGGCGATGAGGCCGAGGGCGAGGGCGGTGGCGAGGAGGGCGGTGAGGCCGCGGCCTCGCGGCGGGCGGCAGGCGCGCGCGGTGCCCCTCCCGTTCACCCTGAGCCCGTCGAAGGGTGCCGAGCTCGATTCGCGGTGTTCGGCAGGCTTCGACGAGCTCAGCCTGAACGGTGGTGACTTGGATTGCTTCAGGACGGCACCGCCATCACCCGGGATGTACGAGCTCGATTCGCGGTGTTCGACAGGCTTCGACGCGCTCAGCCTGAACGGTGGTGACTCGGATCGCTTCAGGACGGCACCGCCATCAGGGCGTGCGCGGCTCGGCGTGAACGGAGGGCGCGTGCTCATCTCGGGCTCAAGTCGACGTTGAAGATGGCCTGCTCGGCGTCGTTGACGGAGAAGGGCTTCACCTGCGGCACGAAGCCGGGCGCGGAGATGGTGACGGTGTAGCTGCCCGCCGGCAGGGTGAGCGAGAAGGCGCCCCTGGCGTCGGCCCTCACCCGGCGCTGGCCCGGCCGCACCACCAGCTCCGCCGGCACCGGGCGGCCCGAGGCGCCGTCGCGCACCAGCCCGGTCAGCGTCGCCGGCAGCCGCCGCTTGGTCGGCAAGAGCACCAGCTCCACCGGCGAGCGCACGCCCGCCACCACCGTCGCCGCCTCGTCGGCCGGCTGGAAGCCGTCGGCGTCGACGTGCAGCGCGAGCGGTCCCGGCGGCAGGCCGAACAGCACCGCCTTGCCCTTCGCGGTGGTGCGGGCGGTGGCCGCTCCCGCGCGCACCCGGGCGGCCGCCACCGGCGCCCCGGTCGCCTTGTCGGTGACGGTGAGCTCCAGCCCGCCGGTCCCGGCCGCGGCCGGCGCCACCAGCAGCACCAGCTCGGCCCGCTCGCCGGCGAACACCTCGGTGGTGGCCTCGGTCGGCACGTAGCGCTCGCTCGCCGGCCGCGCCACCACCACGCCGGGCGCGACCTCGCCGACGAAGGTCTCGCCCCCTTGGCCGGTGACGGCGGTGAGGGGACCGGCCGACGTCTCCAGCTCCAACGCGAGGTCGCTCACCGGAGCCTGGCGGCTGGCGTCGAGCACCACCAGGTGCACCAGCCCTCGGCCCGGCGACACCGACGGCTCCTCCAGCGCTCCGCGTGCGCCGAGGGGCGGGTGCCAGGCGAAGGCCACGCCCAGGCCCGCGCGCAGCTGCGACTGCTCCATCGAGGCGCCGCTCCCCGCGAAGCGATCTTCGCTCCAGGTCAGGTCCGCCACTCCGCTGAGCACCACGCCGCCCGAGCGGTAGAGCGGCAGCCGCACCGCGCCGCCGACCGCGTGGCCGCCGGAGACCGCCGGGCGGCCGCGCCCATCGCCGGTGAAGAAGGGCGCCACCTGCTCGCCCTGAAGCTCCACCGTCAAAGGCCCCAGCGGGACCAGCGCCCGCGCCGCGAGGAGCAGGCCCTGGCGCCGCGCCGGCGCGAAGGTGAGCGTGCTCGCGCCGCCGAAGTCCGGCAGCTCGTCGAGCGCGAACCCGGCCATGGGCTCGACGCGCACGGGCCCCAGCACCACCCGCACCGTGGGCGCGACACGCAGCCGCCACAGCCCGGCGGAGACGTGGCCCCCCGCCCCGTCCGCCACGGCGAAGGCGTCGTGGGCGAAGGCGGCGAAGAGCCCGAGGCGCCCGTCGGCGAGGAGCCACCCCCAGGCGGAGAGGTCCACGTTCGCGGCGGACCAGCCTTCGGAGTCGAGGCCGAGCGAGGCCGTGCGCTGGAAGACGGCGCGATGCGCCCCGGCGCCCGCGAGCCGGGCCTCGAAGCGCTCGGTCTGGGCGCGAGGCGGCTCGGGCGGCGCGGAGGTGAGCTCTTGCGCCCAGCCCGCCGCCACCGGGGCGAGCGCGAGCGCACAGACCAGGGCTCGGGAGGCGGTGCGCACGGCCGGGAGTATAGAGAACCGCGCGGATTGATCGACTTCGCCGAAGAGGGGGCACCGCCGTCAGGGGTGCAGCACGATGCCGCCCACCGCCTCGCCCTTCCACTTGGCGCGCATCGCCTCCTTCACCTGGTCGAGGGGGAAGGTGCGCGAGACCAGCGGGGAAATCTTCCCGGCCGCGGCCCAGGCCAGCACCTGCGCGAGGCGGGGCGGCCGGCTCTTGGGGTCCTTCACCGAGGAGATGATGGTGGGGCAGCCCAGCACGTCGAGGCCCTTCATCATGATGAGGTTGGTGGGCAGGGGCCTGGCGCCCATGGGCGTGGCGGCCCAGCCGACCACCAGGAAGCGCGCGCCGAACTTCACGCAGCGGAAGCTCTCCACCGAGACGTCGCCGCCGACGCCGTCGTAGACCACGTCCACGCCCTCGCCGCCGGTGAGCGCCTTCACCTCGTCGCGAAACGGGCGCACCCCGCCGGGACCGCCGATGGCGAGCACCTCGTCGGCGCCCTGGGCCTTCACCACCGCGAGCTTCTCTTGGCTTCGCCCGGTGGCGATGACCCGCGCGCCGACCAGCTTCGCCACGTGCACCGCCGCGAGCCCGGTGGAGCCCGAGGCGCCGTGGATGAGCACCGTCTCTTCGGCCTTCAGCCGCCCGCGCGTCACCAGGCAGTGGAACGCGGTCTCGTAGTTGCCGAGCAGGTTGGCGGCCTGGTCGAGCGAGAGCGTCCCCGGCACCGGCAGCACCGCCTCCACCGGCGCGACGGCCCACGACGCGAAGCCGCCATAGGCCTGGTAGGCGCCCGAGGAGCGGGGCCCGGCGGTGAAGCCGTCGACGAGCACCTTCGTGCCGGGCGAGAGCTTCGTCGCGTCCACCTCCGCGCCGGTCCACGCCACCTCGCCCGCGTACTCCAGCCCCGGGCAGTAGGGCGGCGTCGGCAGGTGCTGGTACTTCCCGCTGGTCATGAGCAGGTCGACCCAGCCCACGGCGGCGCTCCTCACCGCGACGAGCACGTCGCGCGGCCCGAGCGAGGCCAGGTCGGGCACCGGCTGCGCTTCCAGGCTGAGGCAGGCCTCGATGGCCTCCGGCGGCGCGTCGGCGAAGCGGGAGATGACGGCGCGCTGTCCGGGCACGAGGGGCGGGCTCACGCGCTCGCTGGTTAGTCCCGCCCCAAGCGCGTGGCTACCGGCAATGGTCTCGCCGGGAGACGAGCCGCGCGCCCTGCGTGTAAGGTGCCCCGCCATGACGAACCTCCTCAAGGTCGCCGTGGTGGTGCTCCTCTCGCTTTGTCTCGCCTGCGGCAACAAGAAGGGCTCGAAGAGCCGCGCCGAGCAGCAGCTCGAAGAGCTCCAGAAGAAGAAGGACGCCGAGGCCAAGGCCAAGAAGGACAAGGAGGAGAAGGACAAGCTCGCGCCGGTGCCGACCGAGGTGGTGAACCTCGACCCGCCCTACAACGACGGCTCCAGCGCCATCATCAACGCGGAAGGGCCCTGCCCCGACGGCTTCTGGGCGCTCTTCGGCGGCGAGCCCCCCGGCGCGACCAAGGAAGAGAAGAAGGCCAACCTCGCCAAGAAGAAACAGCTCGCCGACGAGCTCAAGGGCAAGCAGTTCCTGGTGAAGCTGCGCGGGCCCGGCCAGGTGACGCTCAAGCCCTACGACGCGCCCAAGGGCCTGTTCCCGGTCGAGGTGCTCGGCACCATCGATTGCGTCGACTCCGCCGGCCGGGTGGCCATCGCCTGGACCCAGGCCAAGGCGGGCGACCCGGGCAACTCCGCGGTGCACGAGGGCTCCGAGGTCACCCAGAACGTGTGGATGGCTCCGCCGGTGCCCTTCGAGCTGAAGATGACCTCTCAGACCGAGGCCAAGGACTTCTTCGGCAAGAACGTGGTGGGCCTGTCGGCGCGCGTGGTCTTCACCCTGGGGAAGGCGGAGGTGGACCGGAAGATCAAGCGCGTCGGCAAGGTCACCGAGAAGGCGGCGGGCGAGACGCTCACCATCGGCGGCGGCGACGAGGACTGGGGCGCGGGCCGCCTGGTGCGCGCCCAGCTGGTGGGCGTGCGCGTGGCCACCGACCGCGAGAAGAAGCAGCTCTTCGAGCAGAAGGGCCCGACGAAGTAGCCGTTTTGCCTCAGCGCCCCTGGAAGGCGGCCTTCACCTCGGGCTTCATCAGCACCACGATGGCCCAGATGCCGATGGGCATGCCGAAGAGGCAGCAGCAGGTCGTGCACAGCGGGAAGGCGGTGATGATGGCCGCGGTCAGGGACAACCCGTACGACTTCACCTGCCGCATCTGCATCGCGCCGAACAGCACCACGCCCGACAGCACCAGCGGGATGACGTTCCAGGCCCGGTTGCTCATCAGCTCCAGGAAGGGCTTCAGCTCCTTGAGCTGCCGGCCGATGTTCGGGTCGTCGAACATCTTCTGGAGCTGGTCCGCCTGGTGGCCCGCCATCACCAGCGAGTAGAGGCTGGACAGAATCGTCAATGACGCCAGCACCATCATCAAGATGGCCGGGACGTTGAGCTGCTCCTGGGCGCGGGCGACGAGGCCGCCGTCGCCGGGAGGGGGAGGGGAACCGCCGAAGCCCTGCTGGTCTTGTGGGGTCACGGGGCCGGACCATGAAACGCTTGGGGCCCTGCGGCCACGAAAATCGCCGCGAGTTAGACTCCCCGGTATGCCCCTCTCGTCCGCTCCGCTGACCGTCGAAGATGCGGGAGGCGCTCCCCGCTTCGGCACCTACGAAGGCAACCTCGACACCGTCGACCTCTCCCAGCTTCGCGGCGCCTACCAGCCGGGGCTCTTGGAGCGGCGGCTGATGCACAAGCGCTGGCTCTACGGCTTCGTGGCCACGCGGGAGGTGGCGGCGCTCTTCGCCATCGTCGACGTGGGCTACTCGTCGAACGCCTTCGCCATGGCGGTGGACCTCTCCACCCAGGAGGTGCTGGTCGACGGCGGCTTCCTCGGTCCTCCCGGGCCGCTGGTGCACGTGTCCGACGTGCCCGCGGCCGGGCTCGACGCCCGCTTCCGCCTGCCGGGCGCGCGCTTCCAGGCCTCGCGGGAACCGGGCGAGTCGCCGTACGTGGTGCGGGTGCGGCTGGGCCTCCCGGTGCCCTTGCCGCCGCCCAAGATGCTGCTCGACGTGAAGCTGCTCACCGAGGGCGCGGCGCCGCCGCTCACCGTCATCTCGCCGGTGGACGGCGGGGTGGTGAACGTCACCCAGAAGACCGCGGGGCTCCTGGCGCGGGGGCGGCTGGAGGTGGCGGGGCGGCGCTGGCGCCTGGACGACGGCGTGGGCGGCCTCGACTACACCAACGGCTACCTGGCGCGGCGCACCGCCTGGCGCTGGGCCTTCGCCTGCGGCCGGCTCGAGGACGGCACCCCCTTCGGCTTGAACCTGGTGGAGGGCTTCAACGAGGCCCGCGACGACGTGAACGAGAACGCCCTGTGGGTGGGGCGGAGGCTCTTGCCGCTGGCCCGCGCGCGCTTCTCGTACCGGAAGGGCGAGCTGCTCGACCCCTGGCGGGTCACCACCACCGACGGCGCGGTGGACCTGACCTTGAGGCCCATCGCGGCGCACCGGGAGGACCGCGACCTCGTGCTGGTGAAGAGCAGGTTCGCGCAGCCGGTCGGCCTGTGGAGCGGCACCGTGAAGGTGGACGGCGTCACCCACCGCGTGGAGGGCGTGCCCGGCGTGGCCGAGGACCAGGACGTCACCTGGTGAGCCGGCGCGGCTGATCAGCGCCCGCCGCCTGCCGACGGCGGGGCGCTGTTGATGCCAAGGCTCAGTGCGTGTCCTGCACCGCGGCGCCGATGGACCACTTCGTGCCGTCGTACCCGGAGAACCAGAGGAAGATTCGGTCGTTGTCGATGAGCTGCCACGCCGAGTGGTTGCTGTTCGAGTTGAAGCCACCCGCCGTCAGGCCGAGGATTGGGTTGTACGGGGCTCGCGTCCAAACCTTGCCATCCACCGAGACCGCCTCGCCGGTGCGGCTGGTGGTCGCGTCGGAGCCCGTGTAAATCAGGTGGTAGGTGTTTCGGACCTTGATGACGTTCGGGCGATAGCCTGATCCGTTGGATTCCCAGGTGCCCGGCACCACGTCCATCACCGGGTTGCCGGGGTCCTTGGTCCAGGCGGTGCCGTTGACCGAGGTCGCGCGGCCCATGCGCCACTTCGAGTCCGCGCCGAGGCCCGAGTACCACATGGTGAAGCCGCCCCCCTCGGGGAGAATCGAGGGGCAGTGCACGTTCACCGAGTCCCAGGCGCCGCCGCCGCCGATGCCGAGCACCAGCCCCACGCGGGTGAAGCTCAGGCCGTCGGAGCTCTGTGCCAGGAAGAGCTGCCAATTCGTGCCATTCACCGCAGAATAATACATGAAATAGGTGCCGTTCGAGACGAGCACTTGTGGGCAAATCAGCTGCTGCTCCTGGCCTCCGATGGGCGCGAGGACGGGGTTGCTGGTGCCGCGCGTCCAACTCTTGCCATCCGTGGAGGTGGCGATGCCGATGCCGCCAAAAATCGACGCGTTGGCGCCCGCGTAATACATCCGGTAGGCGCCGTTCACCTTGAGCACCGAGGGATCGATGACCTGCGTGGAGTCCCACCCGCTGCCCGAGGGCCCGAACACCGCCGCGTTGGAGACCTTCGCCCACAGCGGGCTGGGGATCGGCCCCGTGGGGTAGACGCCGTTCATCGAGGGCGGGGTTGAGACCGAGGTGAGGGTGATGGGGCTCGCCGCGCTGCCGTCGCCGGAGAAGCCCGGGCCCGGGGTGAAGACCGGCATCGGCCCGGCCGGGCCCGTCGCGCCGGCCGGCCCCGTGGCGCCCGCGGCGCCTGAAGGCCCCTGCGGCCCGGTCGGACCCACCGGCCCGGT
>JBBIOE010000001.1:0-3640 GCA_037443525.1 Archangiaceae bacterium | reverse complement strand
TTGTTGGGGAAGCCTCCGATCGGGTGCCGCCGGGTGATTTCCAGGTCGGCGAGCGAGCAAAGGCCGACACGTGCCGTGCCGGCTCTCACCACCTTTGACCCCCTGCTTCTCAAAGGCATTGACCCCGGGGGTCTGGCCTGCGCGACGGGGTGAGATTCACCGAAGACGAGCCTCCGATCCAGCGTCGTCGCCCACGTCCTTCCCTTTGGGCTGAGTGCGGTCACTGGAGAGGGACCGGTCGTCGTGGCCCAGGTCGCCCCGGAGGGCGCGGGCGAAGGCCCGCGCGGCGAAGCCGGCGACCGAAGCGAGGGCCACGTGCAGGGCGTGGGTCATGCGGCTCTCCTGCGGCGGCGAGCGGCGCGCCGCTTCGTGGGCGCCGTGGCTGGGGCTGCGGGCTCCTTCGAGCGCGAGGGCTTCTGGCGTGGGCGGTAGCTCTGGCCCTCGATGACGAGGTCGTACGCGTTGCCGGTGAAGCGGTCGACGGCGCTCTGTGCGCGGACCGGGTCGGCGAAGGTGGCGAGCCACTCGTCGGGGCCGCGGTTGGACGTCACGACCATCGAGCCGGCGCGATGCCGCTCGGTGAAGATTTCGTAGGCGTCGCGGCTCTCGACGGCATCCATGGCGTCGAGGCCGAAGTCGTCGACGATGAGGAGGTCGACGGCGATGAGCTTGCGCAGCTCGGCCTCGTAGGAGTTGTCGAGGCGGGCGTGGCGGAGCGTCTTCAGCATGGCGTCGGCGCGAGCGGCGTGGACGGAGAAGCCGCGGCGGCAGGCGATGTGGCCGAGCGCGTGCGCGAGGAAGGTCTTCCCGACGCCGACGGGGCCGACGATGGCGACGTGCGCGTGGGCCTCGACGAAGCGCAGCGAGGCCAGGTCGTTGAGCAGCATCTTGTCGAAGGTGACGTTGGCCGAGGCGTCCCAGGCCTCGAGCTGCATGGCCGGGTCGAGGTGCGCGCGCTGGGCGCGCAGCGTCGCGGAGAGGCCATCGCGACGGGAGACCTCGTCGCCCAGCAGCACGAGGAGGAAGTCCTGGTAGGGCATCATCTGCGTGCGGGCGAGGGTGAGGCGCTCGGGCAGCGTGTGCAGCAGGCCGGACAGTTTCAGCCGGCGCAGCACCGCGGTCAGGTCCGGGGAAACCACTTCAGTCGTCATCGTCTTCTCCTTGGGTGGGTACAGCAGCCTGCTCGCGGGATGCGAGCGGGAGGGCGTACTGCGCGGCGGGGCGCAGGAAGCGGGCGAGGGGCACGACGTTGCCCGGCGTCGCAAGCGCGGCCTTCGACGGCGGCGCGGTGGTGACGCCGAGCATCACCATGCGCTTGAGGCGCTTGTACTCGTGCATCTCGACGGACAGGGCCAGCCGGCAGGCCTCGTCGACGCGCGCGGCCGTGAAGCGACGGCAGAGCCCCAGGAGCCCGAAACACTGGCGCATCGACAGCCAGGGCTGGGGCTGCTCCAGCAGGGCCTTCGCGAAGCGGTGGACGTTCGGCCCCTGGGCCTCGGCCTGGCGCACGAGGAAGCCGGCGTCCCGCTGCGCGTAGGCCAGCTTCTCGGGTGGGAAGTGTTCCGGCTTCGTCGAGCGCCCGCCCGGCGGCATCCGCGGGTGTGTCTCGACGAGGCGGCGGTTGAAGTAGAAGCGCACCGTCGTGCGGTCCGCCCGCGCGCGCAGCGTCTTGCGACGGTACTCGAAGGCCAGCGAGTACAGCGCCTTCGCCACCTCGGCGTGTTGGTCCAGCCCCACCTTCGGGTCCGCGTACAGCGGCACGTCGTAGACGTCGGTGGGCGCGGGCAGCAGCTTCGCCTTCTCGTCGGCCTCGAAGGCCTCGCGCGGCAGGCGCTGCGTCCGCGAGTGGCGCCGCATCCCGTACTCGTCGAGGCACCACGCGCGCGCCCGCAGGTGGCAGTCGTCGAGGTTCCGCAGGCGCTCGCCACTGAAGCAGTCGTCGCGCGTCGGCTGCACGGCGCGCTCGACACGGCCCTTGTCGCGGGGCTTCTTCGCGCGCGTCGGGTCGACGACGAAGCCTCTCGCCTGCGCGTACTCGAGGAAGGCCTCGTTGATGAGCGGGTCCAGCGGGTCCGCGCGCTGGACAATCGCCTTCGTGTTGTCGGGGATGACGACGCGAAAGACTCCGCCGAAGAAGGCCCACGCCGCTTCGCACGCCTCGATGGCGCACTTCGTCGTCTCCTCGAAGCACGGGTAGACGAAGCGGTGCCGGCTGTAGACGGAGGTGAAGATCCACGCGCGGAAGCGCCGCCGGCGGCCGAGGAGGTCCGGCTCCAGCAGCGTCATCCAACCGGTGTCGAGCTGCACCTCGGCGCCGGGCGCGCAGTCCGCCACGGGAATGGTGGGCGCCTTGTCGCCGAAGCCCAGCTCCTTCACCGCGAAGCGGTGCAGCGTCGCGTACGGCACCACCACGCCCTGGCGCTGCAGTAGCCGGTGCGCCTTGGTGAGCCGCAGCCCCTCGTTCAGCTTGCCCTCGACGAAGTCGCGGTGACGCTCGCACGTGGCCCACGACTCGCCGCGCTGCGGCTCGAGCTGCGCGCCGCAGAGTTCGTCCATCACTGCCACGAGCCCCTCGTCGGTGACGGTCGCCGCGCCCCCGAGGCCGCACTTGACGCCCGCCTTCACGTAGGCGCGCACCGTGTTCCGGCTCACGCCGACCGCGCGGGCGATCGCCTTCTTCGCTTCTCCGGCCAGCCACCGCCGGAGGACCTCCTTCACTTCGAGCATCGACACCTCGCGAAACGCCATCTGGGCCTCCCGTCCCAGCCGACATGGCTGGTGCGGGCGGCCTAGCCGCGTCGCGCAGGCGCAGGGGGGTCAATGCCCCTGAGAAACTCCACCCCGAGGGGGGTCAATGCTCGTGAGAAACTTCCCCGCAGAGGGGTCAAAGCCGGTGAGAACCGTCATCTTCGGGAGGAACGAAGCTGGGGCGCACCAACCCGTGCCTGACGAGGTCTGCCAGCCACTGCGCGTCTTTCACGTCGGTCTTTCGACCCGGCACGTTCTTCACGTGCATCGCGTTGCCGACCACCAGCTTCCAAGCAGCCGGGGCCTCTTCGAGAATGGCGTACACCGGGCGCCAGTAGATGCCGGTGCCTTCCATCGCGACAGCCTCGACCTTCCGCTCCTGCAACCAGCTTCGCAGTTGATAGAGACCACGGGTGTGCGTCTCAAAGGTGCGCACCTCCGTCTTCGTTCGCCTTCCGGCGGACTCTTGGATGCACGCGACGACTGAGTCCTTGTGCACATCGAGTCCGCACACCACATCGAACAACACGTCCATGTCCGCCTCCACGAGTGGACCGGGACGCAGCGCGATCTTGAGAACCTGTCCTACGCCCTCTTGGGGCACATCGTGATACGTCTGCGCTGCGCGGGTCAGTCTCTCCCTCGGGCGCGCAACACCATTGGGTGAGTCGACCTCCCCCGGCTACAACGGGGTGGAAGAATCACTGACCCGCGCACTTCTTCAACCGAAGAGTTTCATCCCTTGTGATGCGCGGAGCTCATGGAGTCTCTCCCCGCAACGACGGGGAGAGGGCTGGGGTGAGGGGCCTTCTTCACCGGCTCAGGGGAGCTCGCCGAAGTTCCACACCGGCCCGAGGCGCTCGGCGTCGAGCGCGCGGCCGTCGGGCGTGAG